>NZ_JBAMHQ010000001.1:2128912-2433042 GCF_037081775.1 Haladaptatus sp. ZSTT2
GTGTTGCCGCCGTTGCTCAGCCGCGTCTACGGCATGAACGTCATCACGACGATGCACGACCTACTCGAAGTCGTCGAAGAGGAGATGATAGACGAGAACATCGGCCTCATAGAACAGGTCGGTGCGCGAGCGGCGACCCAACTGCTCTTGCTCGGGGACGCCTCGACCGTCACCTCAGAAGAGTACCTCGACATCCTCACCGACCGCTACTACTCGAAAGACGTCTTTCACGTCCCACACGGGACGTTCGCGTGCGCGGACGGCGGGGTCCAACAGATACCCGACCCGTTCCGCATCATGGTGTTTGGCCACCTCAGCCCGACGAAGGACATCGAGACAGTGGTCGAGGCGTTCTCTGAGGTTCGTGCAGCCATCCCGGACGCGGAACTCTACATCGCGGGCGACTCACATCCCGGCTTTCCGACCCACCGTCAAGACCTCGAAAAAGCGTACGGCGACCGGCCGGGCGTTCACTTCCACGGCTACGTTGAGGACGACGAGATGGACGACGTCTGGCAACAAACTTCGGTCGTCATCATGCCGTACCGCACCTGTACGGGCGTAAGCGGCGTGTTCCAACTCGCAAAAACCTACGGCACGCCAGTCGTGAGCTACGACGTTGGCGGGATGCGCACCTCAACCGTCGAAACCGGCGGGGCCGCAGAGTTCGTCCCACCCGGAGACGCCTCGGCGCTGGCGGCGAAGCTCTGTTCGCTGTGGGACGACCCAGACCGACTCCACGAGATGGCCCAGCAAAACGCCGAGGCCGCAAACGCCTACACCATCGGTGATACCGCAGACCGGATGGTCGAAATCATCGAGGAGCGTGTGCTGCCATGACCGAACTCACCGTTGACCAGACGGTGGTGGACGCCCAGTCGGTCGAAACAACCCACCTCGAACAAACAGACGTCCTCACCGAACTCGAAACGGAACCGTGTCCAGAGCCAACGTGTGACGGGTCGCTCGACCAGTCGACGTACAAGGGGTACGACGCCGTCGTCTGTGACGACTGCGCCACCCCCGCGGTGTGCATCTGGGGAGACGGAAAATGACGGACGACGACGCGCATCTCGTTTCGAGTGGCGTGGATGCGGCCAAACGGAAACTCTTGGAATCGATGCCCGATGCCCTCAAGCGGCGACTCGTCGGCCCGTACAACCGCGTGCTGACGGCGAAGGGAAATCGGGCGTACAGGAATCGCCAACAGTCGCTTCCCAAACGCACGCCCAGCGCGGACGCGCCAGACCACGTCGTCTGCGTCGTGGTTGATGCGCTTCGGGCAGATGTCGTGACTGCAGAAGACAGCCCATTTCTTGCAGACCGCTTGTGGGGCGACCTCGTCACGCCCGCACCGTGGACGTTTCCCGCCGTCACCTCGCTCGTGACCGGCGAATACCCCCACGAACATGGGTCGATTCGACAGTCTGACGAGTCCGACACCGGTGCGACCGACCTCGTCATCCCGCCGAAACTTCCTGACGACCGCGAAACGCTGCCAGACGTGTTCGGGAGTGCGGGCTACGAAACCTACGGCGGGTTTGCGTTTCACATGCCGTTTTTCGCTCTTGGCGGCCGATTTGCCACCCACGCACTCTACGACGACGCCCCGGCAGACACGCTCGTAGACGACTATCTCGACTGGGCGGACGCACAGTCCGGGAAGACGTTTTCGTACCTTCATCTCGCAGACCTTCACGAGCCAGTTGACCCGCCCGCACCCTACTGGGGGCGGTACGAAGTCGATGCGTCGATTCCCAATCTCAAGACGTGGGACTACACCGAGACGGCCGAGGCTGGCCCCGACGGACGACGCTACAGAACGAATCGAAAACAGCTCTACCGCGCGGCACTCGCCTTCGTCGATGACGAACTCGGCCGACTTTTCTACAACCTGAAAGAACGCCTTGACGGCGACGTGGCGCTCGTCGTCACTGGCGACCACGGCGAGGCGTTCTGGGAGCACACGGCGTTCGACGCCGCCCACTTCGCTGACTCGCGGCCTGCCTACTGCGTCGACCACGGCGGAACGCCCTACGAATCGCTGACGCGCGTCCCGCTCGCGGTCGATGGCTTCGATTTCGCACTCCCTGACGGCGGAACGCCCTCGCTTATCGACCTCACACCGTCTTTGCTCGACGGTGCTGGGTTAGACGAGGCACTCGAAACGACTGGCACGTCGCTCGTCTCGGGCGTCCCGACAGACCGCGTCACGCTCGTCGAAAGCGCGCGATACGGCCACGAAAAGAAAGCTGCCTACTTCGACGGCTGGAAACTCACCGTCTCGAAAGGCGACGACCAGTCGGTCGGCTTCGCCCTGCCCGCAGAGGAACCGACGACCCTCCCCGAAGTCGTAGAACGGCGGCTTACCGAGGCGCTCCCCGCGTGGCCAAACGGCGAACACGCAGACGTTCGCGTCTCGGGGATGGCCCAACAGCGGTTGGAGGACCTCGGTTATGTGTAACACAAAACACCGAGAAACCGCGCCTGTGTCATTCCACACGCAACCCTCCCTCTCTTCGTCCGCGCAGGCAGCAGTTGCTGTCTCTTTCCCTCCAGTGCAGTTGATTCCAATGAACCTCATCTCCATTACCACCGACCCAGCATCGAAAGAAAGCGCAGTCACCATCGCCGAGGTAACACCATGAAGGTCTGCGTCATCGGGCTTGACGGCGCGACGTGGGACCTCCTCGACCCGTGGCTCGACGACCTGCCGACCATCAAGTCGTTCGCAGACGAACGGCGGACGGAACTCGACAGCTGTATCCCGCCGCTGTCGATGCCCGCGTGGAAGGTGTACTCGACGGGAATGAATCCGGGCGACCTCGGCGTGTTCACGTTCGTCGAACCTGACTTCGAAGACCAGCAGTTCAAGACGGTCACGAACGAGTCGTTCACCACGCGCGAACTCTGGGATTACCTCGGTGAGCACGGCCACCAGAGCGCAATCATTAACATGCCGACGACGTACCCGCCGCGGGACATCGACGGCTGGATGATAAGCGGCCCCTTTTCGGGGAAACAGGAAGACTACACCCGGCCCGCTACCCTCGAACGCACGCTGAATCGCAACGAGTACACGATTCTCCCAGAGTACTACCTCTCGCGTGACCCTGACGACATCGACGGGGCGGTCGCGTCGGTCGAGAAAAAGCTCCAGACGGCGCTCGGCTTCACCGAAAAAACTGATTTCATCCACACGACGCTGTACCTGACCGACACGGTGCAACACACCGAGTGGGACTCGCCCGTCGCAAAGGCGTTCTGGGAAGAGGTAGATGGAAAACTCGCGTGGTTCCTCGACCAACTCGACGAGGAGTGGAATGTGGTGCTCATGTCGGACCACGGGTTTGGCTACACGAAGGGGCGCTTTTACCTCAACACGTGGCTCGAAGAACAGGGCTACATCCACATCAACGACTCGGGGTTCGACCTCGGCGACCTCTTTGGCGTGGTCGGACTCGATTACGACCGCGCGCTAGCGCTCATGCAGAAGCTTCGCCTCTCCGGGTTCGTCCTCGATGTGCTCCCCGAAAGCTTCCTGCGGAAAGTCGCCCGGCAAATGCCCGGCAACCGCAAGCTGGAGGGCTTACAGGACAAAATCGACTGGGAGGCAGACGCCGTCGCTCTCGCACCGCTCATCTACACACGCAACAAGCAGATTGCGGACGAAATCCGCAGTAAGTTGCTCGAAGTCACTGACAGAGACGGCGAGCGCGTCATCGAGGAGGTGTACTACGGCGAGAACATCTACCCCGACGCGGACGTGCGCGTGCCAGACCTCGTCATCAAGCACACCGACTACGGCATCAGCGACATCGTGAAACCCGGCGTGCTGTTCGAGTACGACGGCAACTGGCGACATCACAAAACGGCCCATCACCGCCGGAACGGTATCCTCACCGCGCGCGGGCCGGACGTCGAAGACGTGTCGTTTGACTCCCCCCGACTCTACGACATCGCTCCGACGATTCTCGACGGCTTCGGCATCGACATTCCAACGGGAATGCGTGGAGAAAGCACTGGTTTGCTTGGGAACAACGCCCAACGGAGAGACGTTCGGGTCGACCGCAACGTCGAACGGGTGGTCGAACACGACGCCCACGTAGAGCAGAAACTCAAAGACCTCGGATACCTGTAGATGTCGCTCGATAGCCCGATTTCACTCCCGCGAAGCCTCGATGACAGCCGACTGCGCCACTGCCTGTGCTTTCTCGGCTTCCTCGCCATCTACGGCGTACTCCTCCGTGGCATCACCCTCGGGAACCTGTACACGTTCGGGGATTTCGCCCCATTCTACGGTATGGACGGACTCAGGAAGTTCACCACCGTCTGGGTCAATCAGGGGCTTGGCTACTCGTACATCTACCACGTCCTACCCGCCTACCTCGGGGCGATAACTGCCGTCGGTGGCGTCCTCGCACAGAACCTGCTGTTTCTCGCGTTCATCCCGGTGGGTTATCTCACCTTCCTCGTCTTCGGCCGACGGTTCGTCGAATCAATTCCCGCTCTCCACCTCGCCGCGTTCGTCTACGCGATTAACCCGCTCACCATCGGCGAGTTCGTAAACGGCGGGGTCGCCGCGCTCATCGGCTTCGCGTTTCTCCCGTTGCTGTTGCACTACCTGTACGCCATTGTGGACGGCGATTCGTGGGAAGCGACGCTCAAAGCGGGCGCGGTGTTCGGCGCGACGACGGTCAGTCCGTGGCTCGGCTTCTGGATGGTCGCGCCGTTTGCGACGTACCTCGTCTACCGCGCACGATGGTCGCCACGCACCATCCTCAAACTCTGCGTGTCCGGCATCCTCGGCGTGATTCTCTCACTTCCCAGCGTCCACCACATGCTCCAGCGGGCGCTCGGGTTCGATTCCGGCCAGAGCGTCCTCGAAAGCACGTTCATGTGGAACTACACCGAGGCGAGCGTCCTCGCCGTTGTCCGACTTGCGGGGAATCACGGCGTGATGGCGATGAACCAACTCGGCTACAACGACGACCCCGCATTGTTGATCGGACTGGTCATCCCCGGCATCGCGCTGCTCGCCATCCGCCAGCGCCGACTGACGGTGTATTACGCCATCGCGTCGCTCATCGTCTCGTTCATGGTGCTCACGAAGTACGGCTTCACGACGCCGCTGTTTGAGATGTTCCCGCCGATGTGGTCGCTCAGAAACCCGGTGAAACTCCAGTACCCACTCACCATCTGCATGAGCCTCCTGTTCGGCGCTGGCTTGGACACGGTGCTCGTCGGCCCGCGCGCGGAGCCACACCCGCTCGCTCAACCGTCTCGAACGACGCGGCCCGTGCTCACTGACGGTGGGACGCCTTCGCGGGCGAACGCCGTCGTCCTCGGCGTCGTCTTGCTCTCGCTGGTCGCCTACGCCGCACCCGCTGCGGGCGCACTCGGCCTTCAGGACGTTCGCGGCGATGATTACTACGTGCCCGACGAGCAGGCCGAACTCGCAGCCCAGCTCGATGGAACCGTGATGTGGGTGCCCTACGGCTACACCTCACAGCTCCGCCTGCGCCACACCTACCCCGACCACGTCGGCCTCAAAAGCGGCGGCATCGCACAGGGGATTCAGAACGCGGGGTACGTCACGACGCTGTTCGAAAAGTTCGCCCGCGACCCCGAAGCGGTTCGACCACAACTCGCCAAACAGGGCGTGAAGTTCGTCGTTGTCGAATCCGACCCGCCCGGCGACATCGACCGCGGCCAGCCGCGCGTCGTCGAACGCTGGGGTGCGCCGTGGCTCTGGGGAAGTAGCGAGAACTACGGCGAGCGACTCGCCGAAAGCGACGGCTACGACATAGCCTTCGAGACGGCCGACTACACCGTCTACCGCGTCGACGGCGCACGCGACGTGTCGCGCTTCGAAGAGTACGACGGCCTCCACCGCCTCTACTACCCAACCTCGCGTGGCACCGTCGAAACGTACGGCGAAAACCGCATTGCGAACGGTGACTTTGACGACGACCTTGACGGCTGGTGGGTCTGGTCTGGGGAGAACGGCACCCAGTCGCGCATCATCGAGACTGACGAGGGTGACCACGCAGTTGAGATGGTGACCGAGTCGGGCGACCCATACCCACTCGCCCAATCAACTACAGTCGAAGCCGACCAGCCCTATGAGTTGACGGTCGAAGGGGCCGGGAACGCGACCGTGTTCCTCTACTGGTACGACGGGAGTAAGTCCCAGGACAACTTCGTCGCCCGCGAGAGCCACCTGCTCAACGAATCGGCGACGACGGTTCTCGCACAGGGTGACACGCTCTCGGTGCGGATTCGACCTGACTCCCCACAAGTCACCGTCGAATCTGTCTCGCTCGAACGCGCGAGTTACCCGCGACAAACCGGGCTTACGACGAACGGCGGCGACATTCCCGGCGTCGTCGTTGACGGCTACGACGACAATCAGACGCTCGGCACAGCCGTCGCCGTCAACCTGAACGAGTCAGAAGCCGACGCCGTCGGTGCGGATGTGGTCATCCGAGACGCAGAGACGGTTCTCGACGCACCGCTCGTTTACAACGAATCGTATCGTCAAGGCGCGGGCGTCCTTCTCTCAGAGGAGGACCTCGAAACCGTTGTTCCAGATGGCGCAACGGCCGTCACGTACGACCATCCCGATGGCGTCGTCCTCGACTACTGGCGGTTTGGCGCGTTCGACAACCGCTCGGTCACGGTGTTGGCCACCTCGTACGACGACCGGTGGGTCGGTCCCGCGGACGCAGAGCACTTCCGCGCCTACGGCTGGGCGAACGGCTACGTGAACGCCGAACCCGACGAGATTCGGTGGACTGGTGGAGAACTCAGAACGTGGGTCGTTCGCATCTGGGCGGGTGCGTGGCTCGTTGTGTTGTCCGTGCTCGTCTCGAACGCGCTCAGAAAGCGGTGGCGCTCGCGCGAACAACCAGACCGATTAGGGTTATGAACGAGACACCCACTCGACGCATCCGTGTCCGACTCGCGACTCTCGTGTCCCACGACGCCTTCGCAGTGGGCTATTTTCTCCTGTTGAGCCTGCTCGTGTTCTACCCGCTGTTGGATGCCGGCTACCTCCTCACGCTGGATATGATTTTCGCGCCCACGGCTGATTACCTCAAGTTCGGCCTGCTGAACAAGGGGCCGCTGTACTACGGTCGATTGCCGTTTCTCGCGGTGCTCGACGCCGCAGCGCTGGTCGCACCTGACTGGCTCATCCAGAAGGTAATACTCGTCTCGCTTCCGGTGTGTGGTGGGTGGAGCATGGTTCGGACGTGTCCCAACCAGCCCCGTGTGGCCGCGCTGTTCGCGGGGACGCTCTTCGCGTTCAATCCGTTCGTGTACGTCAGACTGCTCGCGGGCCACTGGTACTTCCTGCTCGGCTATGCATTCGTCCCGCTCGCCGTCGTCTCGCTCTCCCAGTATCTCGATGACGGCAGACGGCGGACGCTCCTCGGTGCCGTTGGGTGGACGACGCTCGTGAGCGTGTTCGACCCGCACGCAACCGTTCTGGTTGCCGTGGCTGGCGGCTGTCTGTTCGTCACGCACGTAGTGAACGTTCTCCGACATCACCAACACAGACCACTGCTCGTCCGTCGAATTACGACGTTTGCTGCGGGTGCACTCCTCGTAAACGCCTACTGGCTCTTTCCCGCGCTCGCCGCGGGGGTGACTGGTGGAACCCGCCTCACGACCATCTCGGAGGTCGACCTCACCGTTTTCAGCGCAGGGGGGACGATCGTCGGAAACGTTCCCCTCTCCGTGTCGATGCTGTATGGCTTCTGGCGCGGCGGCTATCTGACGGCGTTTTCACTACTGCCGTCGTGGGTGGTTTTCGGCCTATTCTGTGGGCTGCTGTATCTCGCTGTTCGTGGTACGGTCACGGACAGTGATGATCCGCTCGTGGGCGGAGTCGCCCTCTGTGGCGTCGTCGCCTTCGTGTTGAGTCTCGGCGTGAGCACGTCACTGTCTGACCCCCTGTTTCGCACGCTCGCTGACGTGCTTCCGCTGTTTCGCGGCATGCGCGATTCGCAAAAATTTGTCGGGCTGCTCTGTTTCGCCTACGCGTTCCTCGGGGGTCGCGGGGTCTCACACCTCCTCTCGCAAGGTGGGAGGCGAAGCGACACAGTCTCCTATCAACGTCCGACGCTCCCGTCTCGGCACCGCGTTCTTCGTGCGGTGTGCATCTGTTTGGTGCTCGTCGCGCCACTCGCGTACGCCGCACCGATGTTCGGGGGCTTTTCGGGGCAAGTCGAGACTACGACGTACCCCGAGTCGTGGCACATCACCAACGACTACCTCGTCGGCGCGTCCGACGATTCGCGGACGCTCTTTCTCCCGTGGCACCAGTATATGGACTTCTCGTGGACTGGCCGTCGTATCGCGAATCCCGCACCCCTGTTTTTCGAAACACCGGTGGTTGCCTCTGAGAATCTCGAAGTCGGTGACGTTCGCTCGCGGGCGACCGACCCAACCCACCGGGAGGTGGCGGCCATCCTTGAACACCCCGCAGACGAGGACGTTGGCGAACGCCTCGCGGCGGTCGGCGTCGAGTACGTAATTCTCGCTCACGAGGTGGACTATCGACGGTACGACGCACTCACAGACCACGAGGATTTCTCCGTTGCGGTCGCTTCACCGGGGCTTACGCTGTACAGAAATGACGCATTCGTTCCCGGAGAGGCACCTCGTGCTGGTCCGCCGATTCCGCTCTGGCCGCTCGTGGTCGGAAGCGCCGTGTCTGTCGTCACCGCAATGCTGTTTGTGGTGACACGACGAGAGCACTCCTAACGGAGTCACATTGCGGGTCGCTCGTCGTTCGAAAAAAAAATGAAAACTGGTGTTCTTGGAATGGGGTCCGACGTCTTACCGGATGACGTCGAGGCCGTTGTTGTTCTCGACTTCGTTCTGGCCGCCGTCTGACTGCGCACCGAACGTCTTGATGCCGTTGCCGTCGTTGTCGTCGCCACCTTCGTTGAGTTTGGCGCGCGAGCGGTTGGCCTGTTTCTGCGTCGATGGGCCGAGGATTTGGGCGCTCTGGACGCCGGTCATGATTGCCATGACGCGAACCTTGCCCTTGTACTCCTCTTGGATGCGCGCGCCCCAGATGACGTTCGCTGAGGCGTCGAGCCGTTCGGTGATGTTCTGGGCGATGCCCTCTGCCTCTTTGAGTGTGAGGTCTGGGCCGCCAGTGATGTGGACGAGGCCACCCGATGCGCCGCGGTAGTCCACGTCGAGCAGCGGGTGGTTCATCGCGTCGCGCACCACTTCTTCGGTCTTGTTCTTGTCTTGGGTCTCACCAACGAGCATCACGGCGACGCCGCCTTGGTTCATGATGGCGGTCATGTCGGCGTAGTCAAGGTTGATGAGCGACGGCTGGGTAATCGTCTCCGAGATGCCCTTTACGGTTTCGGCGATGATCTGGTCCATGACCGAGAACGCCTTGCCGATTGGGAGGTTCGGGACGTAGTCGAGCAGGCGGTTGTTGTCGAGGACGATGATGGAGTCCGCGGCGTTGCGGAGCTTTTCGAGGCCCTCTTCTGCTTTCACCGTGCGGGCACGCTCGACGTTGAACGGTGTCGAGACCATGCCGACGACGATTGCGCCTTGCTCTTTTGCGATTTTGGCGACGACGGGTGCCGCACCGGTCCCCGTCCCGCCACCCATCCCTGCCGTGACGAACACGAGGTCTGCCTCGCCGAGCACTTCCTTGATGGTCCCCTGGGCCATCTCGGTTGCGCGTTCGCCCATCGATGGGTCGCCACCGGCACCAAGCCCTTGGGTCAGCGACTTGCCGACGAGAATCTTGGTGTCCGCCTCAATCATCTTGAGGTGTTGTTTGTCGGTGTTGATGGCGATTGTGTCTGCGCCCTCGACACCGATGTTGTACAGACGGTTGATGGTGTTGTTACCGGCACCACCCGCGCCGACGATGACGATTCGTGGGTCGCCAAACTCGTCACCAGTGGACGAGGCGTCGGACATCTTTCGCTGTTCTGCTTCCGAGTTTTCAAGCGCTGATTGAACGATGTCTTGCATTGTTAGACCCTCGCCCAGTTGCGCTTTTTGCTCGTGGGCTCGCGGCCCTCTGTCTGTTCGTTGAGCATTTCGCGGACTGCCGACCGAATGGCCTCACTGCGATTCGGGAACTCTCCCGTTTCGACCATTCGCTCAACTTCCTCGATCTGCTGCTTTGGAATCCGTAGTGTCACACGCTCCATGGTATATCCCCTTTGTAAGATGTACGTATGCAGGTCACCCGCATACTTGTCTTACACACCAAAACCGAGAGAGGTCGCACCGTTCCACCCCTACTTTGGCGGTCTGTAAGACAACCGTCTTACGCAGAAGTATGCACTAATTGAAGGGTTATAAATGTTGTGGCGATTGTAAGACACTCGCCCAAAAATTTGCTTTCGTCCGGCGTTTACGGTCGGTCAAGTACGTCCGCTGCCGGTGTCCGACGGCCACAGCTCGGGCAGAACGCCCAGTCTGAACGCACCTCATCGCCGCACTCACAGAACACGCGATGGGTCGCTTTTTCACCGCAGTTTGGACAATACACGTGGTCGCCGTTGAGCGATTCACCACATTGGACACACGCGTTCTCCGGCTGTTCGCGGGGCGCTGACTCCGATGTCTTACGTACCGTCTCGCGAGCGCGTACCCCGTCGCCTTCGAGCGAGATGGTGACGTTTACGTCCTGTGCACGCTGACCGTGCGCGCCAAGGCGGGCGTCAATGAGCGTGTCGAGTCGTTCTGAGATGAGCGCGTCCACGCGCTCTGCGACGAGCGCGTCGAGGCTGTCGGCAGACGCCTCGGGTTCGGGCGTCGGACTCGCGTCGAGGTACTGCCTGAGCGCCTCGCGCATGACCTCGCTCTTCGAGGAGTCGAACTCCTCTAAGCGTCGCACGAGGTCATCGTCTGCCCGAAACGTGATTTTGCTCATCTCTGCAATCGTCTTACGGGTTGTCTCCCACGCATATTAACTTTCCTACCAGTCTGACGACTGTCGTCTGCCCGGCATCCGCACGCCGGGTGCGAATAATAATTCTTAAGTCGCACAATCGTCCTACGTTGTATTGTATCCGCTCTTAGCTCAGCCTGGTAGAGCAGTCGACTGTAGATCGACTGGTCCCCCGTTCAAATCGGGGAGAGCGGACTGAACTTCAACACCCGTGAGCGCAGCGAATCGGTGTTGAATGTGAGGGACTTCTCGACCCGATTTGAAAAAGGAGCGACTGCAGGGAGCGACTGGCTTCAAATCGGGGAGCGCGAACCTTTCCTGCGAACAACGTGAGCAGTGAAAAGTGCACCCGACCGATTTTGTGCCTGTGAGTCGCAGCTCGTGAGCGAAGCGAACGAGACCGTCTCACTTCGTTCAAATCGGGGAGCGCGAATTCCTGTTCTCGCCACCTCCCAGTAGACACTCCGCGCTCGGGTCGAAAGTGACGACGAACAGACCAACATCGTTGAGAGACACACCCAACGGACGGTCAAAAACGCAGTTAGTAGTTCTTGTTCAGTCCAACACCGCAGCGAGCGGGTCGACGAACCCTGCGCCGTAGTACTCCTTGCCGTAGCCCTCTGGAACGCTTGCGGTGCGTTCGAGGACGTTTCGAACCTGACCGGCAGAGTAGTCTGGATTCACGCTTTTGACGAGTGCGGCGGCGGCAGCGACCTGCGGGGCGGCCATGCTCGTCCCGGCGAGCCACGAGTAGGTGTTTTGGATGTTAAAGGAGTCCGTGGCTTCGTCGTAGGTCGGGATGGCGTAGGTGTTGTACACGAGGTCGTAGAACCACGGGACGCCGGTGTCGATGGCGTCTACGTCCGCGTCGCCGCCGGGTGCGCCGAGGTCGACCGCGTTCGTACCGTAGTTGGTGTAGAACGCAGGCGAATCGAACGCTTCTCGCAGGCCGTCGTCACCCCACAGGTAGCCAACGGGGCCGGTCGCGCTGATGCTCATGACGTTTGCCGCCTCGTTTGGCAGGCTGATGGCGTTGCTGTCGTGTTGGAGGTCTGCGCCGTCGTTGCCCGACGACGCCACGATGAGCGTGCCGAGTTGGTTGCTCACGTAGGCGGTGGTTCGGTTGAGCACTTTGCCGTAGAATTGGCCGTTTGCGCTTCGAGAAACTGGGTACGCGCCGAGGCTCATGTTCGCCGCGTCACAGCCAATCTGTCCCGCGTACACGAGCGCGGCGAGGATGTCGCCGAAACTCGCGGAGGGGCCGGTCGAGAACACGCGACAGTCGATGATTTCGGTGGCTGGGGCGCTGCCGGTCACGCCTTCGTCGTTCTGGTCGTTCGCGGCGATGATGCCCGCGACGTGCGTGCCGTGACCGCCACCGATGGCGCGACCTGCGCCGTAGCCGTCGCCAGTGAAGTTCCGCGAGAGGTCGGTGTTGACCGCATGTTGGAGGTCAGGGTGGTCTGCAGAGACGCCAGAGTCGATGACCGCAACGCGCGTGCCCTCACCGCGCGTCACGTCGTGGACGGCGGGGATGTTCTGTACGTGCTTGTCCCACTGAATTGCGTAGCCGGGTTCGTCTACGGTTTCGGTCGCGCTCGCGGGAATGTCGAGTTCGTAAACGAGGTCGGGTGCAAAGGAGACTCCGAGGGCAGCGACCGCCGACTTCGTTCCCGAGACAACGGCGTAGTCAAGGTCGCCTAGGTCGTGGACGACGCTTACAGCCGACGCGGCGAGCTGCTGGTCGCGCAGGTGTTTTGTTTCGACGATAAACCGGTTGGCTGACTCCGTAGCGGAAACGGTTGGACTGGCGGCAATCCCACCCACGAGAAGGCCACTCGCTTTGAGAAAACGACGACGAGAGTTGTTTACCATACACCTTACTGTTCTCACACGTTATTATATATTATTCTATATGTTGGTTGTTTAATCAAGACTTGGACAAGATGTAAAAAGACGTGTCTCAGTAGTACTGTTGGCTGAAAAACGGGAGGAAGGTGGTGGTGTTACGCCGTCGCCTTGAGGACGTCGTCTAAGTACTGCTTTTCCCACTCTTTGCGCGCTTCGATTTCGCGGCGACCGCGACGCGTGAGCGTGTAGAAGTTCGTCCGGCGGTCGAGTTCGCCCTTTTCGACGAGGCCCTTGTCGACGAGGGTGTCGAGATTCGGGTAGAGTCGCCCGTGGTGAATCTCCTTTTCGTAGTAGGATTCGAGTTCTTCTTTGATGGCGAGGCCATGCGGTTCGTCTTTGCCTGCAATCACGTACAACAGGTCACGCTGGAAACCAGTCAGGTCGTGCATTACTACACAGTATCACGTAGCCCTTCTTATCCCTAATGGCCGAATACGTGTTTCATTGACACATATTTCCCCAATTATCTGTCTCAATCGATGCTGCGAGAACCAGCCGATGAAATTACGCAGACTGTATCCCCGTGATTTCGAATCGCGCCCCCCCAGACGCCCCCTCTCGAATCGAAATATCCCAGTCGTGCCCCTCAACGATTTGCTGTACGATTGACAACCCGAGTCCGGTTCCGTCAGCGCCGTCGGTGTACCCGGCTTCGAACACTTCGTCTCTGCGATTTAGGGGGATTCCCGGTCCGTTGTCTTCGACGTAAAACCCGGCCTCGTCTACGAGTGAGCCGACGCGAACTGCCACCGTCTCACCGCCGTGTTCGATGGCGTTTCGAAAGAGGTTCTCGAACAGTTCGTACAGCCGACCCTCATCAGCCAACAGCGTCGTGAAGTGGTCTACGTCCACGGTCAGCGTCGCCTCGTGTGACTCGACGTGCGACCACGCCGTTTCGACCGCCCGTCGAAGCGCGACCTCGTCCGGGTCGAGCACGGTTCGTCCCTGTTTTGCAAGCGTGAGCAACTCGTCTATCAACTGCTTCATTCGCAGGTGGGCACTCTCGACCGAATCGAGATGCTCCTCGCCGCCGACCTCCCGGGCGAGCGAGAGCTGTCCCATAGCGATGGCGAGTGGGTTTCGCAGGTCGTGGGCAATCGTATCAGCGAACGTTTCGAGCCGTTCGTTCTGGCGTTCGAGGTTCTCCTGTTTCTCGATTCGCTCCGTGATATCTCTGAAGATACCAATCCGCTCTGTTTCCGTGCCGAGGTCGGTGATGCTGTCGGTGCGCACCTCCGTCACGAGTCGCGCGCCGCTTTCGGGTTCCCACTCGACCGTCATCGTATCTGACTCCTCGCCAGTCATCTGTCGGTGGAATCGTTCGACAGACGCGGGAGGCGAGAGGTGGAGCGCTGAGATTGGCGCGCCCCTGACTGCTGACGCCTCGACGTCGAAGGTGGTGGTGAACGCGTTGTTCACCTCCGTTACGATTCCATCGGCCGTCCCGACGATAATGGGGTCTGGTGAGGCGTGGAACAACGTTTTGAACCGCTGTTCGCTCTGTTTTTTCTGCCGCGTGAGTTCGAGCGAAAGCGCGCGCCGTTCGAGGAGATTCTCGACACGAGCGGTGAGTGCGGTTTTGCTCACTGGGCGCTGTATCACCTCGTCTACAACGTCTGTGACTGCAGAGGAGAGGTCGTCTGGCGAGTGCGTACCGGTGAGCAGCAAGTACGGCAGAAAGGTCGGTTCAGTCGCTTCCTTGTGTGCTTCGAGCTGCTCGCGATACCGTCGAAACGACCGCAGATCTACCAGACAGAGATCAAACGTCGGGTCGGAAAATGGGTCGTCTGCGTGCGTTTGGATAGCAACGTCAGAAAACTGGTTTGCGAGGAGCTCTCGATTCCGGTCGCTCTCTACGAGCAACAACAGCGTCGGCGTCGAGATGACGTCGCTGGCTATAGACGCCACTCGTTGTTCAGTCATTGCTCCGGTGCTCCGGTCTGACGTCCCATTCCGGAGAACCGCTGAGGATGCCGCGCAAGTCTGTGAGCGGGTCTCCAACGGTGATACCGTACTTCGTAATCTCGAATTCGCGAAGCGTTCGCTCGAAGTTACTGGTGCGCATCTTCAACACGCCGATGACCTTCCGCATCTCCCCTTCGAACTCGAGGTGTCGGAAGAAGACGATGTTATCTGCGAGATAGCTGATGCCGACGTTCGTCGCCTGGAACTCTCCGGTCACGCTCGCCACCTCATCGATGAGGATGACGGTCACGCCCATGTTTTTCAGGTACTTGTTGAGCGAGTGCAGGTGCGTGATGAGTTCGTCTTCCTCGCCCTGAAGGCTGAGTTTGTAGCCAGCCACCCCGTCTATCATGACGATATCCGTGCCCTCGACTTCGACCTCGTGACGAACTCGTTCTGCGAACTCCTGTGGCGAGACTTTGAGCGGCTCTATCTCTTCGACTTTGAGCGACCCCCGCTCACACATCTTCGTGACTGGTGTGTTGATGGCTTCAGAGCGCTGTTTGAACGTCGCTTCTGATTCTTCAAAGAGGTAGATGACCGACCGTTCGCCCCGGCCTGCGGCCTCTTTCATGAACTGCGTGCCCGTCGTTGTTTTCCCGACACCCGTCGGGCCGCTAATCACGGTGACTGTGCCGCGATTCAACCCGCCGTAGAGCAGTTCGTCCACTTCGGGAATCCCCGCCGAAATCTTCTCATCGACGAACGACTTGTCGTGGCTCTCCGGGTTGATCTCGGGGTAGACGGTGAGTCCGTCTGAATCCAGTCGCACCGAGTGATTCCCATTTCTGACGGACGACCCGCGAAACTTCGGGACGCTAATTCGGCGTCCAGTCGAGGTGTAGCCGAGTTCGATGGTTCCATCGCTCATGAACTGGAGGTCTTCGTCGGGTGCATTCTCCGTCGCTTGTGTCGTAAACAGGACGGTTGCGCCGTACTCACTGAGAAGGCGCATGAACGACAGTGCCTGTTTCCGGAACTGGTACTCGTCGGTCGAGAGGTAGCGAAGCTGGGTAATCGGGTCGACGAACACACGGTCTGGTTCGAGTTCTTCGACGCGGTCTGTTATCGCCTCGACCATCGGGTCACGCTCGACTTCGTTCGACTCGAAAATATCGTAGCCTTGGTCGTCTGCGAAGAACTTTGAGTTCGGGCTTAAATCGAGAAAGTTGATGCCCTCTACATCGAAGCCAAGCCCGGCTGCGTTCTGGGCGATGTCTTCGGTCGTCTCCTCAAGATTGATGAACAGTGTGGTTTCATCGTTTTCGACGCCCTGTGTGAGGAAGTGGAGGCCAAGGATTGTTTTTCCCGTTCCCGGGTCACCGCGAACGAGATAGCTTCGCTCCGTGATGAGCCCGCCGTTGAGGATGTGGTCGAGGCGCTCTATGCCGGTCGAAATGCGTTCTGTTGCGTGCGTGCGGTTCTTCTGTGGGCCAGGGTCTGAATCATGCGTCATGGTTGGCAGAGGAGGGTGGTGGTTGCGAATGGGAGGCGGTTTCAAATACCCATTTCGGCCGTCGAGCGGCCGGTAGCACGTTTTCTGGCGCGGGCTGCCAGCGTTCGCGTCACGGGCAAAACCCATCGGTGGTCTGTCACCTCAGAAAAGTTCTATAACTAATACATATAGTCTGGCTGTAAAAATGTTCTGGTCAGCTGTCCTAACCGACGTTTCCGCGTGCCACGCGAAGATCACGGTGTATTTACTATCGTACTATGTGGTTTATCCGTTCGAGGTGCGCACCACTTTTTCGAGCTTTGTGGAGGTTCTTTCACCACGTGTCTCTCTCGAAAATCGCCTCGCAGTTTGCTTATCTCAGTAATATAACTGCGTTGTTATAACTCGAATATCATTCCCAAAACATCTATGATACTTCAGAGAGTGGTAGTGTTGTGAACGTGGTCATTCTTGCTGAAGCTTCGGTCAGTAATGCCGTAGCCGAGGCACTCGCTGACCACACCGTCCACCGCGTTTCGTCGGTCGATGCAGCCAGCAACGTGGCCGCCCCGGACGTGTTTTTCGCCTCGCTTTCGATTCCGGGTGTCACGGCGTTTGCGTCCACAGTGGACATCCCGCTCATTGCAATTGCCAACGACGACACCCCACGCGATGAGTTCAGTGCCGTCCTTTCACAGCCACACGACCCCGAGGCCGTGCGCGCTGCTTTCGCTTGTGCCAAACGCGTCATCGACTATCAACGCGCCGTAGACGAACTCTACACGCTGTGTCGCGCGCGCGCAAAAGGTGGCGCGGTGTCCTCGCGCGAACTCCGCGAAGCACGCTCGTCTGCGCGCGAACGCTTCCAAGCGGTCAACCGAAGCGGAATTCCGCCGCTCAAACAGTTGCTTCGGTGAGCCACGCGAACTCGCCACGCCAGTCGAACGCTGTCTCGACCTGTCCGCAAACTGTGAACTTTTATTCACCATACCGTCACAAGTAGGGCTAATGGTCGAGGCGTTTGTCATCGCAAGCGGAAAAGGCGGGACGGGAAAGACGACGAGTACGTTGGCCCTCGGGATGGCGTTTGCCATCGCAAGCGGAAAAGGCGGGATGGGAAAGACGACGAGTACGTTGGCCCTCGGGATGGCGCTTGCCACCGAGTACGACGTCACGGTTGTTGCCGCAGACACGGGGATGGCGAATCTCTTGTTCCACGCCGGACTCGCGGATGTCGACACCACGCTTCACGACGTGTTGTTGAGCGACGACCCCGCGCCCGTCTCTGCTGCCGTCTACGAACAGTTCGGGATGAAGGTCGTCCCCTGTGGCACGAGCCTCACTGATTTCAAGGCCGCAGACCCCGCCCGCCTCAGACACGCCGTCGCGGAACTCGCCGCTGACACGGACGTGCTCTTGCTCGACTCACCTGCTGCCCTCGACAGCAAGAGCGCCGTCCTGCCAATCGTGCTCGCAGACCGCATCATCGTCGTACTCGAACCGACGATTCCGGCGCTCTCTGACGCCCTCAAGGTCCAAGAGTACGCTCGGTCGTACAGCACGGGCACGGCAGGCGTCCTGTTCAACAAGGTGCGCGACGAAGCGGGCATCGACCGCATCACCGAGCAGGCAGAACGCTACTTCGACGGGCCGACGCTCGCCACCGTCCCCGCGAGCGAACACGCCCGCGCCGCGCGACGCGCCGGAAAACCACTGCTCGCCCACGCGCCGGAGTCAACGGCGGCCGACGCCTACCGCACCGCCGCAGCAACCATCGACGTGCGGGCGGGCGAGTCGGGCGCGGTGGCAGACCGCTTTCGCAGTGCGGTGATTCCAAAATCGCCATGAAACTGCCCCGAGGCACCCTCGAAAAATCGCGCGTCGTCCCAAGCCCTGGAGCCACGTTCGAGACGGCGCTCTCCCGCGAACTCACCGGCTACGCCGTCCTCGTCCCACAGGACTCGCTGTTGCTCAACGAGGACTGCCGCGGCGTGGTGACCTTCGAGGCAGGCATTCCAATGCTTGCCTACCACAAGGGGACAGACCGCGGCGGCCCGGCGGCGCTTGCCGACCTCACCGTCCCGGGGCCCCTACAGCGTCTCGCTGTTTTCGCTCAGCAGCGAGACGCTTACAGCCGTCCACGATAACGAGGCGCTGACCGTCCCACCGGGGATGCCCGCAGAGCGTCTCGCAGGCGACGCAGATCTCGCGGCGAGAACGAGAGCCGCTGCGCCGCAGGCCCGTCTCACTGCGTCGTCGGAGGAAGCAGACGAACCGGGTGCCGTGGAGGCGTTTCTCGCAGACAAGGCGAAAATCGAGGCTATCCAGCAACAGGCACGTGCAGAGGCCACCGCCCGCGCAGAAGAGTGGGGATTAACTGATCACACAGAGTGACAGAACCGGTGTCGGCTGAGCACGCCGACAAGAGACGCCGCTGACATAATCATTATGCACTCGTAGACCGTGACATACATCAACATGGTTTCGATGGGGGCGACCGCAAGCGCGGTCTACACACGCAGTCCGCAGATGGAGGGGGCAGATTGGTGCCAGGCATTCGAGTGTGCTGGCGCGGCGCAGTTGAGCGAGTTGTATCTCTACGTCGGCGTTGGACTGTTCACACTCGCGCTCGTCGCCACCGTCCTCTATCTCGGACAAGCACGGAGCATCTGTACCACAGAGGTGTCGCGTACCCGCGCAGAACGCGATGCCTACGCGCGATTCCTTCGGCGCGTCACGGGCATCAGCGCCTCGCAGGTGATGACGCAAGTGCAAACCGGCGGGATGACGGTCGCAAACGTGCAGACTGCAGACCAGTCGATAAAGGAGGTGCGAGAGGCGTTCGAACAGACGGTGATGGCGGTTCCACACTTCGCAGAGGAGTACGACGAGCCACTCGAAGTCCACATGGCACTCGAGTTCGGCGACGAACTCGCCCGGGCGGTGAGCCACGGCACACAGCTCACCCCACAGCTCAAACAGGCGCTCATCCAGCAAGCCGAGTTCGCGTGCACCCAGCGCGACGCGATGCTCGGGACGCTCGATACGGAACTCGAAGACCTCGAAGCAGCGACCACCTTGCTCGCCAACGTAGAAACCGAACTCGATGACGTGACCGCAGAGCCACTCTACCGGCGGTCGTACGCAGACCTCCACGCGGCGTGGGAACGCCTTGGCGACCTCGAGCGGAACATCAAATCGTTGCTCACCGAGCGCCAAAAGGAGATGCAGTCGGGGATTCAATTCGGGATTCGCCGCACCGACAGCGGCAAGTTCCACGACTATCTCTACCAGTCGTTAGACGTGTCCTATCCCGTGCTCGCAGACGGGGCGAACACGGTAGACCGCCTTCGGGATATTCGTCACGACATCCTCGATATGCTGACGCGGCGGGTCTGAGAAGCGCCGTATGTTCTGTTATCTCGGCGTTATCGGATTTCATTGAACAGAACGAATTCAGATACGACTACGAATGACAGACTGGATTTTTTGCGGGTGGTACTCTCAATTCGCACGGGTTCGCAGACTCCAGAGAACGCCAAAAACGCCGATAGAGACACTGAACAACGACCCATAGTGCACCACGTCCGTGAAGGAATCCTCGCACTCAACAACCTGAGAGGGGTCATCGTCATAGGTGTCGTGACACGTCTGGATGTTCTGCTGGTTCCCCGCTCCGACGATAAGCCCACCACCGAGTAGCAGCAGGGACAGAACTATCCAGATGGCACGACGATTCATATCAACAATCGAACCACTATTACACCCACCTTGGAAAATGCTTTGTGGTAACTATTCTACATATCGCGTCGATTTCGAGTGGAAACTGTGGTTGATACGTGTTCTCATCAGCACCGCTCGGCTGAATTCAACCGGATCGATTCGCCTGAGTTTCCTCACTCAGCGTAACTGTCGCCGACTCACCCGAGAAAGAGTGATGCGGTTTCTTCGCGTATCTGAGCCATGTCTCTCGTCGAAACGCCCACGAGACGGCCGCCCGGGCCGACTGGCTTTCCGATGGTTGGAAACGGCCTCCAGTTCGGCCACGACCCACTCGGCTACATGACGCACGCAGCGCGTTCCTATGGCGACATCGTCTATCTGGAATTCGGCAGACGCCCCTTCTACCAGTTGAACCATCCCGAATACATCAAGTACGTCCTCGTCGAGAACAACCAGAATTACGTCAAAGGCGACTTGTTCCAGTACCAACTCCGCTTGCTCGGACAGGGTTTGCTGAACAGCGAAGGCGCGACTTGGCGCGAACAGCGCCACCGTCTCGAACCGGCGTTCCATCCGACGAGAATTGCGGCGTTTGCGGAGACGATGACCGCCTACACCACCCGCCTCACCGACGAGTGGCGAGACGGCGAGGTGCGTGACATCCACGACGACATGATGCGACTGACCTTGGAAATCGTCGCGGACGCCCTGTTCTCGGTGGATATTCGCAAGGAGTCGGTCGAAATCGGCGCGGCCCTCGAAACCGTGATGGAGCAGTTCCGTCGCTCCTCGCGACTCCCGGTTGAAGTGCCCGATTGGGTTCCGACGCCCGGCAACATCGAGTTTCACCGCGCGGCGAAGGCGCTCGACGCCGTCGTGGCGAACATCATCCGCGAGCGACAGGCAGGTGAGCGAGACGGCGCAGACGACGTGGTGTCGCGCCTCCTCGACGCCGGAGTTCCCTCAGACAACCTCCGCGACGAGGTGTTGACGCTCGTGCTCGCTGGCCACGAGACGACGGCGCTCGCGCTCTCGTATTCGTTCGACCTGCTCACCCGCAATCCTGCCGTTCTCGCTGATCTCCACGCCGAACTCGACGAACTGGAGGGCCAGCCCCCGACGATGGCGGACATTCCACACATGGAACTCACCGACCGGGTGTTGAAAGAGTCGATGCGCCTCTATCCGCCGGTGTACGGCCTGCTGCGCGAACCCATCGCGGCCGACGAAATCGGCGGCTACCCCATCCCGCCAGGTGCGACCATCGGGATGCACCAGTGGGTGCTCCACCGCGACCCGCGCTTTTTCCCCGACCCGAGAAGCTTCCGGCCCGACCGCTGGACGCCTGCCTTCGAGCAGCAGCTTCCGGCGTTCGCCTACTTCCCCTTCGGGGGTGGCCCGCGCCGGTGTATCGGGGATCGCTTTGCCATGCTCGAAGCGAAGTTCGTGCTGGCGACGATTCTCCAACAGTTCGACATCGAAGCCGTGTCGGACCGCCCGCTGAAACTCGACCCGGCGATTACACTGCGGCCAAAAAATGGCGTTTCGGTGCGGGTGACGCGGCGGTAATCAGGCGAGGAATCGGTAGTCACTACCCTCGTGTTCGACGTAGCCCCGCCGAATGAGTTTTCGGAGAATCGGGTAGAGTGCGATTTTGGCCATGTCGAGTGCCTCGTGGAGGTCGTCGATGGTAGCCTCGCGTTCGGTTCGCAAGTAGAGGTGCAAGTAGAGGTAGATGAGCTTTGCGCGTGGCGAGGCGAGGTCTGGCGGGAGTGTTTCTGTCGTGGCTGTCGCGTGCTTCGAATGCATTGTCACCACTGGCAGTTCGACAATAATAAAGATTCATTACAACAATCGTCGAAATATTATGCTGGGAACCGTCGGTGACTGTGCTCACGGAGGCCGTCATACGTCCGTCTGACGTGTCATTATTGTCGTTCCGCCGGTAGGGAATGGCATGGAGAGTATCGCAGACGCCTACAGCAAGCGAGAACGCCCCGAGCGCGACCCGCGCCGGGTGCTCGCTGGTGGGCTGTTTCTCGTCCTTGGGACCGCCGGACTCATCTCCGCGATTGCCATGGCGACGACGGGCCTCTTCGAGACCCTTGGCCTGAGCGTGTTCGGCGCGCGAAAGCTCGCCGGGGTGCTCGCAGGCGTCGCCATTCCGGCCATTCTACTCGGCATCGTGATTGCGCTCCCGACCGAGAAAGCCGCTCTGCGTGGTGTTCTCGGGGGGAGTTTGCTCGCGCTTATCGGCGTCGCCATCTTCCAGTTCGCCTATCCCTACTGGTGGAGCGGCGCGACGACGGGGAATCCAGACCTCACCTTGCTCGTCGTCGGGACGTACTTCCTCGGGACAATCGTCGCCTTCGCCTACGTGTTCGTCGCCGTCGCCACGTTCAAAACCCGTAACACGCCCGGTGATAAGGTGACCGTCGAAATCATGACCGAAGGCGAGACGCGCACGATTGAAGTCCACCGCTCTGAGGTCGCTGAGACGATTTCTGCCACCAACCGCTCGCACTCGAACAACTGACCGGACGAACGGCTTTCTTTCTCGCTCCCGTACCCGGAGTAGACTCCGTCGATGATGACGACAACGCACATCGCAGTCGGCATGACCCTCGCCTACGGACTCGTGGCGCTGTTCCCCGAGTTTACACCCGTCGTCCTCGGCGTCGCCATCGTCGCGAGTATCTTCCCCGACCTCGACGTGCTGTTCGAGCACCGAAAGACGCTCCACTTCCCCGTCTACTACGCGCTCGTCGCCCTCCCCGCCGCCGTGGTCGCCGCCGTTTGGCCCTCGACGCTCTCGGTTGGCGTGTTCACCTTCCTGTTGTTCGCGTGGGTCCACTCGGTGTCCGACATCTTCGGCGGTGGCGCAGAGGCCCGCCCGTGGGAAGTCGAGTCGCGACGCGCGGTGTACGTCCACCTCACGAAGCGCTGGCTTCCACCCGACAGAGGCGTCAGATACGACGGCTCGCCCGAAGACCTCGCGCTCGTGGTGGCGTTTTCGGTGCCCGCCTTCGTTCTCTCTGACGGCCCGTTGTTCTACCTGCTCTGTGTGAACCTCGCGCTGTCGGTCGTCTACACGGTGTTCAGAAAGCAGGTTCCCGATTTCGACCTCTCGTGAGCATCACGGATGCAAGGCTTTGATACGACGCCCGAACAAGCGAGAGCTATGTCCACCGGACTCGCTCCAGACGGCCTCAAATTCGCGGTAATCGCGTTCTTGGCTGGCCTCGCGGCGACGATTTTCTCCCCGATTGGCGCGCTGTTTGGCTTTCTCCTCTCTGGGTCTGTGTTGCTGTTCTACCGCGACCCCGACCGCGAGATAACCACTGAGGGTGTCGCCGCCCCCGCAGACGGCAAGGTGTCGGTCATCCGCCGCGAGGGCGACCAACTCCGCGTTGGCACCTACATGAGCGCCCGCGACGTCCACGTGAACCGCGCCCCACTCGCGGGGACGGTGCAGAACGTCACGCACAAACCCGGCGGCTACAAGCTCGCCTTCTCGAAAGAGTCGGACAACAACGAACAGCTCCACATCGAATTCGAAGAGTTCACCGTCGTGCTCATCGCCGGCTGGTTCGCCCGGCGCATCCATCCCTACGTCGAAGCCGGTGATGAGGTCGAAAAAGGCGACCGTATCGGCCACATCTCCTTCGGAAGTCGCGCCGACGTGCTTCTCCCACCCGACATCACCGAAGACATGCTGGCGGTCGAAGAAGGCGACCGCGTGTATGCGGGCACCTCGATGCTCGCCCACGGGTTTAAGGAGTAATCAGCAGAACACACCGTAGATGGAGGGCGTTCTCTGGTACGTGCTTGCGAGTTCACGAGGCGGCCCGACGCGGGTTCGCATTCTCAAAGCACTCAACGAGCGGCCACAGAACGCAAACCAACTCGCAACGGCGCTAGAGCTCGACTACACGACGATTCGCCACCACCTCGACGTGCTGATGAAGAACAACGTCGTTCGTCGCACGGACGACGACTACGCGGCCGTCTACCTGTTCACCGACCAGCTCAAATCGAACTGGGACGTCGTCGAAGAGGTGCTCGCAGTCGTTGACCGGGAGGACCCATGAGTTCGGACGAATTTTGGACAGCACATATAGCGACGACACACCAACGAGGAACTGATGAGTAGCCTGCTCGACGCAGCACGCGTTGCCGCCGCCGTAAACGTGCTCTTGCTCGTAGCACTTGGCTCGGTCTGGCTGCGCAACTTCCGCGCCCACGGGGCACGGCACACGAAAGGCCTGCTCGTGTTCGCCGCCTTCCTGCTCGTCGAAAACCTCTTGTGGCTCTACTTCTACGTGTTCCACCCCGCCTTTATCGGCTGGTTCGAGAACGCTGGCACCGACGTGCAAGTCGGTATGACACTGCTCTGTGGGCTGGAACTCGTTGCGCTTGCCTACCTCACACGCATCACCGTCGAGTGAAGCTTGGACGAATTTTGGATGAAGTTCGGACAACGCTCATACCGCGGTCGCTCGCCGTTCTAGATATGGCCATTTCACGACGCCTGTTTCTCGCCGTGACCGCCTCTGCAAGCCTCGCGGGCTGCCTTGGCGGCTCTGGCGGCGAGACGACCGAGACGACAACGACGGCGTCCACGACCGAGGCGACGACCACGGACGCAGAAATGACAACCACCGAAGGCGGGATGGACGGGGCCACCGTGCAGGTCACGTCCCACCCCGACCTCGGCGACATTCTCGTTGGCCCGGACGGACGCACCCTCTACATGTTCGACCGGGACACCGAAGGCGACCCGATGAGCACCTGCAGCGGGGGCTGTGCGTCGACGTGGCCGCCGCTTACCGTCACCGACTCGCCCACGAAAACGGACGACGTGTCTGCAGCACTCACCACCTTCGAGCGAGATGACGGCTCGATGCAGGTGGCTGCGGGTGGCTGGCCGCTCTACTACTTCGCCCCTGATGAGAACCCCGGTGACGCGAAAGGGCAGGGTGTAAACGACATCTGGTGGGTACTCAAACCCGATGGAACGCCGATCAGACCGTCGGAGACCGACGACACAGAAACCAGCCAGAGCTACTACGCGTTCTGAACACTCCTGTCACGAGTTTTTCGCTGGACAAAATCAGCGGGTGCGCCTTACTGTTCGAGCGGGACGTATTTGGTCGAAAGCAGCCATGCGTCGGTCATCGATGGGTCTTCGATGACCGCGACGGAGCGGAATTCGTCTTCGTATTCGGTGTAGATGAGGTCGGAGTCGTCAGTTTTCTGCGGTTGTTTGTAGTCCATGATGAGTGGTGTGTTGTGGGGTGGTCAAGTGGCGATTAGTCGCTAAGGCCAGTGTACGAAGAGACGCCGCTGGCTGGGTCTGCCTGCTTTGGTTCGAGAGAAATATCGACCGCGTCTGTGGCCGTGACTTCGATTGTGGCGACAACCTCTTCGAGTGGAACGGTCACCGTTCCTTCTCGTCGGCCGCCGACGCGCGTCGTTCGAAAGAGCGAATCGAGTGCTTCGGGGTCAACGTAGTCGAACACGCACACGTGCAATTCGTGTGGCTCGACTGCGTGCCAGTCTGCGAGCGCTTCGACGAGTAACTCGCTCACTGGCCGCGTAAATGCCCCCTCGTTTCCGTTCATCCGAAGCGTTTCGTACATCTTCGAACATTCATGGGTTTTAGACTTCCTAAGAAGTTGACCGTTGGTATGTTACACGCGAACCGGGGAAAATTTAGCATAGTAAATCGGCCGTCTGACGCTCCTACTCTTGCGTCTGACGCTCGTCTCTGTCAAAGAGTAACTTGAATAAGGTCCGCTCACCGGCGCGAATATGTCTGTTGACGGTCGGTTGTGTCACGCCGAGTATCTCTGCGACTTCCTGACCATTACTCCGGCGTGGCCATTCGAAAAAGCCGCTGAAATACGCCGTTTTGATGACCTCTTCTTGGCGTTTTGTGAGCCGGTTTCGCACCTCGTTTTCGAACTCTTGTTGGGTCATCACGGGAGTGTCGAACTCTCGGCGCGCCTTGAGCGTGACGTGCCCAAACGTCGATTCGAGGTGGGCGACGAACTGGCGGACGTCCGTGCTCTGTGGCACTCTGACTTTCAACTCCGCCGCCCGATCTTCGACCGAGAGCTGGTCGAGACTCGCCCCCCGTTCGATGAGCGTCGAGATGAACGTCGAACTCTCGATGGTACACTCACAGAGACACTCGCCGTCCGACTCTGCGATGAGCGTGAACTGACTGACGGCAGCCGATTGCTCTGCGTGCGTCCGAATTACGTCGGGGGCAATTCCCCGCACGTTGAAAAACAGGTGCATGTTTCCGTCGAGTCGTCGCACGGCGGTTTTCAGCGTGAACTGGCCCTGCGAGCCGTCGATGAAGCCGAGGATTGGCGTTTCGAGGTTTGTGATGGTGAAGTCGAGTTCGACCGAACTCTCGCTTACGAGCGCGCGCTTTCGTTCGAGGGCGTTCATCGCATAGCCAATCGACTGGCCGAGTTCTCCGAGTACGGACAGCTCCATCTCCTCGAAGACGAGCGGTTTCGTTGAATACAGGTTCAACACGCCGTACACGGTGTCTCTGTAGACAATGGGGACAGCTGCACTCGCCCGGAAACCACGCGAAAGCGCCTCTTCGCGCCACGGCTCTGCGACCGCGTCGGTCAAGATATTGTTCTGGACCTGTGGCTCTCTGGTTTCGATGGCCCGCGTTGCAGGCCCGCGACTCGTCTCCGTGCCGTCGGTCGTGATGGTGATGTGGTCGAGGTAGCCGTCGCCAGCGCCCGCAGAGCTAACCGGCGTAACCGCCTCTGTCGTCGGATTCGTGTGGCCAATCCAGACGAACGCAAACGGGTCGATGTCCGCCAACTTCTCACAGACGAGGGCTTCGATTTCCTCTTGGGTGTCCGCTTGAATCAGCACCTTCGTGATGTCGCGGATGGCTCGATTGATGCGGTTTACCCGGTTGAGTCGCTTGTTTTTCTGTTCGAGGCGGTCGCGCTGGTTGCGCAGGTCTGCTTCCCGGGCGGCGCGATTGAGCGACGAGCGCGCGTTCGAACAGAGCATCCCGGTGAGCAACAGGTCTGTCTCGCGAAACGCCTCCTTCTCGGGCGAGCACGTCACGAACACGCCGAACTCGCCAAGTGGGAAGATGCCCACACACTGGACGCTCGCGTTCTCTTCGGTGGGGGCGGAGAACTCGGATAAGACGGTCGCTTCGTCGCGGATGAACACCTCCCACACCGGGCTGTCGCCAACCTCCCCGAGCAACGGCGAGTCGACGAGCGCGGCCGCCCCGTTTGTCTGGGCGGCGAGTGTGAGGTCGCCTTCTGCTTCGTCGTACTCTAAGATGTAGGTGTAGGGGAGGTCGAGGACGTCTGTGGCCGCTTCGACCACGATTGAACAGACCTCGGAGGCGGTCTTCGCTTCGGGGAGTTGTTGGGCTTTTTCGTTCAACGCTTCGAAGCGCGTCTCGCGCTGTTTCGTCTCGGTGATATCTTCGAACGTGAAGATGCCGCGCATCGCATCGCCGTCTTCAACGCGCGTCCGCGAGCCGTTTATCGACAGCCACACCCAACTGCCGTCGGGTCGGGTGATGCCCAACTCGAAGTCGTAGACGGTGGCTCCCGATTCGAGCACTTTCGTGAACGGGAGTTCGTCGATAGAAAGCGGTTCGCCGTTGCCGTCGGTAAACGCAAAGTCGGGTGGGGAGTTTCGCAACTGGTCGCGCGAGACGCCTGCAATCTCCACCGCGCGGTCGTTGATGTGTTCGATTTCCCCTGTTTCGTCGAGAATCATGATGCCGACCGGCGCGGTGTCGATGACCTGCTGGTTGAGATTGCGCTGGGTGCGCAACTCGTCTTGGAGGCGTCGTTCTTCGCTGATGTCGAGTCCCTCTGCGACGATGCCGGTCACGGTATCGCCAACGAACACCGGCCGCGCTTGGAAATCGACGGCGACGGTGGTGCCATCAGACCGTTCGTACGTGACTTCGAACTTGCTGTACTCGCCGTCTGCAACGCGTTCGAGTTCGCCTTTTAGCTGCGCTTGGAGTTCCGCAGAGTGAGACCACCACGGGCAGTCCCAGAACTGCTTGCCAACCACGTCCTCTAAGGCAACGCTCGCCACGTCGAGGGCGGGCTGGTTTGCGTTGTACACCGTCCCATCCGGCCCGAGCAGGGCGAAAAACGTAAACGGGTCGTTGAACACCGCCTCGAACTGGCGTTTTCGCTTTCGCCGCAACTGCTCTGCCTGTTTTCGGTCTGCGATGTCGCGGATGACGCCCGTGAAATACCGGGTTCCATCCTGCGTAAACTCGGAAAACGAGACGCCAAACGGCACGTCGCTGCCGTCTTTGTGCACGCCGGGGAGTTCTGCGTAACTCCAGTCGAAGTGGCGTTGGTTCGTCTCGAGATAGCGGGCGACCGCGTCGTGGTGTTGGGCGGCGAGGCTGTCGCTCATCAGTACCGCGAGCGATTCGCCGATGAGTTCTGCTGGCTCGTAGCCAAACAGCGCTTCGACCGCCGGATTCACGAACTGGATGATGCTGTCGGTGTCGATGGTGATGATGCAGTCTGCAGTGGATTCGACGATTGCTGCGAGGTGGGCGTCGTCGCGCGTCTCGAGGCGTGGTTCGCGTGGCTCGGTGGTTCGTATCCGCTGGAGAGTTTCGCTGAGAATGTGGATGCTTTCCGGGGTGCGCTGAATGACTGTCGCCACTCCGGCCTCGTATGCTGTGGCGATGGCGTGTTCTGACGGTGGGTCGTCGTAGATGATGACTGGGAGCGATGAATCAACCGAACAGAGGGCGTCGTAACTATCGAAATCGGTGACGAAGGCGTGAACCTCTTCGTCTGCGAGTCGGCTTCGCCACTGGTCTGTGTCGGTGAACTCAACCCGAATGTCGTTTGCGGCGAGGTGTGAACGCATCTGCTCACCTGTGGCTGCGGTGGATCGATCCGTGACAACAAGAACGTAAAAATAGGATGACATCTTGGGTGAGCGGGTTACTACTTCCTCACACTTCCGAGATAAAAAAACTGCGCCATAATTTCTGTAACAATGAATGAACATTTCGAGTTACATAGTGTGTTTTTGAAACAAATAACACCGAAAAACCACCCGGGCCCGGGAGACAGTACGGGGGCGCGTACAATTCGTGGTTACTGTTCGTCTACATCGGTCTCCTCTGTTGGGGTGAATGCGAGCGGGAGTGGGACGGGCTGTAAACGCGCGGTAAATCGCGCGTTCGCAGAAACCTCCCGGTTGAACGTTCGCTGGTGGTTCAATTCGTAGGTCCCAGCTCGCAATCCGACCAGCCGACCCTCTTCTTCTCGGTCTGTCTCAGACGTCTCCGCGATACTGATGTCGAATTCGGCTTCGACGGTCGCCTCGCTGAACTGATAGCGCGTCGGCTCGAATCCGAGTTCGAGCAACGAACGCGAGACCGGTTCCTCGGCTTCGGTCGTCATCGTTCCATCTACGGCGAGCGTGCGGGTGAGTTGTGGAACGACATCAACACGTGTCTCCGAGAGGACAGCAAGCAACTCGGCGGTCGAGAGGTCGAGTTTTGTTTGTGCTTCGGTGACACCCTCTGCGAGCATGTACAGCAGTTCATCGAACGGTACGTCCGGCTCCTCGCGCGTATGCACGGGCTGGATAAGCGCGCGTCGCTGCAAGTCGAGGGGCGTTATCGGCATCTTCTCACGCGTCCTCAGGAGCCGCTGGGCGGTTGTCGATGGTCTCGACCTCGGGGAACAGGTACTTCGGTGGTGGTACGGGAACCATCTTGGTCACCAGCCGAGAGGTTCCGTGTACCTCCTTTCCGAATTTCCGATTGTGCTCGACATCAACCGAGACGTTCGCGCTGAACGGTCCCCAGCCAAACTTGGTATCGATGCCGACTTCGACGTTGGTCTCGGTTTGAAGTTTTGTTTTGATGTCCATTTCGACCTCGATAGTTGCTTCACTAAACTGATAGAACGTCGGAAACAGACCGACTTGCAACAGTGAGACGTCGATTGCGTCTGCGGCTTCAAACGTGACGCTTCCGTCCGCCGCAATCGTTCGTGTAATCGCAGGAACTACTTCGATTTCCGTTTCTGCGAGTACTTGCGCCACCTCAACGGAGTTTTTGTCAAGTTGATGCTGTGCGTCTGCAATACCCTGTGCTAGACTTGCCACCATCTCCGGGAGGGGGACGTCTAGAAGTTCTTGGCCAACACTCATGTTATCAATCCTCAAAGACTATTCGACTAAATATATATTAAATGTATCTGAAAATAACAACGAGTGGAGGGGTAATGGTGGGTGAACGCATGGTGCCGTTCACGATTCGACAGACGGGGCGTTCGCTCCGAGCGTCGCCCGGAGGCGATCCTGGTCGATGTTCACTGGACCTGCCATCGCTACCAGCGGCGCGGTTTTAACTCGAGTAGCCCGGCGAAACGAGGTGTGTACCACGGCAATGCCAGACCGGTGGTGAAAGACCAGACTGCCGACGCCGACGACGGTGAGAACTCCGCGCATGAACGTTTCGTGGTCGGCTTCAGGAACACGTTTGACGAGAAAGAACGTCTCGTCACTCGGCGTCGGCCCCGCCACCTCGATACGCGCGCCGAACCGGTCTGCGAGGGTCATTTGAGCCTCTGCGCGTCGGAAATAATTTTCTCAGCTCGACCGACGCTAGTTCCGAGGACCACTGCAAGTTCTTCAGGGTCTGCCGAAGCAACCTCAACCACTCGTTTGATGTTGGCGTTTTCGAGTCGCCGCGCAAACGTCTCTCCCACCCCCGAAATCTCCGTGAGTGCAACGATTCCGCGCGACTCGCGTTCTGGTTGCGTCACGTCTCGCTCGTCGAGGACGCGCTCAACCTCGCCGTCTGCGAGGACTAAATCGACCGGCATCTCCGGTTCGGTGAGCGAAAACGGTGACGGGAACTGTTCTATCACGGTTCCTGGCTGGTCGTCGCTCGTAATCACGTCGACGCTGCCAACGGTCAACCCGGCGCGGGCGATGACGGCTTCCGCCGCTTCGCGGTCCACGAACCGCACGTCTGGCACGGATACGAACGTCGTCTCCGGCTTTTTGGCTGTGGCTGTGAGATCAAAACGGAACGTGCTAATCGATTCACTCAGGACGGATTCGCTCGGTTCTGGCAGGTGAAAGCGAATGCCTTCGTCGGTGTTCACGACCAGCGTTTTGAAATCAACGTGAAGGTCAGAGACGGCGTAGTTTGTACCGGACAGTTCGGCGCTCGCAGCCGTGAGTGCATCACCGAAATCCGTGAAGACGGCATCCGGTTCGAGCATCGGTCGCGTCGCCTCGAACCCATCAAGGCGGTCGAGAAGGGAGTCTCGCTCTTTTTCCAACACTTCGACGCGGTGGGTCAGCGCGTCGCGCTCGCTTTGAATCCCGACGAGATCTGTCTGGAGGGTTGCAATCAGTTCGTCACGGGCGCGAATGTGCGTCTCTATCTCTGCAGCTTCCTCATCGTCTAAGTGCTCGCGGTTTACGCGCTCTAACTCATCGACACGAAACGGCGCGTCTCGACCGATACCAATTCCCCCGCGCCGGGGGTCAAAACTCATCAGTCCCTCCGTGCGGGAACCGGAACGATTTGGAGCGCCACGGTACTCGCAATGTCGGCTTCGTACTCTGATACCGACCTCTCGCTGGCATGCAACGGTTTTGCGACTAGGCGTGGTCGATATGCCCGAATCGTCCCCGACGAATCGCGCTCTGGTTCGCCCTCAATAGAGAGCGTCACTTGGAGGTCAACATCGACGCCCGAGAAGCGAAGCCACGCTGCCTCTGCCGGATAGTCGAGGTCGCCGCGCGCGACCGCACGGTCTAAATCACGCTGGGTTGCCAGCGATTGTCGATCCAACTCTGCTTGCCCTTGTGCAACTGCCCCGGCAACGCTCCGGACCACCTCGGATAGCGGGCGCGAGACGAACTCTTCTGTCGACATTCTCCCTCATAATTTCTCATTCAACGATATAAATATATGTTTGAATAATTGTGAAATTAAAATGTCAGTCTGGATTAATGTTGGATTCGCACGCTGTGACCCGGTAATACAAAAAACGACGGGCGCAGCGGAACACGTAGAATTTGCTTTAATATTGCTAGTATCTGTTGGGCGTGTTCCTAATTGCTCACTGGCCGTTGAACACCTGGGACGCTATCTCAGTCAAAAAGAAACCGCTAATTCGATCCACGAGTCGACTTTCCGTTTTCACCACACTTGGACGAAACCCGCGACGACCGTTGACTCGCCCACTTTACTTGAGCGACACCTGAGACTGCGTCTGCTGTTCGCTCGTGCCGAGGAGCGACATCCGCCGTTTCCGGAGCGTGTTTCTGAACATCTCCTTTGCTTCGATACGGTCTGCTTCCCACGCTCTAATGCGCTCATCGGGGATGTACTGACAGTGGTGAAAGCGTAGTTCGACACGACTCAATGCGTTGATGAAACAGTCGAGAAACTCGGCGACAACCGCGTAATCGGGGTCGTGTTCGAGCAACGCTTTGACCGTTCGATGCCATTGCAAGAACAGTTTGTATAACTCCGGATAGTCATCGGCTGGGTAGGTGGCTTCCAAGCGGTCGAGCGCCGTTTCAACGACGCGGCGGGTCGATTTGAGTCCCGGCTCGAAATCACCGAGGGTGGATTGTTGGTTGTAATCCGTCCGGTCGAGCCAGCGCCTGAGCGCATCGAGCGTTCGAATGAATTCGTTTGGTGCGAGGTGGTCGAACTGAAACTGCGTGATTTCGTCGGTGTTTTTCTGCCCTAACTGTTCGACTGTCCAGTCGATTGCGTCGTCGATTGCCGCTTTGGTGGACGCAGATGCGGCGAACTCCCACTCGCTGAGTCCGTTCACGGGAATGTACTCTTGGCCGTTCCAGTATTTCGCCGCGGGTGCGTGGTAGAAATCGCCGTTGAGCGCGTGTTCGTCGAGTGCTTCGCCGTAGATGTACCAATAGCGCGGCAACTCAATCTCCACACCGAGGGTATTTTGGAGATAGTGGTCTGTGATACAACTCAACTTGAGGAATTTTGACCGGGAGATACTGGTCGTATTCACTTCTTCCAGTGCCACCAGCAGGTGGTAACACAGGTATTCGCGTGACCCTAATTGTGGTTGTCCGGTCGTCATGGAGCCTGGTGTCTTCGCTCGGTCAAGGCTTTGGTTTGCATTGGATATCACACTCGGTCGACCGTGTTCGATTCTGTGCCCGGGTCTGTTAGGGTGAGGTCACTCGCGTCAAGCCGTCCAGAGAGATAGTCTGCCCCGAGGTCGGTCAGTGCGTACGCGGCATCGAAGCCGTCGTATTCGAGTAGTCCCGCTCGCCAGAGCAGTTCCAACCGCTGTTCGAGATAGTCGAGCGGATAGTTCAAATCGCCGCCCGTCTCTGCCAGTTCGGTTCGAAGCGTTCGGGCGCGGTGTGCGCCACTCGCTTCGAGAAATTCTAGGATTCGGTCGTCAGGTTGCGCCATCCATTGGGCATGTCTTCGCATGAATTTTTCAGTCTTACAGCTCCCACTCTGTTTCTTGTCGCCGGTGCATCTCATTCGATTGTTTCTCCGCTTTCGTCTTTTCCTCCTCATGTGGCCCGTCCGCCGAGCGTATGCTGTGTGTCTGACTAATGTGTGATTGACCACCGTAATATCTGTTTCCCATTTTGATATATCAATGACAGCAACTGTATGGATATGTATGGTGTCGTTCTAGCTTGGCTTCGAAACCCGCTATTTTCGCCGCTCACACAATTTGTCAGTGGTGTCGGAGGAGGATTATCCAAATTCAGCAATGTGACCATTGGTGCGCTGTCTGGCTGATTAGGTCGGCACGGTGGGGCGTTTTATTAGTCACCCGTCACGTCGGTTCGGCTCTGCGACCAGTCACGAATCGTCTACCCCGTCGCCCGCTAGGTCGCCCTCATCGCCACTGAAGCACTGCGGGTTGCCCACCAATGCCACCTCAGTATCGGCGGGGGAACTGATAGTTCGCAGTGAAGATTTGACAGGAGAGACACAAAGCGTATTGCAACCCCCCTTCTCGCCTGAACCATGCCAGGTGCACGCGTCACGAGCGGCGAGCGGGTCACACTTCGGACCGCCGAAGCCGAAGACATCCCCTTTCTTCAGCGCGCAGGTGCCGAGCCAGAACTTCGGTATTCGCTTGGCCACAAGGTGAAAAATCAGGGCCAGTACGAAATTTCGTCCAATCGAAACGGCCCGGATACACTCATCGTCTGTCTCGAAAATGAGGAGCCAGCAGACGGCGCAGACGGCATCACTCGAATCGGACAAATCGCGGTCATGGATGGTCACTACAAACGCCCGGAACTCGGCTACTGGCTCGTCCCTGAGGTACACGGTGAGGGCTACGGCAAAGAGGCCGTCTCGCTCGTCATCGACTACGTCTTTCGCTCGTACAACACACCCGCGATTGGCGCGCAAGCGTTCGACTTCAACGAAGCGTCGCGCGGCCTCTTAGAATCGCTTGGCTTCACCGAAGAAGGGCGAAAACGCCAGTTCATGTTCGTCGATGGTGCCCATCGCGACATGGTGCAGTACGGGTTGCTCCGTGAGGAGTGGGACGGCGCGTAACGCGACCTGCACACTTGATGTGGCTGCACATGCCGTGTCACTCGGCTTCACCAGCGCTCTGTCTCCTCACTTCACCACGTCCCATGGTACCTGATAACATGACGATAAAATCGTTCCCAACATCCGACAAATACGCGATCGGCGTGTCGGGGTGGGCGCTTCCAATACGTGTTAGAACTGAGAATAGTCTCTCCTACCACCTCGAAGAAACACGGACAAAGAGCGGGTGTGGGGCCTGTTAAGCCCGGCCGCACCCCAAACCGTGCCCGTTATGTACTGGTGGTCCTGAACGAAGGTGTGAATCCTACCGAATCTCCACCCAAACAAACTGAAAAACTGACAAGTCGCGGGTTTCGTATCACCGTCGATGAGGGTCGAGAGTCGTTTTTTGCTATCTGTATCGAGGAGTCGGACAGCGAGACGGCATGGATAATGTCGGACACTGCGACCTCCCTCGAAGAGATGCGGTAGTCGGCGCGTTCGCTGTGCGCTCGCCGCCGCATCCCTGACGGCTCGACATTTTGTTGTTACGACCGACTGAGCGAGGGCGCTCTCGATAGCTCCGTGGCAAACTCGCCGCTGCCCGCGACGGAATAATCTCACGCAACGGGACTCACCGAGACGCTTGAAGCACTAGAACGACGTTTCTCTAGGTATGAGCACGTATGTCGATACTGGGACGCATACCGACACGCGAACGGGGGCGGTTCCTGCGTACGGCCCAGTGGATGCCGCACTCGGCTTTGCGCTGTTCTATTACCTCGTAGCCCGCGCGGGGCCGACCATCGAAGCGGTCGTGACTGACCTGTTTGCAACCGTTTCGCCGGCAACCGTTGGCTTTGGACTGGCGGGCTTCCTTTGGTTCGTCTTTGTGGTGACCACCATCGACCAAGTCCGTCGCCAACTCGCCGCCCTCGGCGTTGGCTCAGAACGCGACGTTTCCCGGCAAGCTCGGTCGCGTGGGCCATCCTCATCGGCGCGGCTGGCTGCCTACCTTGGCCTCCTCTTGGTCGGCGGTGGCCTCGCACTTGCGACGTTCGCCAGTGCCATCGACACCGCCATCGCGCTGCTTCCCGCGCTCGCGGCGCTCAACGTCGGCGCATTCGTGTCCGTCGAGTTCGTTGTGATGGTTGTCTTCTTCGTCTCCTATAGCGTGGCGACCCATTCGCTCGACCGGTTGCTCATCGGCGGGCTCAGAGCACTCCTGTCCACTCCCGTCTAATTGCCTATCGCGAAGAAAAACGCATCCACCGCGAAAATACATCGAATTTTTTCACAAGTCATCGCGTACGGCACGGCCGTCCGGCTGAAGTAATCGGTCTGGGTTCCTCGCTCAGCCGAGGACAATCATGTAGACGACCACGACGATGGCGTACGTCACCGCGAGGCCGACGACGACTTTCATGTGGTACACCCAGAGTTCGTCGTCCTCTGCAGCGAGCGCCTCGTCGTAGGCCGTCTGGTCTGCGTTCGTCCACACGTCTGCGTGGCGTTCTCCGACGTGGAGTGCGCGGGTTTGTGCCGAATCGAACGGCTGGTCGCAGTAGCGACAGTACGTTGCGGGTGGGTCTGTGTCCGAGACGACTGTTTCTGGAGTGAGTTCGGTCATACGTATGGTGGCGGGGTAAAGGGCTGCGTGAGTATCCACAGGCTCGTCATCGTGTAGAAAATCATGACGACAACGAACGGGTACTGACTCCGGATGGGTTTGAGCTTCCCGGGAAAGAGGTCGAACGCGAGTGCGTGGGCGGTCCAGATGGCGAGCAGGTGACCGAAGAGCACGAAGCCGAGTTGCACGAGCGAGAACCACGCAGGGAGAATCAACACCAGTACGTCTGCGGGTTGGGTGAACGGTTGGAGTGCGACCGTCTGGAGCGCGGGCGAGAGCGTGATGTAAAAGCCAAGAAAATGGGCGAGGTGGTAGCCCGCTGCAATCGGCAACAGCGCCGGCGCGAACCAGCCCTCGATGAATCGTGGGGTGATGTAGGTTCGCCCAGAGCGCCGTGATCGCCGGGCGGCGAGGCGAAACACCGACAGAAAGAGTGCGAACCCGGCGACGATGGTGCCGAAGTAGATCGCAAGCGGTGGCACACCCATGGCGACGAGCGGGCGGAGGAGGGTCCCCCACAGCGGCGTCGAGATGAAGCCGTCGTAGGTGGTCACCCACAGCAACGCGATGATGAACGCGGTGTCGTCGGCTTCGAAGTCGTCTCTGCGCGCGGCGAGCGCGGCGGTCGGGAGTTTGAACGCCACGCCTGTCTCGGTTCGTTGCAGCGGGGCGATTCGTCCGTAGCACCGAAACACTCGCGCGATTGGGTCGACCTGCTCGAACCACGCATCCGGCCCGAACACCACCCCCCCGGCGAGGGTGACCACCGAATAGCCGACGATGACGGTTGCGAGCAGTTGTGGGTCGCTCGCGACCGGACTGATAACTTCGAGCCAGACGAGGCCGAGCAGTGCGACGACACTCGGCCATGCGCCCAGTCGCTCGGGATAGCTTCGATACCCGGTTCGGGGAACGAGTGCCACGAGTGCGCGCCACGGGTTGCACCACTCCCACGTGTTTCCGAGGAGGTAGACGCTCATCGTGTAGCCCGCCCACCAGCCCGCCCACACGAAGAGAATGGCGAAGTTCGACGTTGGTGTCTGCGGGCCGATGAGTCCGGCTGTGATGACCACCACCAAGACGCCGACGCTAAGCCCCTGTACCGTGATGCGAAGCGCCCGACGAATCGAGGTGGGCGGTGAGAGCAACAGCCGCCAGCCGTTTATCGTGCGAATGGCGGCGTGGTCGGTGAGCAGACTCGTGAACATGAACGACACGCCGACGATGATGCCGCCGGTGAGAATCGTGAGCCACGTCGGCACCGCCACCGGTGCCATCAACCCGCCGAGGCTGCCGACGTGGGCCGCCGCGGGCTGGGCGAGCAGCGTGGCTCCGACTAGCGTGAGTCCCACTCGCAGAAATCGTCGGTTCGCCTGCATTCGTATAAGTCGTATGACTATTCGACTGACGGGGTAATAATCACCACGGCGTGTGGCTGTTCACCTGCGTAGAGTAGTGAGACGCCCGCTCCACCCTATTCGATGGTGTTTGATTCGTGGGTGCCTTGCTCCGCGAGGCGGGCACTGGCTTGCTCGTACGCTTCATCGGTCATCGTCTTCGTGGTGAACGACAGGTCGATAGCCTCGCTCTTGTATCGGTAGGTACCTTGGCGTTGAATCTCGGCCGCACCGCCGTTGGTGGTCGTCACCTGATGGGTGCCGTGAAACGAGGGCGTCTCGACGTGGACTGCCGTGTCGGTGACCTCGACGCTGTTTACTGGCTCGTTTCGGAGCACCGCTTTCGCAAGCTCTCTGGCTTGCTCTCGCTCGCCTCGTTCGAATAGGTCCCCAAAACGCTCGGCGAAGTTCATAGACCTCTAGAAGACAGCGGCACGTAAGCCCCTTCCGAACGTTCTATCCTATTGACTGAATTTGGCTGGTGAAACCGCGAGTGTCCTCCGTTGACTGTTTTCGCTTCCAAGAAATCGGCACGGAACACAGCTGAACGTTCCTCTCCTTCTATCAATACTCCTGAAAACACGCGGTAGCATCTCTGACGTTCAGCGGCTCAGTTTCCGTTCGGGAGTGGTAACCTGCGAGGGTCGGTGGCGAAATGTGTGAGGTGATTCACTCGACGTGTACGCGGGTTACGTGACCGCCACACCCACACTGCTTGATATACTCCCAAGTGATATCCGTGTTTTCGACCGCGTTCTCGAGTGCGTCGAAAAGGAACGTTTCGGGGTGGTCGTGGTCACCGTGCGTGACGAGATTGACGTGGTTTCCCGGTGCCGTCAGCTCGATTGCAGTGAGTGCCTGCGCAATGACGAGGTCGATGTCGGCAGCGTGCTGTGGCTTTTCGAGATTCGCCGACCACGAGGTCTCATGGATGCGGTCTGTAACCGGTTCGACTGTGCCGTGTTTGTCGGTATGCGCGGAAGTCATGGTTGTGCGTTTCATTCAATCGGCTCAAATATGTCTGCATTCGCTGGTCCTTCAGCAGTGACGATGGCGAGTGCCCCTTTACGGGCAACTCGTGAGAGTGCGTGGTCGACGAGTTTGAAGTCACCCGGCACGGGGAATGACATCGTCGCGACACACGAACTGCCGGGAAGTACGGGAGTCGTCTGGACGTACCGCATCGGCTCGCTCGCCAGTGCACCCTGTTCCCAGACTTCGTCCCACACGCTGCCGATTGGATGGAAGCTGCTGAACAGGTTTGGGCCACCGACGCCGTAGAAGATGCGCACGGTTTCACCCGTCTTAACGTTCATCTCGGCGTATTTGTTCGGCGTAATCGCATACTTCTCGCCGTTCATCAGAACGTACGTTGGATCCTCCATCGCCATTCGCACGAAGTCGAACTCGTGGTGGCCCTTCTGGCCGGTCTTCCCGTTCGTGTAGAGTTCGTGTTGGCCGAGGTAGAACTCGTGGTCGACCGGAGGGAGCCCCTCCTCGGGTTCGACGAGGATGATGCCGAACATTCCGGCGCTGATGTGGTAATCGACGTTTGCAACTGCACAGTGGTAGATGAACGCACCTGGATAGGTCACCTTGAAACGGAGACGCTTTTCCTCGCCTGGCGCGACAGTCGTCGCCTCAGCACCCCCTCCCGGGCCACGGCACGCGTGGAAGTCCACATTGTGGACCATCGAGTTGTTTTCGTGGTTTCGAATCGTAAGATCGACCGTATCGCCGACGCGGGTGCGAATGAATGGCCCAGGAACCTGCCCGTTGAACGTCATGTACGTGAACGTGACTCCCGACTCGACCTCAGCAACGAGTTCGAGCGTTTCTAGTTCAACCTCGACTGTTGTGGGGGTCGTTCGAGAAATCGGGGCCGGGATATCACGTGGATCTGCGGCGATTCTCTCGACATCGACAGGCTTTGCCGGTTCAAGTTCGACCTCAGTTTGGAGTTGGAGTGGGCTCGTCCGGATGTCGTTGCTTGGCGAGTTTCCTATCGTACAGCCAGCCAGTGCCATTGCACCACCAAGACCAGTGGCCTGCAACACTTGCCGACGAGTTGTCAAAAAGGTCATGAATATCTTCCCTCTACCTACACATTGAAATGGAAACGGTAAATAACAGAAACACCAGTCTCAAACTCTAAGAACCGTGTTTTGTGGTTATTTATACATCTCTGGTATGGTTATGTATGGGTGCGTCCAACACAACTCCACGCATTAACAGACGTGGATTTCTCAAAACGGCGACCGTGCTCACTGTCGGTGGGGCAGCTCTTGGGTCCACACGCAGGGTTGCTGCGCAAGACGGAAGCAATCTCACCGAGTGGTTTGCGAACGTTTCTAACTATCGTGGTATCGTCGACAAGCGCGGCAACGCGCGCGTAGGGGTTACGGTCGGTGCCGAGGGAAACGGCGGCGGGTTCGCATTTGACCCGCCAGCGGTTCGCGTCGATCCGGGCACGACAATCGTCTGGACGTGGACCGGTGAGGGTGGAATGCACAATGTCGTCGCCGAGGACGGCGCTTACAAGAGTGAGCTGCTTGAAGCTGCAGAGAGTACGTTCGAATACACGTTCGATGATGAGGGAGTTTCGACCTATGTCTGTGGCCCGCACAAGCCAATGGGGATGAAAGGTGCGGTAATCATCGGCGATAGCAACGTCACCGCCTCACCACCGAAACCCGACTACACGTACGTTTCTCGCGAACCCGATTACGGCGACTGGTTCGACGACGTTGATAACTTCGAGGGCACCGTCGACATGCGTGGACAAACAGATGTGCGCGTGTACATCGGTGCGGAGGGAAACGGCGGCGGATTTGCGATTTCCCCACCGGCCATTCACATAGATCCCGGCACCCGCGTCCACTGGGAGTGGATTGGTGAGGGCGGTCCACACAAATTCGTGGCCGAAGATGGCACGTACGCAAGCCCGCTACAGTCCACAGGCGAATGGGGGTACGCCTTCGATGGCGTCGGTATCAGTAAGTACGCCTGCGAACCACACGGGAAACAAGGAATGAAAGGCGCAATCGTCGTGGGTGATGTCTTCGAGGGAGTGTACGAAATCACCCCTGCACACCTCAGTGTGTTCGGTGCCCTCGGTGCGGCGCTGCTCTCCCCGCTCGCGTTTGGTGCATTCTTACGGATTCGAGACCGCTTGAATACTCAACGCAAGAACTAGCACTTCGGTTCAACCTTTTTACTCATGAGTCGACCGATTCATATGAATACAAGCAGGCAGCCCACGACATCAGTCGTGGCTTACTGACTCGCGGTTTGCGTTTCGCGGTGCCTTCACTGTTCGTGGTCTAACATTGGTCGTTCCGTAGCAGGGATCGGAAGTTCGATGACGAACACGGCACCCTGGGGTGTGTTGTCTTCTATCCAGACGCTGCCACCGTACGACTCGACCATTGAATCGACGAAGTAGAGGCCAAAACCGGAGTTCGTTTCTGTGGTGTGCCCTGACGTTCCGCGTCGGAACACCGCATCTTTCTGTTCGTCAGGAACGCCACGGCCGTTGTCGGCGATGCGAATCGAGGCTTGTTGTGCCTGTTTCTCCGCTGTCACCGTGATATGGAGTCCGTCCATCTCGTTGTGAGCGACGGCGTTCGTGATGATGTTGCCGAACACATCACCGAGCAATTCGTTTGCTTGCACCGTGAGGTCTGCTGGAACGTCCGTTTCGAACTGCACCGCTGGATAGGTGTTCCCGACGCGCTCGATCTCCTTTTGGAGCGTTGTAGAGAGGTTAACCGCTTCGAAGGCTGCGCCTTTGTCGCCGGTGAGCGTATTCAACACTGTCCGAACCCGCTGGACGATGTCGATGACGTCGTCGCTCCAGCCCACAATCGTCTTTGCGAACCGCAACTGCTCTTCGGCGAGCTGCTCTGTGAGGAACTCGCCTCGACTTCGAATCACCATCATCCCGTTTAACACGTCGTGGCGCAGAATCGAGTTGAAAAACTCCATCTGCTCTTTTTGTTGTTGCAGTGCCCGTTCGCGGTCTGCTCGTTCAAGCGCGGCGAGGGTGTTAGCGACGAGGAGTTTCGACAGCGTGATATCCGTCTCATCGAACGCGCCGTAGTCGAGCGAGCCGATGTTCATCACGCCGTACTCGCCGAGTGGCAAGTTGAGCTCACTTCGAACCTTCGTTTCCGGATTGAACCGCTTCGTCGCCTCGCTCACGTCGTCGTAATGAATGACCTCGCCGCTCTCATACGTCTGCCATACGATGCTGTTGCCCGGTGTACACACGGGTAGTTCGTCGAACATCGAGTCGGCCGCCTCGCTCCACGCGACTGGTTCGAGTCGTGGTCGGTCGTCTGTCTTGAGCCAGATACCCGACACTGGCAACCCCAGTGCGTTCTGTGCGGTTTCGACCGCTATCTGACAGATCTCGACAGGGTCCGTCTCCAGCATCATGTCGCGGGTCGATTCGTGCAGCAGTCGGATTCCGCGTTCGCGCTTTTCGCGTTCGGTCACGTCCATGGCGACGCCGAGGACGCTCGTGACCTCTCCATCTTCGCTGTCCCAGAGCGGCTGATACCAGACCTGGTAGGTCTGTCCCCAGAGGTCGAGTGTGCAATCGACGAACTCGCCGTTGAGGCTCAGTTCTGCTGCTTCTAGAACCGCTGGTGAGTTGCTGACAGCCTCTTCGAGCTGCAGTCCCACCATCTGATTCTGTTCCACCCCAACGTGTTCGAGCGCGCTTCCCACTTGGAGGGTGATTGTTCGCTCTCTATCGAAGGCGAACAGGATGACCGGCATGTTTTCTAAGATCGTACTGAGTCGCTGCTCGCGGCTCACGAGCTTTTGCTCTCGGTCGAGTTTTTCGATTGCCGTTTGTGCACTTGACCCGAGAATCTCCGCGAGAAGGCGGTCGGATGCAGAAATGCCATCCGACTTTTGCGTTCTGATGCTGATCATTCCGTATTCACCGAGTGGTATCATCAACACAGCCCCAAGGGGGATGTTCTCGTTCTGGCGGTTTTCGAGTGTTTCGTACCGCGGTACGTAAGTCGATGCCCCTCGTTTGAACTGTTCTACCTCAGCAGACCCCGATTCGAGAATGGGGAACTCATCCAACCCCTGTTGTTCGATGTAATCACGCGCACTATCGCTCACTGAATACGGGACGAGCCGATCGTTTGTGGCGTCGTACGTCCACACGACCGCGAGCGGGTAGCCGAGGACGTCGTTTGCGGTCGTGATTATCTGCTCTGCAATCGATTCGATTGACTCTGCCGTCAGGAATGTTTGAGTAACGCTGTGGAGTGCTTCGAGTTTGGTTTCGTGCTCGACGCGATCTGAGATGTCTCGAACGATGCAGACGAGTCCGCCATCTGACCGCGCCGAGAGCGTTATCTCCTGTGGGAACTCACTCCCGTCCTTTCGGAGCCCGACGAGTTCGCCGCGCCACGATCCTTCGGTGGCAAGCTCCGGCATGACCTCCTGTTCGATCCGGGTCACCTCGGTTTCCGTGTAGCACATATGCCACGTTTCGCCGAGGAACGTCTCGCGGTCGTCGTAGCCGTACACCTTCGCATGTGCCTGATTCATCGTCTCGTACTCGCCGTCTTCGTTGAGGATGGCGATCCCATCTGTCGCAGCGGCGATGGCTTGTTGGGAGCGCGTTGCTTCACGGAGTTGCTCGTTCCCTCGCCCATCGTACAGTCCAATGACCGACCCGACGACGGCTCCGACCGTCGCGGTTCTCGAAACTTCGTGGATGGTCTGACTGATGGTTGCACCCTTGAGCATTTGGAGGCCCATCTCCCACATCCCGAGCAGTCCGATGAGAAACATGCCGGCAACACTCCATTTGATGAGTGGCTCCATCCGGGTTGCAGAGAATGGGCGACGACCCACTTTGACACCGTAGGCGGTAAGTACAACCGCGAGCACGAACGGCACAATTGACTCGATTGCCGCCACAATCGAGGAACTTGAGCTGGCCCAAAAGGTTCCGAGGTTAAACAATACGAGGATTGCGCCGAGAACCGCAATCGCCCAGTGACGCCAAAACCCCATTACACCAGCAGTCATGTAGGATATTGAGAATGCAAGGTGTAACAATCTTTCCCTCGATTTCCTTTTGTATTTTTTCGCTCACCTAGAACATTATACCCACCATCCGAGTCATACGCGTCTGGCCGATGACACGCATGCTCAAGTAAATCTTCACAATAAATCATCGTTTAGACATTTGTGTGGAGTATGTATTCACCCCCACCAACTATGTGAAAATTGTGTCGCTCTCGTTCAATCTGCCGGATGCCCGGATACGTGCGCACACCCCCACGAGGTGTCGTCTAACACGATTTTTCCGTTACAATCTGGGCAGTGGTACGTTTCGACAATCGGCTGTTGTGAAGTTGCCATTACCGAACGCAAGCCAGTCAGTTACTATAGCTCTTGTTGCAATACTGATAGTATTGTAATAGGGAAATATATACACATATTATTGAGGTTACAAGGCTAAAACCCGCTTTTCAGGGCGGGGAGGATGTCACTATTCGGGTTCGATTGACCTCCGTATCTGACGCGTAACACTCCAACCTGGAGTGGGTGTCTCCGACACTCTTGTCTGCGAAGGAAAATCCGGTATTTCAGCAAAAAACGGAGTGCGTGGTTGTCGCGTCGTGAGTGCCGTGTAACCGGTGTTTTCCACCTGTGGTTAGAGTATCGACCCACCGGGTTTCGGATAGTTCTGTGCACAGCGGTTGGGATTCTCGATGAAGGTGTGACCGAATCTGATACCAACGATGGCCTCTTTGCTATTCTTGACTGCGGAACAGTACACGTTCTTCCAGTCTCTGACTGGCGGGTCATTCCGGTTTGACGACTGGTAGATGTACCGGTAGTCGAAATCTTTTCCCGTCCACACGACGGCCTTCACTTTCTTTCCATCGACCTTTTTCTTATTGACGCAGACTTGGCTGCAACCGTAGAAGTTGTACAACAGTCCCTTCTCTTTTACTTCCCCTGCACTTGCGACGCCAGCCAAGCCAGACAGGCCCACCGATGTCACACCGATTGCCCGTATCATTGTTCGTCTGTTGATGTTTCTATCTTTGCTGATGTCATCGACTTGTTTGTCTGCCATTGTTCCAACTCCTTCTGTGTCTACGAGGTGACCTGGCTTTGTTACAATCCTATTCAATAGACAGAAAATCCTGATTATTTTGGCAATTCTATAAACTTATCATAATGGTAATTATGGATAACTCCGGTGGCGAGTCGGGTGTTTTGTACCAATTTTGTCCGATTTCTTGTAGCGATTTTATTCTGCATTATCGAATACTGCACTCTCTTAATGTAATCGCGTCATTCAATAGGGGACGCCGTCGGGAACTCCAATCGCATTGAGTAACGTTTGAGATTCCACATTTCTCAGCGGAGATTGGACGATACAGCGGGATACGACGGAACTGCTTCTCTCGGAGTGTAGAAGTGAGTGACATCGTGTTCGGTGCTGTGGTCAAACTTCACATACCTGTGTGAGTTGTGGTTGCTACTCCATCCTCAGTTGTCGGCTACCATCTGTTGTCGGTCACCGATATACGACGATCCCGGTGGCTCTCCACGAGCGAGGGTTTCTCGCCCGAAGAAGGCGACGATGACGAGCGCGATGAAGACGTACACCAACAAGTGGACGCTCGTGACGATGCCAACCGCCTGTTCGTTGATGACACCATCGACCAGAATTTGGTCGGCGGCAAGCGGGATGACCATGTCTGCTGTATTCACCATCGCGTGCAAAACCATCGCGATGAGCACGCTGCCCGTGTTGTTGTATACCCACGCCAGCAGTATCGAGAGTGCGAGAATACCGCCAAACCATCCGATTCTGTTTACGAGCGGAAAACTCGAGTGTGGCGTGATGGGCGCGAAGAAGTACGGTAGGTGCCATCCCGCCCAAACGATGCCGACGATGAGGCTCGCCCGAACCGCGCCGTAGCGCTCGTTAAGTCGTGGCTGGGCAAACCCACGCCAGCCAGGTTCCTCGTTGAGCCCACCACTGAGAACCAGCGCAAAGAGGAAAACTCCGACGAATAACGCCGGTGAGACGAGCGATTGGCCGAGATCAACCGGCCCACGGACGGCAACGATTCCGGCCGTGATGAGTACCGCAGCGAGAAGTGGGAGGCCAAACGCGATAGCCCACCACTGCCACCCAACGTTCCATTTCGTAATTTGTCGGGCCCAGGCTCTGACGTCATCGCCCCTGAGCCACGTCACGACGGCCGCACTAATTGGTGGCCCGAAGCTCCCTAGATAGATGAAAATGGCCGCCGTCCAGCTCGGTTCCATGAACAGTGCTGGCGCGGAGATGACCCACGTATAGGCGTACGCGCCGATGAAAAACGCCGCAACCGGGTGTTCATCGACCCACGGGAGACGAAGTGTTGCCATACAATAAATCGGTGAGCAATTCAAGTATGTCTTCTTACAATTCTAACATCTTGGGAACTATCCTCATATATAATTCAGCGAGTTTCTGACTCTACCAGTACACTGAGTAATAAGCCGAGATGTTCGGCATCATGATCAGGCAGGTAAGTCCTGCGTACACGTCTCGTCGGTGTTCATCGTGTGGATTTACGCACGAGAACATTCGACGGTCGAAACACCAGTTCGTGTGTCAGAAGTGTGAGTACGATCTGAATGCGGATTATAACGCGAGCAAGAACATCGCTCGTAAACTGTTGAAGAAACCCACTCGGGGCAGACGTCTTGGGTGGAGGCGCACCCTATCAGTGTACGCTAACGTCAGGGAGGCTGAACCTGAATGGGGATTTTTACGCCTCCGTCAATTCGACGGTGGAGAGAGAATCTACTGACAAACCCACAACTTCAGTCGTGAGTAACTGACTCAACCTTTCGCACGACTTCAAAGGGACGCATCATCTCGTGATCCTCGTGTTCGAGGATGTGGCAGTGCCACGGATACTGGCCGACGAAATCCCCGAATTTCACGAGAATTCGAACCGTCTCCCCAGGATTCACTCGAACGACGTCTTTGCCAACCCGTTCGTTCGGGGCAGGTTCGTCCGTTCCGTCAGGCCCGCGTCCGAGAACATCGAAGTGAACCAGGTGGAGATGGAGCGGGTGGGTGTGCATGGTCTTGTTTTCGACGTTCCAGATCTCGGTCGTCCCAAGGTGTGGTTTGATAGTGGTTTCGTCGTTGAATCGTCGGTTGTTCAGCAAGTGAAGCGGACGACCAAACTCGTCTTGGGTCATGGTCATCGTCATGTGGCGCGTTTTTCGCGCGGCCTTCTCGTTTGGTCGCGGAACCGTTGGCAGGTCGAGTGTGGTTGAGTCTGCACTCTCGTCTGCCACCTTGCCGTTTGACTCTGCGACTCGAATCTGCATCAACTCGGGAAGGGACGTTCCCGATTCCATGTGGCCATCGTGGTCACCGTGTTCGTCGAGGCCAGTAAACGGGAACGGGGCGTCGTTCCTGAGCGTGATCGTCTCGCCTGCGTGTGCTGAGAAATCAACGATAACGTCGCCGCGCTCGAAGGGAGCGAGCAACAGCGAGTGCAGGTCACCGTCCGGCCCGATGGGGACGACCCGGTCGAGGAAGCCGTGATCGGCGGCAAACTGGTGCATCGTCGGGACGTCCGTGCCGTCGTCGTTTTCGAGGTGGAGGTTGTACGTCCGGCCGTTCGAGGTGTTCACGAACCGGAGGCGATAGCGACGCGGTTCGACCTCCATATACGGCCACACTGCACCGTTGATTACGGCCGTATCGCCAGCGACGTTCGGTTCGAACGAGTCCGGATAGGAGAGCGAGCCGTCTTCGTTGAACGTCCGGTCGTGGAGCATGAGCGGAACGTCGTACTCGTCACTTGGCAGGTTGAGGTGCTCTTCTGCCTGACTGGTGATGAAGTAGAAGCCGACCAAGCCGGCGTAGTTGTTCAACCGACTAATGCCTCGCGTGTGGTCGTGATACGACGTTGTCATCCTCGATTGCCGATTCGGAAGCTCGTGGACGTGCTTGGCGAATCGAGGCCCGGTACTTCCATCAGGGGAAGTCCACATGTCCGCCTGACCATCGCTCTCCGGTTCGACGTTGAGGCCGTGTACGTGCGTTACCGTTCGCACCTCTGGAACGAGGCCGTCGAAGCCGGGATAATCCTCGGGCTTCGTTCCCGCAATTCGCTCGTCTACAGACAGGAGGTGGGCTTCCGGGAGCGAACTATTGTCGAACCGAATGTTGAGCCGCTCGTTTCGCCGTGCGTTGATAATCGGCCCGGGGTATTGCCCGTCAAATCCCCACAGCGTCGTTTTCGGGAGGTCGGGGTGCAGCCGCTCCGAAAATTCCACGATCGGGATCTCGTAGTATTTCGCTCCATTTCGTCGTCCATCGGGCGTTCGTTCAGTCGGAATCGGTAGCGGTTGGACGTACTTTTCGAGTTCTGGTGACGTGCCTGCGGTGGTAGCTGCGCTCGTTCCAGCGTACAGCGCGGGGAGTGTCAGGGCGCTCCCAGCCGCCTTCAACACGGTTCGTCGGGTGGGGTCGGAGGGCATCGTTCAGGGTCGGGCTTCGATTTTTGCCTTATTATTGTTTCTGGCCCAGGTCTAGAAGTGAACCAGCACACGTTCGACTTCCGGTTCGTCGAAACAGTGGGGCTTCGTAAAACACGAGGTTCGGAACAGAACCTGCAAATCGACCCCCGCACAAAATGATATTGAATTGTTAAATGGTGGCACGTTGGTCTTGCTAACCCCCGATTTCGCTACCCGACTCTCCAAGTGCAGGCCGAATCAGAGATGCGTGGAACTCGTGGTTCGACGTAGTTTGCAGGGCAACGTCCGCTGGAAGTGACACATGTGAATCAGCCAACAGTTTCGCCAGCCAAACTGCTTCGCTGAGGAGAGATGCTGGCAACCCTCCGAATCGAGTGAAATGACCAGAACCCCCATCATACAACGGGATTTCACTCGAACGAGGCACCTCTACTAGAATTATCATATATTTTTACCAAATCTTAAACTATAATTTTCCTTACTATTTCGCTTAGGGGTCGAATTATCAGAAAAGCCGCCAGTTGAAGCGTCCATATTTGGTGAAAAATCCACTCCATAAGTGCTTTGTGGTGTCGGGGGTTGTGTCTGTGTGGTCGGTATCTCACACGGAACCTACTATCAGTAAAGTTGTATTGTGCTGTTGGCTGATGTTACGGGGCCAATAGCTGTCCATCATCTCCGCAGACTCGCAGTTCGAAAGCAGCGACCCTACGGGCTAAGATAACAATGCGCGACACGACTCCCTCGACAGACTCGAACCACAACTCAAACACCTCCTCCACACTCGGACGACGGTCTTTTCTGGGTGCACTTGGGGCAACCGCGGCGGGCGCGTCACTCCTCACGTCAGGTACAGCGGCTGCATCACACGTCGAAGACCGGTACGACCGCGTCATCGACATCGTCGACGACGCCGGTGCGGACAACTCCGGCGACGAGTCCATCACGCCGATTTTAGAAAAGTATGCAGCAGACGACACGCTACTCAAGTTCCCACCAGGGCGGTACTTCATGGACTCGCAGTTCCGGTTTACGGGCTTCGAAAACTTTGGGATGGTTGGCGACGACGCCACGCTCGTCCCCGCAAACTACCACAACTTCGACGGGCCACAGTATCGGCTCTTCAGACTCGGTGTTGACTACGACCCTGGCGTCGATCTGCGCGTCCAAGGGTTCGCGGTCGACCTTCGGGCCGACGATACGGGCATCCGCGTCATCGAAGCAGAAGTCACGGATGGACTGTTTGTCGATGACATCACGGTCGTCGGTCGCCACGACAGTGGAACGTTCGGCCCAGGGCTATTCAATATCCTCTCAGCAGACGGCAAGGGCATGGTCAAGCGTTTTCGCGCGAACGACGGTGGGGCGTTCTCCGAGAACGCACCGGGTGACATCTGGCGCGGCCCATCTGGGCTGATGACCTCGAAGAGTCACGTAGGACAACTTGAGTTCAAGGATTGCGAACTCAACGATTGGCCGGACAACGGTCTTTACACTCCTTCAGAAGGCCGCGTCATCGTAAACGGCGGCCGCTTCGCAAACAGTGAGGCTGCGAGCATTCGAATGAGTGGTCACGACTGTCTCATCACCGGTGCAGAAGTCGTCGTTGACCAGCAACACGACGAAAACCAGAACCAGCGGGGCATCCGCCTCGATGGAGGGTCTGACCTTCGGGTGGACGACACCACGATTCGACTGGAGAAGCCGAACGGCCACGCGCTCACCGTCATGGACGACGTCGAGAGCGCATGGCTGAGCCGTCTTGACGTGCACGTTGGTGACGAAGTCAATCACGGCATCGTCGTCCAATCCAATGCTGGTTCGACGAAAATCACCCGTTCCGATATCGAGATTCAGCGTGGCGGCAACGCCATCCAAATCAACGGCTCTGACGCAGGCGCGGTCATCTGCAAGCACCTGGATATCACTGGCGACGCACAGGGGTACATCTGGCCGACTGCGATTCGCAGTACACGCAACAACTGTGTGTTCCACAACGTCAACTACAATCAGACGGGCGACCGCGGCCGGAAGGCAATGTGGTTAGACGGCGTTGGCTCGCGCGTCTCTGGCGGACAACAGACGGCCGCTGCCTACCCGTTCGTCGTGAAGGGGTCCGACCTCCTCATTGAGGACCTGAACGCCCAGTCGGTAGATGGCTATGAGGCAATCCAACTGAGCGATCAGAGTTCGGATGTGACGATTCGAAACAGCGACATCGAACGCGGTGTCGAAGACAATGGCTGTGCGGGCCTTGAGATGTACGGCAACGATACGAGCTAACGTCGAAGGCGACAGCCCGAGCTGTGTTTCGCTCTCAGGTGGCTACGCCCTCTCCTGGCTGTAGCTTCGACGGTGACCGTGTGAGCAGCGCGCGCTCGGCTCTCCACTCACCGCAAAACTCAATTTTCAGCACTTTCCCCGGGGTTCGAACCCGATTGTGCAACTCCACAGACTGAGACGGCTCTGTTCGCTCACTTCAGCGTTCTCAGGCTTCGGTTATCTCGGTTATACGTCACCATACAACAGACGGAGGACGCTCCCGGACGCTTGCTTCGAGGCAGGGACATTGTAGTTCCGAGTGCTGGTATGTCTCGCCGGTTCTGACGCCCTGTTGGCCAACGGTACTTTGCCAAGCTACTTGGGCGAGCGGAGTCGTTAATCTATATGTGTTTTTTCACAGCTATTGAGTCCCGGTTCGTTCTTCCGGGGCAGGTGACCGTCGGAGAGGGTTGGTCGTGAACCCGAGCCGCGTCGACTCCATCGTCGACTTGACCTACGGGCTGTTAATCGCGGTTTCGGTCGGGTTGATCGTAGTCGCCGGGACTGCCATCGGGCTAGCGTTCGGGTTCGGGGTGCTGGTCTCTTATGTCCTCCACGTTGTCTGGAAGATGGCTCGTTTTGACCCGAACTGGATGACGACGGCCGTAAAGGAGACCGTCGAGAAAACGGTCAACGAGACAGTGGAGAAGACGGTTGACGAGAAGGTGGGAGAGACGGTCGAAAAGACCGTTGGCGAGACCGTAGAGAAAACGGTTGGAGAAACCGTGGAGAAGACGGTCGACCAGAAAGTCGGAGAGACAGTCGAAAAGACGGTTGGGGAAACCGTCGAGAAGGCAGTCGGTGAGACAGTGGAGAAGACGGTTGGCGAGACCGTAGAGAAGACGGTTGACGAGAAGGTCGGCGAGACGGTCGAGAAAACGGTTGCAGAGACGGTGGAGAAGACGGTTGACGAGAAGGTCGGCGAGACGGTCGAAAAGACGGTTGGGGAAACCGTCGAGAAGGCAGTCGGTGAGACAGTGGAGAAGACGGTTGACGAGAAGGTTGGCGAAACGGTTGAAAAGACGGTTGGGGAAACCGTCGAGAAGGCAGTCGGTGAGACAGTGGAGAAGACGGTTGGCGAGACTGTCGAGAAAACGGTCGACGAAAAGGTTGGCGAAACAGTGGAGAAAACCTTGGAAGAACAACTGGCGGCCAAGAAGGAAAAGGACGAGACAACCGAGGACGACGAGACAGAGGACCGATGATTAGCGTCCTCCTCGTCTCTGGCGTCCTTGTTTCGATGTTCGTCGCCTACAACATCGGTGGGTCGACCACGGGCCCGGCGTTCGGGCCTGCTGTCGGTGCCGACGCCATCTCGAAGCCCGCTGCCGCGGGACTGATGGGCGTATTCTTCTTCATCGGTGCGTGGACGCTCGGCCGGAACGTCGTGGCGAAACTCGGCACTGAACTGGTCGTCGATACCGGTATCTTCACGCCCGAATCCTCCATCATGGTTCTCTTTTTCATCGGGATTGCACTGTTGGTCGGGAACGTCTTCGGCGTGCCAGCATCGACCTCGATGACTGCTGTGGGTGCAATCGCCGGCCTCGGGCTGGCCGGTGGCGTGTTGAATCTCGCCGTGATGGGCCAGATCGTCATCTGGTGGGTCGTCTCCCCCATCATCGGGTTTTGGGTCTCGTTGATCATCGGTCGGTACTTCTACGCCCGGCTGAACGGGATGGTCGCGATGGAGCGCAGCACGGGGCCCCTGTTCGACATCGACCGATCGGGCCGTATCCCCATCCCACGAGTCCACCGAACGACAAACCGTCGGGAGCTGGGCGGGACGTTCACCGTCGTCGCAATCGGCTGTCTGATGGCCTTCTCCTCGGGAACGTCGAACATCGCCAACGCCGTCGCACCGCTGGTCGGCAGTGGCGAACTGGCGATGAACCCGGCCATCATCTTCGGTGGTATCGCCGTCACCATCGGGGCGTTCACCATCGCCCGACGAACCTTAGAGACGATGGGCAGTGACATCACGGAACTCCCCCTTACTGCGGCCATCGTTGTCGCGTCGGTTTCCTCGACGCTGGTCGTCTTCCTCTCGGCGCTCGGCATCCCCGCGAGCTTCGTCATCATCGCGACGATGTCTATCGTCGGGTTGGGCTGGGGGCGGGCGACCCGACCGATGACCGCCTCTGAGATAGTCGTCAGCGACGGCGGGCCACCTGTCAGGGTCGACGCGCTGGCAGCCGACGAGGAGGGCGAAACGCTTCCCCCCATCGGCGCGGAGAACCCCGAGGACATCCCCCGCCCAGGGGCGCTGTTCAACCCGGTGACGACCGCTCGGGTCGTCCTGATGCAGAACGTTGTGCCGGCCATCGCGACGGTTGGTTCCTATCTCATGTTCCGCTTTGTCCCGATATTCGGCTTCTGAGCCGCCGGACAGTTCGCCGTCGCCCACGACGTAGCGACGGTCTGATTCGTCGAAATTTCGTAGGTGGTGCCTTTCTCTATCCGCGAAGTTTCGAGCGTTTCGATGGTAGGGCTGAGTCGGCCGCGGATGGTTTCGACTGCCGCCTCGCGTGAATCCCAGTCGTAGCGTTGGGGAATATCCGTACCCGCAGTCGCAACTGCTTGCTGGAAGGTGGAAGCACCCCCATCACTCGCCTTCCAGACCATCGCCAACTTCGTGCCTTTTTGACGGTTTCAGACCATCCACCTACGCTAAAAACAGTCATTCCAGCAGAACAGTTCACTCTATGATGTGTGTAAACCCACACACGGCAGGTTCACGAAACCACATACGCTGAATCAGGGCGGTCATCGTACTGACCAGCACGGATTGAATAAAACAATCGGGATTGTGGTTCAACAATCGCCACCCACTATTACACTCTGAGGAATAGCCGTCGATGCGGATCATATCGACTATGACTACAAAGAAAGCGGCACTCATCGGCATGCTCGTCGTAATGAGCGTCCTCATCGCAGGAACGGGCGGCGTTGCTGCCCAGAGTGACGGCGACACGACCGCCTCTGACTCCTCCGTCGTCGAACTCGGCAGTTTCGACATGACTATCAGCGATCTCAAAGTCACAATTAGCGACACCCACCTCCGTGGCACTGGCTTACCGGAGGAATCTATCGATGAGGCTCACTACACCCTCGAAGAGTCCCACATTGAGACTGATGGATTTCTCATCACCGTGAACGACACGACCTACCAAATCTGTGCAATCGACATCGTCTTCGACGAGGTTGGCCTCGAAATTCAGAACGTCTCTAGTAGCGACGCGTGAATTTCCTCGGGGTCAAGCCCCGAGGCTTCCCGTGGGTTAGTCGGACACTCCCACTCGACCATCGGCCTGATAGCCTCGAACGGTCGGTTGGGACACGGTCGGCTGATTCACACAGCCCGATGCCTGTCGTCGCAGTTTCCGAATATTCGGCAACGTCTTGAGAGCAGGCACATTTCGATTCAACGACTCCAACCCTTTCTTCGCAATATTCACTGCCGCATTCCGGTCAGCATGGTCTTGCCGACCACACGCTTTGCACTTGAACCGCTTCTTCCGACGATTCGACCGAGCCGTATGCTCACACTCCGTAAAAGAACACATCTGACTGGTGTAAGCCGGGTCAATATCTTCGCTTGGAATCCCCTCGAACGCCGCCTTGTACGCGACGAACGAACGGAGTTTGTGAAACGGCAATGAGTGCAACCGACGATTCATCCGAGTGCCATAGTTAATCGAGTCTCGCATATGCTTGAGGTCTTCAAACACAACGAGTGGCGACTTGAATTGCTGAACCCACTCCACAATCTGGCGGGAGACTTGGTGGAGTTGGTCGTGGACGTATCGCTCCTCTTTGTTCTCGAACACACGGTCGAACGCTGTCTGCCCAACGTTCTGCATCCGCTTTCGCATCGTGAAGTATCGATGCCGCTCGTGTTTGATTTCCGGGTAGTCGATGACCACCGAATCCACAAGGTCGTCTTCACGAAGGGCGGCAAGCGCCACACAGTCCTCGTTAATATCCACTCCCACGACGGTTTGAGCGTCGTGTTTGTCGTGGACGGTCGCTTCGAGGTGAGTGACGTTGACGTGCAGTTCGTGGTTTCCGTTGCGAACTATCGCTTCGGCTGTTCCAACACGCCATTTGTCGCTTTCGAGGGCTTGTTCGAGAAGTTCGAGGTTGTCAGGCGAACCACGAAGCGTGCCGTTGACTGGGTTGTATGGTTTGGCACTGATTCGGTAGTGTATCCCGTCGTCTTTGAGCGTAAGGTTGTATCCTTCGGTGAAGTTCATCCTCAACGGGTATGGGCCAGTTTTCTCATAACTGGGCGTGTTGTAGTCGTCTCGGTCGTAGGATTGCTGAAGTGCGTCTAACGACTTGGCGACGACTCGTTGCGTGGTGTTCTTCACGAGGTTTGCCTCGTCTTCCAGACGGGGTGAGATGTTGTCCCAGTCCATTCCGTTTGTCGCTAACTGGATGGTCTGGTTGTACACCCATCGGGCTTCGTGATACGCTTCGGAGAGAAGTCGCTCGTCATCGGGTTGGAGTTGGAAGACGAGTGTCTTCGTAAGCGACTTCTCCATACACTATTCGACGGACTCAAGTGCTGTAAAGGTATAGATTATCGTTGATAGATTGGGCGTTGTCGGCTTCACCCCCGAGGTCAAGCCTCGGGGCACTCGCCTTGTACTGCCTGTAGAACGAGAGAAACTCCGTGGTTTCGCAAACGCCACCTTAATTTCCACAATCGACTTCAGTATGCGAGTTTTCATGCTCAGAGAACTTTGGTTTTCCTCAACAACCCCAATCAAAAGCATCCCCTTAGACTGATTTGACCCTTACTTCCACTCGGTTCGATTTTCACAGTCCTGCTTCACAATCGGATTTTGGACCGATTTCAGGAGCTCTTCTTCGGTTTCTCTCCAAGTGTATTCATGTGATCTGCCGCCATAGAGCCTCTCAAGCCCGCGATTTGATTTCTCTTCCATCCTCATTCGACCGGCCAATTCTACCCATTCATCGAAATCTTTCTATTTCGCCTTGAGCCGGAGTTTTAGAGCGCCTCCTCTAGTATTCGGGAATTCAGCCATTCATTCCACAATCGGTGTTTTTCCCCGGTAGAGCGCTTGTACGTAAGATGTAGATGTGAGTGTGGGGGGTTTTGAGGTGGTGGTCGGTTTGTAGTTTGAAGCCTGTGAACAGGTGTGAGAGGCGTTGAGGAGGGCGATATTGTGGGGTGCTTGATATTCGGGTGGGCATTCGATGAACCATGCTTGAGAGTCAATTTCGCCTTCAGAATTTCCACAATCGGTTAACGTCTGGCGGTTTTCGATTTTACTGGTTTTCTACGAGCATCACAACTCTTCTCGGTGCGCGATTGGAATATTCAATTCCGTCGAATACAGGTGCTGGGAGGTCGCTATTCCTACAATCTTTAATCTGTCTTCTGTACCCGATCCCCCTCACGGTCCGCTCCACACTCACATCAATTCCCCATTCTTACGCCTTCTTCCGGGGTTTCAACCCGATTGTGGAAACCGAACGAGTGCCTGAGAAGTCTTTGTTCGATAGCTCCACCGATTTGAAGCCCGAACTCCGAGTGTGAAGATTTTGCTGAAATCCTCGGAGATTGAGAGAAGTGGCGTGCAAGATACAGAGGGTGTATTCAGCAGCTGAACTGATACCAAACTGATGCAGATTCCCATAGAAATACCACGCCAATCGAAACTCCGAAATTTCTCTTGAGGATGCCCGACAGCGGTTGTCGCCGCCTTGGTTGCGGAGGGTGGCGCGCTATTCCCGTTCTTCGAGGACAATGGCCCGTGCATCGGCGACGAGACCCCGTGCTCCGGTCATCGCATTCGCATCCAGCGCCACCGATGCGCCCACCCCGTCGTCCACTACGAAATTCATCTCGATGACGTTCTCGAAGCACTTGATCATGCACGTCAACTCCCCGTGGTCATCATTGTAGATGTCCCCATACACCGGAGCAAACAACGACTCCATCACCGAGTCTTCCACCGCCTCCTCGACCTCTTCGGCGGAGTAACGGGCGGCTACGTCCTCGCGCAGATAGACCACCTCGGTGCCGTCGTGGTCGTATTTGATAATGCTTCGCAGGTTCCCCTCCGCCCGTTTGGTGAAGAACTCCTCGAGACGGGTCGCTATCCTCATCGCCATAGGTGGCTGGTAGGGTGGCCCTGTAATAATAATGATGGTATGATAACAATACTGCAGCCAGCAGGACGTATTTCATTCCACGTCGAGCGACCCCGACCCGAAAAAGCCCACTAGGGAATATCGAGAACACAGTATCTGAGGTAACTGTTCCTGCTATTGCGCACAACCGCTGAAGTCTACTCAGGTGCTGTCTAAATTGGCGTGCAACAGACAATGTATGTCGTCGGCAACTCGCCATCGAACGATACGGCGAAAACACCGGACGGTGGCGGAACCAGAACTGTTGTCCTCTCTCGTACGTTCTAGGCTGAGTCGGCGTCGCCCACCCACGTCGGTCGTTCAAGGGTGATACGGATAAAAATGCTACCTAAATCGCGATTTTCTCGTTCCGCCGTTCAGTCGTTCAATTCTTGCTGGCGAAGATGCGACCGCGCTTCGCTCCTGCTCGGGAAGCCACCGGCCAGCCCAAGCAATACGGCACCGAGGACACACCACGCGAGGATGATTGCCCACTCGTAGACACCAAGTTCAGATGGCGACCCGGGCATGTAGAGGCCGATGAAGAAGACAGTCAACGCGAGGGCGAGTGCGCCGACGGCGTAGCCGCCGGGGAGCTTGAACGGCCGTTCCATCGCGGGGTCGCGGTAGCGCAGGACGAGGAACGAGATGACGACGAGGAACCACGCGGTGACCAGTCCGAGGCCGCCCGCATTGACAATCCATATGAGCATCTGCTCGCCGAACAGCGGTGCGAGCGCGGCGAGCCCGCCGACGAGGACGATTGCGGTCGAGGGCGTGTTGTGTTTCGGGTGGAGCGTGGCGAGTGAGTCGGGGAGCATCTCTGAGTCTGCGAGTGCGTAAATCGCGCGGCTCGCGCCGAGGACGAACCCGTTCCAACTCGTGAGGATGCCAGCGAGTCCGGCCAGCGCCATGATACGGCCGATGGTCTGGCTGTTGAACGCGATTTCCATCGCCTTGGCTGCGGGGAGGGCGCTGTCTACGAGCACCGCGCCGGAGGCGACGTGTCCGGCCGCCCAGATAACGGCGATGTAGAACGTGGCGGCACAGACGACCGAGATGCCGATGAGGCTCCCGAGGAGCTTTGGCGAGATGTTCGCTTCGCCTGCCGCCTGGGGAATCACGTCGAAGCCGACGAACATGAACGGCGTCATGATGGCGACAGTGAACACTCCGCCGATGCCCGCGCCGGCAAACGGTGGGTCTGCGGGCGAGGTACCGTTAAAGAGCGCGCCTGCGAGGAGCGTCGCGCCGGCGAGCGTGATGACGAGCGCGAGGATGGCCTGGAACTGCGCGGCGGGGCGAACGCCACGGTAGTTCAGGTAGGTGATGACGACAGAACCGATGACGCCGGTGGCGACCCACGAGGCGTAGACGGGATTTCCGGCGACGGTCCACAGCTCGAAGACGTTGAAGCCGGGGACGATGTAGGCGAGTGCGCTCGGGAGCGCGATTGCCTCGAAGGCGACGACGCTCACGTAGCCGAAGATGAGCGCCCACGTACACACGAACGAGCCAATCGGCCCGAGCGCCTTGAGGCTGTAGCTGTGTTCGCCGCCGACAAACGGCATCGCGGAGGCGAGTTCGCCGTAGATGAGTGAGACGACGCTCACCATGAACCCGCCGAGGATGAACGCCGCGATTGCGCCGGATACCCCACTCTGGTCGATGAAGTAGCCGGTCTGTACGATCCAACCCCACCCAATCATTGCGCCGAAGGCGAGCACAAAAATGTCGCGCTTCGAAAGGACGCGGGAGAGTTCCCCTGCCATGGTACTATGTCTCGAAGATAAGTTGAATCGCCCTATTTATGGGTTTCTATCCGTTTTGAATGTGTGAAAATAAATGAGGATTACACTGCCATTTCACGACTGGAGTGCCGTGTATTTCCCCGCTGTGCAGTGAGCGACCTGCGCCGAAGACGGAAAGAACTACACGCCATCTCCGTCATTGAGTGCTAATGACTCGCATTCTCTCGGATGCAGACGTTCGAGGCCTTCTTGATATTGAAGACGTTCTCTCCGTCGTTGAAGACGCCTTACGCAAACAGGGTCGTGGCGAGGTCGAACGGCCGGAGCGACCACACTTTCCAGTTGGGCAAAAACTCGATTCAAGCCACCCAGACGAACCGCTCGGGACAGGACTCGTCATGCCTGCGTACATCCACGGCAGCGAGTATTTCGCCACGAAACTCGTGAGCGTCCACCCCAAGAACAAGCGTCGTGGGCTGCCGACGATACACGCCCAAATCGCGGTGAACGCAGCAGAAACCGGGCTTCCAGTGGCGTATATGGATGGCTCAGTCATCACGGCCGCGCGGACGAGTTGCATCGGCGGACTGGCCGCACGAGAGCTCTGTGCAGGACCGATTTCGCTTGCCGTCATCGGTGCGGGAACGCAGTCGCGCTGGCAGATTCGCGCGGTGACAACCGCAGCAGAGGTTGAATCCATTATCCTGTACGACCACAACGAATCGATGCTTGCCGAGGCGGTCCGAGAACTCACGACGGAACTCGACGTGCCTATCGAGACGGCCGGATCGCCCGAAGCTGCCGTCTCGGATGCGACGCTGGTTATCACCGCGACGACGAGTACCGTACCGGTGTTCTCGGGTGCCCACCTCGCACCGGGAACGACTGTCGTCGGAATCGGTGCGTACACCGCCGAGATGCAGGAACTCGATGCGCAAACAATCGAAGGGGCGAGCACGGTGTTTGCGGACGTCCCAGAAGAGGTGGCCGAGATTGGCGATATTCTGGAGAGTGCTCTCGCTGAGGACGACCTCATTCCCTTCTCGGACCTGCTCACTGGCGAGGCGAAGCGAGCGTCGCCCGAGGACGTCATCGTCGTTGAAAGCGTCGGGTCTGCGGTGATGGATGCGGCGGTGGCTGGGCATATCTATGACCACGCAGTGTCCGAAAGTGTCGGCAGCGAACTGTCGCTGTGATACAGCCGCCGACGCTCACCTAAAAATTGCACACAATCTCTAAAATCATCTATTTTTTGACCACTGTCCAACTATTGGACAGATAGTAGGGGTTTATTTTTGTGTGAGTGATTGACCGGTGTATGTCAGAGGACTTCCCATTGCCAGACAACCTCCCAGTACCGGAAGACGATGGTGCGGCCGACCATCTCCGCGGGATGGAACTGCCTGAGCTGTCACTCCCAGCAACCGACGGCACCACCGTTTCTCTCCACAAGCTTCCGCCGCGAACGGTCATCTATGTCTATCCGCTGACGGGGCGGCCAGACACGGACGTGATTCCAGCGGGCTGGGAAGCGGTCCCGGGTGCCCGTGGCTGTACGCCCGAGTCGCTCGGCTTTCGCAGTCAGTACGAGGCGCTCAGAGAGAGTGGGGTCGGTGAGGTCTACGGACTGTCTACACAGACGAGTGAGTACCAACGCGAGGCCCGTGACCGGCTGGACCTTCCCTTTGAGCTGCTCAGCGATGCCGAGTGGGAGGTGGCGACGGCACTCGAGTTACCGACGTTCACCATTGAGGGGGCCGACTATCTGAAGCGGTTGACGCTGGTCGTGTCTGACGGGAGAATCGAACACGTCTTCTATCCGATTTTCCCTCCAGACGAGCACGCAGGCAACGTTCTGGCGTGGGTGAGCAACGACTCCCAGTAACGAGCCAGTCAGACCGTGGGCTCTAGTTTAATAGTGGCGTGGCATGTCACCACATACATGAGCGAAAACGGCGTGGTCGTTCGCATCTTCACCGCCCCCGATACGGGAGACGAGATGGTCGAACACGAGTCGGTAAACGCGGTCGAAGACCGGGGCATCGAGGGTGACCGCTATTTCAAGGGCAAGGGCATCTGGAACGAGTGGGAAGACAATCCGAACAACGAGGCGAGCGACATCACCTTCATCGAACTGGAGGCCATCGAAGCCGTCCGCGAGGATTACAACATCGCCCTCGCCCTCGGGGATGCGCGCCGGAACGTCGTGACGCGCGACGTGGCGCTCAACCATCTCGTCGGCAAACGGTTTCAGGTTGGTGACGCCGTCTGTGAGGGGCTGAATCTCTGTGAGCCCTGTGGGTACATGCAGGGGCTTGTCGGAAAGGGAAAAGTCGCAGATGCACTGAAACATCGCGGCGGCCTCGATGCACGAGTCATCGAGTCTGGACGAATCGAACGTGACGACGCGATTATTCTCTAATTCCACCAGCTACCGATGACTGATTCAACTCATCCACTCGAAGTCGCCCTCGGTGACTCACTGACGCTCCGTGTCCGCACTGGCCCTGACCACCCAGAGGGCGGCAATCACCTCTGCTACATCGATATTCTCGATGACGACGAACAGATAGCGAGCATCAACTCGCCGTCGAAACCGTGGGAGAACTTTACGCGTGCGATGGTAAGCCAAATCGTCGCCAAACGGGTCGACGGCTACGAGTCTGCCGAGGCAGTGAGCGACCGCATGTACGAGGCGTTCGAAGCCCGAAAAGCCGAATTTGACGCGATTTACGGCTGGGACTAACCCGAGCCGCCGGTGAATCGCGCTTTTTCGTTGAAGGTGGGACGGGCACTGAGAGACAACTTTTGAGACTTCACTCCGGTTACGGTGCCTCGCCTCGATACGGACATTCACTGCCCGACCGCCAATGACCACACTCCTCGATGCTCCGGTCTCTACACACGGCGCACCGTTCCGGGGGCGCACAGCGGTTGAAAAATTCCACAACCAGTGTCGTTTCGATGCCGACACACACCCAATCGTACGCGACCGGGTCGAAGGTCAACGTCCCGTGTTCGGCCAATCCGATGAGCGTGATTGCTTCGTAGGCGATGTGTTCGACGTGCGTTATCGTAGAGAGCGGACCGTCTTCGGTGTAGTCGAATCTCGTGTCGCAACACGTATCGCAGCGGTCTTTCTGAACGAGGTCGCGGGCGACGCCGGTGGCGAGTTCGTCCGCACCCGCGATGATGGCATCTATGAGTCGTTCGGTAATCTCGTCTGCAAAGCCACCCTCTGGAACTTCGATGCGCATGGTGCTCACCGCCGCGTTCCAAACAGACTCGATTCGGACGGGCTACTGTCTTCTTGAACCGCGAGCCACTCGCGTTTGTGCTGACGCCCTCGCTGTTCGACTTCGCCAGCAGGGACGGGTGGTGGGTTGCGTTCGAACGCTGCGCGCGTCGGCGCGTCCAGCTCTCTCCGGATGATGTCGTATTCCTCGGGGAACTGGGCGCAGAGGAGCCACGGTTTGTAATGGGGGACTGCATTGAACGCGATGCGAGTTGGCTCGCGCGTCCACGTCTCAATGTACACTAGCTTGTTCACGTACTGTCGATATTCAACATCGTCGAACGAGCCGCGTCGAATCTCTGCGACGATGAAGTCTGACTGGAGGTCGTCGTAGTGAAGCTTCGGAAACCGAAACGGCGCAAATGCTGGACGGACGCTGAGTTGCACCCGGTCTGCGGTTCCCTGCCTAATTTTCGCCTTCTCATCGCACACTCGATTCCACTCCCACCGATGACGAGTCGCCCAGATGCGCCGAGAGAGTGGGTCTTCTTCCCCGTTCCAGTTCCACTTACCGAAGTCCTCTTCGTTAAACGCTTCATTGCGCGTCGTGGCTCCAAGTTCGCGTCGAATGGTGTCGAACACGGTCGGGTGTTTCAGCGCAAGTCGCCAGATGGTGGCGCGGATTCCGTTGGCAGTAGTCGCCCTGAGCGTCGGTGCGATGCCGATTCGTGTGTACCACTCGACGTAGACGAGGTCGTTTACGAACCTTCGGTGGTCGAGGTCTTCGAACGCACCCCGTCGGATTTCTGCTCGGATGTGCGCAGAGTGCACCTCGTCGTACGGAATCTGTGGGAAGTGGCAGGATTCGAAGCCTGTGCCAGCAAGAGGCATGGCTTTGCATACAACTGGAGGTAATATTAGCTTATCGGATTATTACTAGTATGAATATTTGGGTGGTGTAGTGGGCAGTCTCAAAATCGAGGAGCCGATTTCGACTACGAATGTGAGTAAACCCAGCGCGCATTCGGCGTCAACTCCCTTCGATTCGATAGCCCACATCTTCATCAAGGAATCGTCCGATATCCTCCACTTCCGCGTCTAACGTCGCGTGCCAATCGGCGAGAAACTCGTCGAACGGTACGAAAATCACTTCTGTCTGGCGCTTCGAGCGGTCAAGTTTCCACGTTGCGATCGCGCGACCATCGTGGATAACGGTGGGTTGAATCATACCTCCACCCGGCCAGATGTTGCTTTCCTTTGCTGGCGAAACAGCGAATTCCCGACTTGCGTACCCGAGGAGATAGGTGTCGAAACGGGGGAGCAATCGGAGCGACGATTCCTGAATATCATCCTGATTGGGAACGTCTCCGGCCAACATCTCGATTCTATCTCCACCGTCGTTGACGACGGTTCGTTCGTCCTCGATTGCCGCCCACGCGGCTCGAACGTCAGCCATCGGCAATTTCGACCACGAGGCGAAGTCCGCGAGGGATGCGGGTTGATACGCAGAAAGGTAGCGCCGCGCGAGGGTTCGCAAGCTGGCTTCTCTCTTCGGGAACTCTCGTATCCCCACCCACTCGCTGAGCAGTCCGTACGCCTCAGCCCCGTCTACCGGTGCGACCTTGCAGACGAGTCCCTGCAATGCCGCACGGAGGATGAGGTGAAACGGGGCCTGACCACGAGCGTCGAACGCAAACCCGGCTCGCTGGACCGACTCCACAATCTCCGCTCGGGTGAGCGGTCCATGGTCGTCGATTGCGTCGTGAATCGTCTCGACTGCGTTCGCGCTTGCATCGTCGTCAAACCCAAGGTCGCTGAGTCGTTTCCGCCCCCGGGCGACGAACACGGGGCCGAACACCGACAGCAACCATGGAACGTCTTCGGTGGCGACGAGATGGAGGGTGCCTCGCATGCACCAGGTTCGAACGACGCTCCGGTTCTCGAACAAGGCCGCTTCCACGTCCGCGGCGGTCACGCCCGAACTCCGTGTTCTAATACCGAGCGTCGCTGCCCCCGCATCCTGCGCTTGGAGGCCACAGACACGGGAGAGTACGTCCGGAACGTCTGTGGCAGTCCCTGTGTCGAGTAGCTGAGAACGCAGACGAAGCCGTCTCACCTCGTCATCGGAGAACGTCCGTACCATACGAATTTTACGGTGAAGGGCCAGAAAGCACTATCTCCGAACTGGCTGGTCGAGAACGAAGACGATGGTCTTCACTCTGTCATCCGAACGTTACTCCGCCTCTCGTTCCGCGTCTAAATCGTATGCACCCGGATGGTCGGAAGCCTTCCAGCCCTCTTTTCCGCTCCACGATTCGACGGCGAACCGATACACGGCCGTCCGGTCGATGGACTCCTCGCTCATGAGTTCGTAATCCTCGCCGGGGATGAGTTGTGGCGCGTATTTGTCCATGAACAGTTCGAGTACGCGGCGCTTTTCGGCTTCCGCAGAGACGAACGAGATGGTTCCGTAGGCGACCACGCTCGAATACTCGACGGTGAAGTTCACGGGTTCATCTGCGGGGATGAACCGTCCCATCTCGTGGGTCGTAAAAGACGCCCGCGGTTCGTCGCCCGCCCCCACGAGGTCGTGGGCGCGCCCGCCCTGTGCGCCGTGGAGGTATATCGCGCCCTCCTCGTCGTCGTAGACGAACAGTTGTGTCACGAGGTGCGGCGTGTCGTCGTCAATCAGCCCGATGACGCCCGATTTTTGGGTGGCGAGGAACGCTGGGATCCACTCCGGGTCGGAGACCGCTTTGCCCTGATAGCGGATGGTGTCGGTGATGTTCTCGATGTCGTCGCTCATGGCAAAAGGAGCGCGGGGAGAGAACATAGATTCGGAGGTTTCGGTACGTTTCCGTCACTCCATGAGTCGGAATGCGAGCACTGTAGCAAGCACGAATCGTCTCTGTCTGTTCACGTGGGTTCTGACAGCGTCTGCGTTGGGTTCAGCGGTCGTGGTGCATGCAGGGCGCGTATTCAGCACGCGTTGTTGAATCAACCGTTACTTCGCAGGATTGTCGGGTGAGAACGGGTCAGACGGCCGGCTCGATGTTCTGGTTGCGGTGGAACACGTTCTCGGGATCGTATTCGGCCTTGACCTCGGCGAGACGCTGGTAGGTGTCTGCACCGTAGGCTTCACGGACCCGTTGGGTACCGTCGTCGGCGTCAAGAAAATTCACGTAGACTCCCTCTCGATGGGGTTCGAGCGCGTCGAAAAAGCGACGGGTCCACGCTGTTTCCGACTCGGCGTACTTCTCCTCCTCGTCGGGACGCCAGACACCGTTGATGTTGAGGTTGTGAGGCGAGTTCCGCCCGGTGTAGGCGGTGGCGTCATCATCGATGTGGCTCACTGCGCCGCCGAGATGGAATAGCACCGAGTACGAGCGGGGTGATTCCGCCGAGAAAGCGTGGTCCACGAACACGTCAATCAGGTCATCGGACAGCTCCGGCAGATCGGTCGATTTCCAGTAGTAGTGCCATCCATGGGGGACGGTGCTGTCGAGCCCACCCTGGTGTGCCAAATAGGACTTGGCCGAAACTAGGTCGAGAAGCGGTGTCCCGTACTCACGCAGTGGTCGGAGGACGCGTTCACCCTCGTCGACTGGCCCGGCGTAGCAGGTGTTGATGGCAACGGCGGGTCGCCAATGAAGCTCCTCAGGGACAGCTGGGAGAGGAGGAACAGTCCCGAACTTGATGACGGTGCCAAGTTTGTCGGGAGCATCCCGCGCGAAGTCGCGATAGAAGCGTAGCACGTCGGCGGTGTCGTCCGCTGCCCAGTACACGGGGCCGGCGAGTACAGTTGGACCAACAGGGTGGAGGGCGAACTCAAAGGAAGTCACGATGCCGAAGTTTCCGCCACCGCCTCGGAGCGCCCAGAACAGATCCGGGTGCTCGTCGTCCGAGGCTCGGATGAATTCGCCAGTGGCGGTCACCACATCGGCCGAGCGCACGTTGTCGGCGGTGAGGCCGTGCGTGCGCATCATCCAGCCAATTCCACCGCCGAGTGTGAGTCCAGCGACGCCGGTGTGACTGACGATGCCGCCCGTGGTTGCCAAGCCGTGGACCTGGGTCTCGTGGTCAACATCACCCCACAGGGCACCGCCCTGTACTCGGGCGGTTCGTGCGCCCGGGTCAACCCACACGGCTCGCATCGCTGAGAGGTCGATAACGATTCCGTCGTCGCAGACGGCGGTGCCGGCAACATTGTGGCCGCCGCCGCGGACCGCGATTTCGAGGTCGTGGTCCCGTGCGAAGTTCACAGCCGCGATTACATCCGCGGTGCCTGCACACCTAGCGATGACCGCAGGATGGCGATCGATTGCCCCGTTCCAGACCGCACGGGCCTCGTGGTAGCCCTTGTCTTGGGGCTGGAGCAGGGTACCACGAAACGTTTTTCGGAAGTCGCTAACTGTTACCATCACGTAGGTCTTCTACCACACGAACTGCGTTAGCCGTTCCCATGGGACAATGGGTGATGAAAACCCATTCTACGTCTTACACGCCGAATCTGACAGTTGTTGGGTGAGTTAGTGCGGTCGAACAGCATATTGGGTGCGTATCGTTCCCGGTGCGGTAGGACCAGGTCAGGGGGGCGTCTGAGCAAAGAAGCCGTCCGCTATTAGATAGCTATGCAATTCTAGTACATGGCATATTTATACCCTCCCGAAACCTACATAATTGATGGTGATATAAATGGCGTTCTTAGTTGCAACGGCTACCGTGGCGGACTTCGAGGCGTGGAAATCCTCGTTCGACAGTAACGATTCCTTCCGCACTGAACACGGACAGCTGGGCTATCAGACCTTCCAGAGTGTGGACGATCCGAACGAGGTCGTCGTCCTGTTCGACTGGGATGACGCAGAAGATCCTCGTGCGTTCTTTGGGTCCGAAGAGATGCGTGAGCGGTTGGCGGCTGCAGGCGTGAAGGGGATGCCAGAACTGTCGGTCGTAAAGATGGTCGATCAGAAATCGGTTATCGAACCGTCTGCATAACCTGCACTCCTGCTGTTGACCCCACTTTCTAACGTTCCACTACATCGGTACGTAGCCTGAGCTTTCAGTCAATTGGACACAGAGATTTATCCAGTTCACAAGTGTTGTTCATCCAATGAGTCAACTGTCGGTCGATGACGCGAAGGAGGAAGCCGACCAAACTCTCGCCCTCGCCGTCGCACTCGGCATGTCCCTCGGCGCAGGACTCGGCGTTGTGTTCGGGGTTGTCTTCAACAATATCGCGCTGGGTATTGCAATCGGAACTTCAATTGGCCTTACGATTGGCCTCGTTATTGGTGGACAATTCGAAAAAGGCTGAAAGTCGACTGTTCGGGGTTAATCGTCAGCTGGAGCCATCTCTCTTTGCGCGAGTCGAGGAACTATCTCCTCGGTCGTGGTGGTTTCGTGTGCGATGAAGCCGTAGTTCGTGTAGGCGGCATCGAGCGCGGCTTTGCCAGCAGCGGCGGTTGCATCAGTAACGACGACGACCTCGAATCCAGCTTCAACGGCGTCGCGAAGATGTGATTCGACGCACAGATTCGCGCTCATTCCTGCGAGTACAATCGTGCTAATGTCGCGTTGGCGGAGTTGCGTGTTGATGTCGTTGCTCCAGAACCCACTGAGCTGCTTGTGTGGCGCGCACACGAAGGTGTTGTCGTCGGGTTCGAGTTCGGGAATAAAGTCGCTCCCTGAGCCAGCGCGGTCGAACATCCGGGTCTCGAACATCATCCCATCGATAGTGTTCAGGTGTTGCCAGCTTTCGTACTCGTCTTGCTCGTAGTAGTGTGGCGAATAGAACACCTTGATACCACCTTCACGGGCAGCGTCTCTCAGTTGAACCAGATTTTCGACGACATTGTTCTCCTCGACTGTTTCACCGACGTGATCCCAGACGACGCTTTCAGGCTTGAGGAAATCAACTTGTGGGTCGGTAATCAGCAGTACGGTTCGTTCTGGTACGAGTGTGATGGACATAGCTCATCATTAATAATGATGTTAGCCGATTGGATATAGATAGCGGTGTCCTTGAGGTTACCCCAAATACCACCACACATGCCACCACAGGAGAGTTCAGTGGTGGCTGTCTTTCGGGTTTATCGTCCTGCTTCACGCGACCACTCGATGCAGCAGTCTGTAGACGGTTGAATCGCTCCGTTTTCAGCCCGTTATGGTTGAATTCGAGAATGTGGCCAGAACCACTTTTTAACCCTCCCGGAAACTCACACTAAGACGAGCCATCCGTGGGAGGGCAGTGGTGGCGAACGCCTGCAGAAAAATGCTCAGCCAACTATGTTTCGAAGGAATCCAGGACACGACACAGCGTTGTTCGACCGAGCAGTCCTCGCAGAAGGGCACGCTGTGAGAGGTGAGAGAAGGTCAGTTTGCCATCCGGGTTCGAGTACGTACTCACCCAACTCGGTGGGAACGTTCATAGAACGCAACTCCTTACATGCTCTCTCAAAAATCGCGCCCAAGTGCAATGGGCAGCGTGGAGGCAACCATGACGAATGACCTGACACGGCGGCAACTGCTTTTGTTGGGTACGGCTGGGAGCGTTGGAGGTGCTGCGTGGTATGTGATTGGTCATACGATTCCTGAGCATGTAGCCTATGATTCGGAGCCATCTACGCCGGTCACCCCGAATGAATCGGCTATTCCAGAACGCTCTACGTATGACGATATTGACGTGCGTGGAGCGGTGTACATCCCCTCGCGAGCTTTCAACCTCTATCAGATGTGGCAGCAGTACGACCCGGCCGTCGTCGAACGAGACCTTTCGTATGCGAGGCAGGTAAACCTGAACGCAGTTCGGACGTGGCTGTGTTACGAAGCGTGGCTGGAAGACCCGGAGGCCCACGAAGCTGCTCTCGACCACTTCCTCCAGGCTGCAGACGACCGCGGCATTTCGGTTCTCATCGGCCTGTTCGATGCCATCGGAATCGAACCGACGCCAAGTCGACTTACGGATACCGACCCGAAGACCGCGATTGGGCTCAGCTCGCCATCGAGCATCGTGTTGTTCAATCGGGAGAAGTGGGACGAGCCGAGAGGGTTCGTCGATTGGTTCATGGAACGGTATCGCGATGATGATCGACTGCTCGGCATCGAAGTCATGAACGAACCGGGGTGGGAATCCTCGAAGTATGAGTTCGCAGCGGAGATGTTCGAACGGGTCGCCGCAAAACGAGGGAGCGTTCCGCTAACTGTCGGGGCGACGAGTCTGGTAAATAACGCAGACTACATCGACTGGGGGAGCGACATCCTCCAATTTCACTATAATTTCGCCTCGAATCCAGGGATGTTTCGGACGATGTTAGAGCGCGTGTCGTACATGCACGATGCGGTGGAATCCCCCATCTGGCTCACCGAGTGGCAGCGTGCACGCGCGTCGCCAAAGAAGCCGAGCGAACAGACTCCGAAGTATGCGAGTCTGGCGCCGCTCATCCACGAGTTTGGCTATGGGAACTTCTTCTGGTCGTTGATGGTAAAGCCAGCGTGGGTCGAACCACAGCGGAGTTACGGCGTTGTCAACGGCCTGTTTCACGAGGATGGGGCGGTCTGGAGTATGGAAGACGCTCACTCGATACAGGCGATGTCGGGTACGGCAGATTTCGAGGGCGAAGAGCGCAAGCGCGTTCCTGAGTGGGGGCAGGTGTAGTCGATGTCCGTGACACGAATCGATGGACGGACGACGATTTCTGAACCAGGAACGTACGAGTTGGCGACGGATATCGAACACGGGGGCGGGACACACCTCTCTGAAGCGTGTATTCGAATCGAATCCGATGACGTCGTTTTCGACGGCGCAGGGTACACGATCGATGGCTTTGGCGTGAGCGATACCTCCGGTATCTTCGTCACCGGATGTAGTAACGTGGTGATTCGAAACGTCACGCTCACCGAGTGGGATTACGGCATTTGGTTAGAGCACGTGACAAAGGGACGGGTTCTGAACTCACGCTTTGACAGAAATGGATACGGCCTATCGTTCGAAGAGACGAATCGAGTTTCTGTGACGGAGAACACCTTCACTGGAAACATCATCGGTATCGCCTTCGACTCGATGAGTAACGACTTCCTTCGGGACAACGTGTTCGAGTCGAACGTTGGCAGAGACGTCTATCGAGACGAACGTCGTGACTGACGTCTTCCTTACTTACGATTAACGTTTGCGGGCGAACTCCCGGCGAACGTTGATTCAGCGAGAACGGTGTGCTCGAGGAGCGCACCTCACGGGATGAAGACTAAGGTGAGCGTCCGCTTTCGTACACAACACACCTGTCTCCATGACTTCCACGCCAGACATCGTCGTTCTCCGCGAGGGAACAGAAGGGCTCTCGATGGAACCGTACGCAGCGGAACTCAGAAAACGCCTCCCCAACCGAACCGTCGCGCTCGCACGAACACCCACAGAGGAACGCGAACTGGTCTCTCACGCCCGTATCGTCACGGGCATCACTCTCGATGAATCGCTCCTCTCGCGGGCGTCGAAACTCGAACTGTTCGCCTGTACGTTCGCGGGGACTGACCACGTTCCGGTTGACGAACTCGCCGCCCGCGGGGTTGCCGTCACCAATGCGGGCGGCATTCACGCGCCGGGCATCGCAGAGCAAGCACTCGGCAACATGCTGGTGTTCACCCGGCGACTGCACGAAGGCTGGCGACGCAAGCAACGCGCCGAGTGGCGACACTTCCAGTCGGGCGAACTCACCGGCTGTACGGTCACGATTATCGGCCTCGGTTCGATTGGACAGGCGCTCGTCCAGCGTCTCCAGGGCTTCGAGGTGGACACCATCGGCATCCGCTACACGCCCGAGAGGGGTGGTCCGACCGACGAGGTGTGTGGTTTCGACGAAGCTGCCATCCACGACGCGCTCTCGCGGAGTGATTTCGTCGTCGTCGCCTGCCCGCTCACCGACGAGACGCGCGGCCTTATCGGGGAAGCTGAACTGGCCACGATGCCACCGCACGCCGTGCTCATCAACACCGCCCGCGGGCCGATTGTCGATACTGGCGCGCTCGTCTCTGCCCTCAGAGCGAACGCGATCAGCGGCGCTGCCCTCGACGTGACTGACCCCGAACCGCTCCCCGAAGCACATCCGCTGTGGACGCTCGAAAACTGCCTCATCACGCCGCATACGGGTGGCCACACGCCAAAACACTGGGAACGACTCGCGGATATTGTGGCTGAAAACGTCGGCCGCCTCGATGCGGGTGAGGAGTTGAAAAATCAAATCGTCGCTCCATCGAAGCCCCAATAGGGTCGGTGGAATCGGAGAGAATTTTCATAATTTTGAATGATTATTCATATGTGCAGAACACGTAGAAGCGCGGTTTTCACTCTGCCTAAGCCGTTTTGAACGGTCTGAACGATACGGAGGATGCAGAACGATATTTCGGATTTTTGTAGTATTCGACGTAGCTTCGCGTATGGTACAATTCGAACGCATCGCCACCGTCCTCATCGGGGGTGTGTTGGTCGTGGGGCTTGCCCTGCTCGCGCTCCCGGGGCGGCTCGCCGGGCTTCCGATTCCGTACGAACACCTGCTCGAAGTCGTCCTCTGGGGTACGACGGGGCTGTTTTTCGCCTCCGCAGTGCTCTGGGTCGCCTTGAGCTACGTCCTCGGCGCGGGGTATGAATCTCCGGCATCCGAGTACGGCGGCGACGACATTCAAGTGCGCATCCTGACCATCGATGCTGCGGAAGTCGTGCAATCGACGGTCGATTCGCTGCCCGACGAACTCACGGACAGACACGTCATCGCCGAAGAACCCATCGAGATAGACGGCGCGGAGGTACACGTCGTCCCCGACGAGTTCGAGTGTACGGCCGTCCAGAAGGGTCGTGCCATCGAGTGGGCACGCCGGACGCTTCCGTGCGACCGCGAGTTCGTTCTCTACCTCGACGAGGACAGCATCGTCGAGCACTTCGACGGCCTCCCGGACGCAGATGTCGTGCAACTGCGCGAGCGGCCGCGTCGAACCGGTTCCGTGCTCTCGTATCTCGCAGACGTGTATCGGATGGGCGTCCAAATTGAACAGCGCGCGTTTGCCCGTCTTCAAATCCCGCTGTTCGCATGGGGTGGCGGTATCGCGGTGCGAACCGAACTCGAGAACGAGGTCACGTGGGACCGCGAGACGCTCGTCGAGGACACGGCCTTCGTCTGGGCGGCGGCCCAACAGTTCGACATCGACTTCGCGCTTTCCACGAGCACGTGTTCGAACGAAGCCCCACCGTCGCTCGGTGAAATCCTCCAGCAACGACGGCGCTGGGCGGCGGGCAATATCGAAGCGACCGCGCTCCTGCCGCGGCCGTACCGTGCCTTGACGCGCATCCGTAACTTCGCGTGGGCGCTTTCGCCGATTGTCACCGTCGTCGCGTTGCCCCTCGCGCTGGTCGGCGTGAGCGTGGTCTACGCTGGGCTGTTCCTGCTTGCGTCGATGTCACTCGCCGTCTTCACCGCGTTCTGGTTCGTCCGTGGCCTCCTCTACTACGGTGTGTCCGAGTTCAAGTGGGTGTTCGCGCTCCCGCTCGTGCCGCTCATCAGCGTCGTCCACTCGATGGGGACGGTTGTCGGGATTCTCCACCCACCGTCGTCGTTCCGCGTGACGGAGAAGGTTGGAACCGGAAAGTAACGGCCCGGTCTCGTTGCTCGCGTTCAGTGAGCTCTGTGTGGATTTCATCAGGTTGAACCAGCTGAAAAAGTGCGTTCATTGGTTGTCACGCCTCAGCCTCGACGAGGAGGCTGTCGTCCTCGATACGCGGTTGGGTGACCGGTTCCGGGACGGTAAGCGACTGTCGATACGTGCGCAGTTCAAATGCGTCGTGCGCTCCGCTCATCGTCTTGATGATTGCCCACGGCATGAGTACCACGAGTCCGAAAACCGTCACCCAGACGACGAACAGGAGCAGGAGTTCAAGTGCCATCGTTCGTGTCGTTCTCCTGCACTGTCGTTCTCAGATCACGTGGAACGTTTCCATCGCAGCGGCCGACCCCATGCTCAGCACGAACAGCGCTGCGAGGAGCAGCAAGAACGTGATGAGACGCGGACTAACCAGCGAGCTTTGGAGTGATGCAATCGAGCGGGTGTGGGTTACTTGTTTCATTGTTTTCCCCAGTAAACACCACGTTCGTGGCGACGATATATGTTAGCTGAAAAACATTTCTATCGGCCAATTGATTGAAAATTTGTTTCCTAAGAAAGGCAGACTGTTCAGCCGCTACGCCACCGTCCCGCATCCCGCCAGATACGACTTTGCTGTTGCCCGTCGTCCTAGTACGGAGATGACTGCATTGGGGGAGGAAAACCAGCGCAACCGGCACGACCCAGCTGAGGCGTTTAAAGCTATCGGGAACGAGACACGGCTTGCAATCCTGTGGGAACTGGCAACGGTCAACGAGCGTCCGATTTCGTTCACCGAGCTCAGAAAGCGCGTCGGAATGCGCGACGGCTCGCAGTTTAACTACCACCTGAACAAACTCGTTCCGGGGTTCGTCGAACGCACCGATGAGGGATTTCACCTCAGCCACGCCGGGGACAACGTGATTCAAGCGATCGTCGCCGGGAATTTCATCGTCCATCCAACAGTTTCGGCCTTCGCGGTGGAGGGCGAATGTGTCACCTGCAACGGTATCCTCCACGCCCGCTTCGACCACGACCAAGTGGTCATCACCTGCGCCGACTGTAACCAGTATCACTACATGGCCGTTTTCCCACCCGGAGGGCAAGTCGGACGGACACCCGAGGAAGTCGTCGAGGCGAGTGACCGCAAACTGCGGGCTGACTACCTGGTCTTCATGGCCGGTATCTGCCCGCGATGTGCCAGCCGGACCGACCAGACTGTTCTCGGGCGCTCTGACGCCGTCGCAAGTTCCGACCTGTGCATCAAACTCGAAGCGCACTTCGACGACTTTCCCGGCCCCGGCGTCGTCTACGAGTGCGAGCAGTGCGACGCGCTGGCCTTCCTGACCATGGGTGAGACGCTGCTGTTCGAACCCACCGTCATCGAGTTTTTCCGTGACCAGGGCCACACGCTGGCCGAGATACCGCTCTGGACACTGCCGTGGTGTATCCCGGCCACGAGTCACGAGTACACAACCGTCCTCACCGACGACCCACTCACGGTTCGCGTCGGGATTCCACTCAATGACGAGGTGTTGTGGGTCACCCTCGACGACACGCTATCTGTGGTGACTGCAGCCCGCACAAAACGGGCTGATTCAGCAACGAAGAGCGACGCTGAGTGATAACTCGCGTCTGAACCCGATGGATTCCTCCACTGTCATCCGTTAGGAGGCTCTGGGGAGGTCGATAACGAACTCCGCGCCATGTGGCTGACTATCGACGACGTGGACGGTACCGCCGTAGGCCGTGACCATCGAGTCGACGAAAAAGAGGCCAAAGCCATTCTCGCTTTTGTTCGCGTGGCTGGACTCACCCCGTCTGAAGATGGTCTCTTTTTCCCCATCTGGAATCCCTTTCCCGGTGTCGGTGATGCGAACGGTGGCGCTTTTCGGGCCGACGGTAACCGCCGTCGTTACGGTGAGGTCTGTTGGGTCGTTGTGTTCGACCGCGTTCGTGAGGATGTTGCCGAACACTTCACTCAACAGGTCGTCCGCCTCGACTGTCACATCGGGTGGTATCGACGCGTCGAACGTAACGGTCGGATAGGTCGTACTCACCCGTTCTAGCTCGGCTTCGAGCATCGCAGAGAGATTTACGGTGTGGCGTTCGTACTCTGCCCCTTCGGTGAGCGTTTCGAGGATGCGCCGGACGCGCTGGATGACTTGGACGATGTCGTCGCTCCACCGGAGGATGGTCTCTGCGTGACTCAGCCTCAGTTCGTCTGCTTCGGTCTCGGTGAGGAGTTCCGCTCGCCCTCTGATGACGGTCATCCCGTTTAGCACGTCGTGGCGGAGAATCGAGTTGAAAAATTCGAGTTGGTCTGACTGCTGTTCGAGTTCGGCTGCGCGAATCGTCGCCCGCTGGGCGGTGAGTTCGCGGTCGATAGCCCGGGCTTCGATGATGCCGATGAACAGCCCACTTGCCGCGCCCGTAGCGATGGCAAACCGAAGCCAGCCGACCAACAGCGACGTCTGTTGGTCTGCGGGCAGAAACTCGATGAAAAGCACGACGATGATGACGACGTTGATGGCGAGAAAGAGGAACAGACAGCCGAGACACCACTTCGCAATTCGCGTGTACCGCTGCCTGCTGAGGTCGCTTCGTCGCAGCCAGTATCCACCAAGCACGATGCCCACGGTGAGCGGAAATGTACTGACGAGGTTTGCGAGTAAGCCGGGTGACAACACCAGACTGAAGGAGGCTGGATCGACCACCCACTCCCAGAAATGCGAGAAAAACAATACGACACCGAGTCCGATGATTCCCTGCGGTATATCGTTGGCATCCGGCCACTGTACCCGTCTCACCGTCGTCATTGTCTGAACATACCCTCGCGCTTTCATGAGATGTATCTTCCGACAATACTGACTTTCCAAAAATACGATGTTACATCGACAGCGCTCGCGTGCGCGGGTCTTTTTCTCGCCACGGGCCGTACCGCCAGCCAATGGACATCGTCGAAGCACTCGCCGCGGACGCCGGACTCACCTGTGTCGTCGGTGCGGGCGGGAAGAAAACGACGCTCTATACGCTTGCAAACCGGCTTTCGCGCGCCATCGTTACGGCCACCGTTCGCATCCCAATTTTCGACCCCGAGGTTGGCGAGGTTTTGGTCACCGACGACCCAGTCGCCGCACTCGAAACGGCACACGACTGGCCGCTCGGCCTCGTCGCCGCACGCGAACGCGAAGACCGGTATCAGGGCTACGACCCGACCGTCGTAGACCAGCTTGCCACCGCAGCAGACGTACCCGTACTCGTCAAAGCAGACGGCGCGCGCACCCGCCTGCTCAAAGCGCCGAACGACCGCGAACCACAACTGCCGAAAACCGCGGACACGGTCGTGCCAATCGCCAGCGCGCGCGTCGTCGGCAAGCCACTCACAGAGACACACGTCCACCGCCCCGAGCGCGTCGCGGGCGTGACGGGCACCGCACTCGGTGAGGAACTCAGTGTTGAAGCCGTTGCGACCGTCCTCGCAAGCGACCACGGCGGGATGAAAGCCATCCCCGAGGGCGCGACGGTCATTCCACTCATCAATATGGTGGATGACGCAGCCCTCGAAACCGTCGGCCGCGAGATTGCAGCCGAGGTGCTCGCGCGCACCTCCGTTCCACGCGTCGTGCTCGCTCAGATGACCAGCGACTCGCCGCTCGTCGCCACCGTCGAACGCTGAGACACTCATCTACAAGCGTTCGGCGGCGGCCTCGAACTCCTCGCGGGTGTTGCAGTTTTCGAAACTTTCCGTCGAACCGTGAGCGTGAATCCTCTCGTCATCGACGATGACGTAATCGAGTTCGAACAGCGGCGCGATAATCTTGTGTTCTCCCGCCGCGAGCGCGGCCTCACAGGCGTCTGCCATCGGTTGTGCGCGGTACACCGCGTGTGTCGTCTGATACCAGCCGTCGTCCAGTTTGGGAACCGCGGCGTCGTGACCCGCCGCACGCTCGAACAGATACGAGACGAGGCCCGCATCCACGAACGGCATGTCGCAGGCGACGACGATGGCGTACTCGGCTGCGACCCCCCGCAAGCCGGTTTTGATGCCAGCCATCGGCCCCTCATCTGGCTCCTCGTCTTCTGCGAACGTCACGGGGTGCGGATAGCCTGCCATCGCCTCGCGCATGGCCGCGGTCTGGTCACTGCGGCAGTTCACGACGAGTTCAGAAATTTCATCGACCAACCGGTCTGCGACCCGTCGAATCATGGGCACACCTGCGAGGGGGGCGACGGCTTTGTCCGCCTCGCCAAAGCGCGTTGAGCGCCCACCCGCGAGGATGACGGCGGCGCGCGCCACGGGTTAGTCCTCCACTGGGTCGGCCGGGCTGACGCGCACGCTCGCCACCTTGTACTCGGGAATACCGCTCACCTCGTCGAACGCCTCGTTGGTGAGGCGGTTTACCGCCCCTGCCGCGAAGTGCATCGGGATGAACACGACGCCTTTGCCCGGGCGGTCGGTGACGACGGCTTTCACGGTAATCTCGCCACGCTTCGATTCGACAGTCACGTAGTCGCCGTCTGCAATGCCGAGCGCCGCTGCGGTTTCGGGGTGAATCTCCACAAAACTCTCACCGACGTGGGACATGATGCCTTCGACGCGCCGGGTGAGCGTTCCCGTGTGGAAGTGATAGAGGACGCGCCCCGTCGTCATCGTGAGCGGGTACTCCTCGCCGGGCAACTCGCCGGGTTGCCCCATGTCGGCGGGGACGAATCGTGCCTTGTCGTCCTCGAAGTTGAAGCCGTCCTCGTAGAGGAACGGCGTGCCCGGATGAGATTTGTCCCAGCACGGCCACTGGAGGCCGCCTTCGGTGGCGAGGCGGTCGTGGTCGATGCCGCCGTAGATGGGTGTCACGTCTGCAATTTCGTCCATGATGTCCGCGGGATGGTCGTACTTCCAGTCGAAGCCCATGCGGTTTGCGAGCGCTTGCAGAATCTCGTAGTCCTGTCTCGCCTCGCCGGGTGGGTTCATCGCCTTGCCGACGAGCTGGACGCGGCGTTCGGTGTTCGTGAAGGTGCCGTCTTTTTCGGGGAACGCGGCCGCAGGCAGAATCACGTCTGCGTACTGGGTCGTCTCGGTCGGGAAGATGTCTTGGACGACGAGGAAGTCGAGGTCAGCGAGGGCTTTCTCGGCGTGGCTGATGTCCGGCTCTGAAAGCGCCGGATTCTCGCCCATGATGTACATCCCGCGGACGTTTCCCTCGTGGACTTCGTCGAACGCTTCCGGGACTTTCAGGCCCACCTCGTTCGGCGGGCGGACGCCCCACGCCTCCTCGAATTTGTCGAGCACCGATTCGTCGGTCACGTCCTGATATCCTGGCAGGGAGTTCGGGAGCGTGCCCATGTCGCCGCCCCCGCCTTGGACGTTGTTGTGGCCGCGGAACGGCGAGAGCCCGGCTTTCTCCTTGCCGACCTGGCCGAGCGTGAGCGCGAGATTGGCGAGCGCGAGCACGTTCTGGGTGCCGTGGGAGTGTTGGGTCATGCCCATCGCCCAGCCGAAGACGACGTTTTCTGCAGCCGCGAGCGTCTCTGCGGCCTGTTCGAGTTCGGCAGCCGGAACGTCCGTGAGCCGCTCGACTTCCTCGGGGGTGAACGGTTCGACCTTTTCAACTAACTCGTCAAAGTGCTTCGTATGCTCCTCGATGAACGCCTCGTCGTGGAGGTCGTGGTCGATGATGTAGCGCGTGAGGCCGCTAATCCACGCCACGTCGTAGCCGGGTTTCACGCGCGTGAACTGGGTGGCGTGTTCGCCGATGCCGACTTTGCGCGGGTCGAACACGACCAAGTCCGCGCCCGCGTCTACGCTCTGTTTGATGCGCGTCGCAAGCACCGGGTGGCTCTCGGTGGTGTTCGACCCGGTGATGAGGTAGGCGTCGGTCTTCCCGATGTCCTCGTTGATGCGGTTGGTCATCGCGCCAAAGCCCACCGTCTGTTTGAGCGCGGCGACCGTCGAGGAGTGACACAATCGGGCGCAGTTGTCGATATTCTTGGTTCCGAGCACTTGCCGGGCGAACTTCTGCATCAGGTAGTCCTCTTCGTTGGTACACTTCGAGGAGGCAAAGCAGACGAGCGAATCGGGGCCGGACTCGTCTCGAATCTCGGTGAAGCCCTCGACCACTCGGTCTAACGCTTCGTCCCACGACGCTTCGTGGAACGCGCCGTCCGCACCGCGAATCAGCGGCTTCGTCAGGCGGTCGTCTGCGTCCACGAACTCGTAGCCGAATTTCCCCTTCACGCAGGTCGAAAAGTCGTTTACGGGGGCCACGTCGGCGTCGGTTGGCTGAACCCCGAGGAAGTCGTCGTGTTTGGTGTACACATCGAATCTGCATCCCACAGAGCAGTAGCCACACGTCGTCTCGGTCTTCTCGACGCTCCGCAGGCGCACGTCGCTCACGGCGTTCGCCACCGAGAACAGATAGCCTTCGGGGAGGGTTCGGGCCGCGAGGTCTTCTGCGGTGTGTTCGACCGTTTTCATCGCCTTCTCGCCCAGCCCATCAGCCGTCTTTCGGGCACGCTGTTTCGCCCGCGCCATCATCCGCGCGACGCCGGATTTTTCGGCGACTTCCGTCTCGCTCATCCCGCCGATGCCGCGATTCGGGGCGTCGTTTTGCACCGCCGTCTCCGCCTTCTCGTGTTCGATGACGTTCCCAATCGAGTTGCGCTGGTTGAAGCCGGGAATCGGCAGCGTCGCCAGATTGGCCATCCCCTTCGCCGTGAGCGACCCCGTTGGACACACCGTCTCGCAGTGACCACACGAGACACACTCAGAGTCGGCCATCGCCTCCGCACCGTTCTGGAAGGCAATCCGGGTATCCGAGCCCGACCCTTCGATGCGGAGGATACCCTCCATCTGTACGTCGTTGCAGGCGTCGACGCACCGGGTACACAGGATGCACTTGTTGCGGTCGACCTGGATGAACGGATGCGAATCGTCGAGCGGTTCGTACTCGTCGCGGTCGTCGAACACGCCGTAGCGCGGGTGCATCACGTCGTTTTCGATGCTCACATCCTGGAGTTCACACCGGCCGTTCTGGTTGCACGTCGTACATCGGAGGTTGTGATTCGAGAGCACGAGGTCGAGATTCACGTCGCGGGCTTCGGTCGCCCCAGATGTGTCCGTCGTGACCGACAGCCCGTCTTCTGCCGGGAAACTGCACGCCGGAACCAGTCCGTGTGCGTCGGTTTCGACCATGCAGGTGCGACACTCGCTTCGCGGGCCAATGCCGTCTGCGGCGTCGGTTCGACACGACTCGCCCGCCTCGTGGCGGTCGTAGTAACAGAGCGCGGGGACGTTGGCGGCCGTCTCCACGCTTCCGAGTGCGTCGATAATGGTCGAATCGGGAGGGAGCGCGACGGGGGTTCCATCGACAGTGATGGTCGTCAGCTCCTCGCCCGTCGTGCCCACCTCGGGGTCGCTGGCCGTCCCCGGACTGAACGTCTCGGTGAGGGGGGTGCTCGTTCGGGGGTCGTTAATGCGCGGAACGCCAGGGAGTGGGTCTTGCTTGTCGGTACTCATCTCACACCTCCTCGCACACGCCGGTCGGACAGCGCCCGGCGGCGTGTTCGATAAAGTCGTTCTCGAAGGCGGCCATCGCCGTCGTCACCGGCCGCGAGGCCATCTGGCCGAAGTCGCACGTACTCGTCTCGCGCATGACGCGAGCCAATTCACGGATTTTTCCGTCGTCATAGTCGCCATCGTAGACGCTCCTGAGCAGGGTCACCAACTGCGTCGACCCCTCACGACACGGCACGCACCGCCCGCAGTTTTCCTCTGCAGCGAAGCGCGAGCGCGTCCCTGCGAGCGCGACCGGGCAGGTGTGCGTGCCGAACAGTTCGACGGCTCCATCGGTGCCTAGATTCGCGTCCAAAAGTGCGGGTGCATTCGCAGCAACGTCGAGCGTTCGCGTGAGGCCACCGAACTGCCCGCCAACGCAGGCGAGTTTGAGCGACTCGGAGAAGGAGACTGCATCCTGAACCGCAGAGAGCGAATCGTCGGAAGCGAGTTCGACGGTTGCGCTCGCTTCGCCACCCGTCACGGTCACGAGGCGTGTGCCGGGGTCTGCGCTGTCTGCGTCAAAGTGGTCGGGTGACAGTATTGCCTCGCGCACCTGTGCGAGCGTACGCGGCGTGTGAATGACGGTGGGACGGCCGTACAACCCGTACGCGGCGGGCGATGGCGGCCGGAGTCGCGCTTCGAGGCGGTCGTTGCCCTCCATGGCTTCGAGCGCCATTGTCATCTCACCGGCGATGAAGCGGTCGGGGCCAGAGACGACTTCGGGTGTCGTTGGCAGGTCGAACGCGGCTTCGAGGGCGGCGACCGCATCTCGCACCCGGCGTTGGGAGAGTTCGTCCGTTTCGTTTAGGTAGAACACCACATCTGCAGCTTCGTCTTCGCCCACCACCTGCGCGACAGCGAGCGCGGCGTCGATGATGTCGATGGGCGCACCACAGAGCAGGGTTCGGTCGGTCTGGTTTCGCGGGTCGCTCTCGTTTGCATTCACGACCACGACCGGGTCGCCCGCGGTTTCTCGGGCGGTGTCCCACGCCTCGATGATGGATTGGTCGGTGCGGCCGTCGCCGCGTCCACGCCCGAGCAGGCCAAGCGTTCGAAGTCGCGTGGTTGCCTTCTCACTTACCTCCTGCGCGTGTCTGAACGCAAAGGCGTCGTAATCTGCGGGTGCATCCGGGACGACCCAGCCACAGCGGCCGAGGGTGCGTCGCACCCCGACCGAGAGCGGTCCTGACTCGGGGACGGGGAACGTCCACTGTGTCTCCTCGTGGGGCACGGAGAAATCTGCGTGGTCGTCTGCGAGCGTCCCGTCTTCGAATGCGGAAATCGCGTCAGAAAGCGTGTCGTCGTCCGGTTGTATGTAGAACTCGGTCGCGCCATCGCGGGTGAGCGCGACGAGCGGTTCGATGCCGGACAGGCCGGTCGAACTCACGGCAACGACTGGTGTGTCTGTCGCCGTCTGCGCGGCCACGGCCCTGAGCCGGTCGCTAGCCTCGCCGTCGCCACAGACCCGAAGTATCGAGGAGCGCCCCACCACACCCTGTGTGTCTGCCATTACTAGCGATGCGGATGCAACAGAGGAAAGGCTTGTGGCACGGCGTACCACAGCGACTCGCTTGCAGGCGTATTTTACTGTCTAATCGAGAGCGCGTCGGAGGCGCTGACCGCCGAGAGCGTGACGGTAAACACCGTTCCTTCGTCGCCCGTCGAGGAGAGCGAGATGGTTCCGTCGTACTTCTCTACGAGAGTTTTCACGAGGTAGAGGCCGAGGCCGTGGTCTGTGTGTTCTTGCTGTTCGAACAGGGTGTCCATGACGTACGAAGGGAGGCCGGGGCCGTTGTCTTCGACGCGAACCGACACGGTATCGTCGGCTTTCGTCACGGTGAGCGAGACGTGCGGTGCGTCGCTGTCGTTGTGGACGATGCCGTTTCTGACGAGGTTCATGAATATCGACCCGACCAGCGCGTCTGCGTGGACGTAGGCGTGCTCCGGTATCGTGAGGTCGATTGTCGCAGCCGGGTACGCTTCGTTGAGCGCTGCTATTTCGACCGTAAGAATTTCCGTGAGGTCGACTGCTTCGAGTTCGTATTCGTCGGTCGGTAGCTGGGCGAGGACCCGCACGTTCTGGATGAGTTCGGTGACGAGGTCGCTCTGGCGGCGAATTCGTTCGAGGCGGTCGCGGGCGGTTTCGTCGGGATTCGATTCGAGGAGAACACCTGCCATCGCTTGAATCACCATCACCGAGTTCAGGATGTCGTGGCGCAACAGGTCGTTTAGGTGTTCGAGACGGACGCGTTCTGCCTCTGCGAACTCGGCTGAGAGTTCTGCCCGGGCGCTTGCCTCTGCTTGCTGTATCGCACGGGCTTCGTTCGTGCCGATGATGAAGCCCGCGTTCGCCCCGATACCCACAGCCACTGGCAGCATGAAACTCGCTTTCTCACTCAGTAGAGGAACCTCAGTTGCAAAGAGGACGAGCAAAGCCAAGGCTCCCACAGAGAGCATGCTGCCAAACACCCACCCTGCAATCCGACGACGTACTGTTTCCCGAAACGATTGCTGCGAGAGCCAGCCCACGCCCAGGAGCAGCGACGTTGGGAACAACGCGAGCAGACACAACTCCACGATGTGGTGGAGGTCGAACAGGTGTCGGATTTCGTCTACAACTATTAAATGTAGAATAAAAAAGGTGAAGAGCACCACTCCGAGACCGGCGATGCTAGCCGTCGAAGCAGCGAAAGGAACCGTGCGAGTTGACACGTCTTACCCCATTGTCTCATGCAGCGTGCTTAATTATTGTGCTAGAGACACTCATATTACTCTTCTGACGTACGTGCGTTGTCGTGGCTCATTGATTTTCCAATCAAGTCTGTGCCAGCTCCAAGCTGCTGTCGTCACGTACAAGACAAACATACTTGTCTTAGATACATTTTTATTGGTTTGTGTAGAGGTCACAACAACTGTGTTTCAGCGCATGCTCCCCAACCTACCGCAGCATTCGTCAAGTCGGAGGCAGCGATGAGCGTCTCGTTCGACCTGTTCGGGACGCTCGTTGAGGCTGAGTATCCGGAGAATCCGGCCGCCGCCGTCGGCGCGGAACTGGCCGCGAGAAACGTCGCCGTTCCCGACGATTGGGAGGACGCCTACCACGAGGTACACATCGACGCTCCCGACGGCGCGGAAGTGCCGCTTCCGGCCCACGTCAACGCCGCACTCCGCAGCCGTGACGTGGATTTCAGAACCGGTGGCGACGGCCACGGCAACGTGGTTCGCCGGGCGCTCGTCGCCGCGTTCGACCCCGACGTGACCACCCGCGAGGGAGCCGTCGAAGCCGTCAAAGCCGCCGCAGACCGCGGCCCGGTCGCCATCCTCTCGAACTGCAGCGTCCCCGACCTCGCAAACCGGACGCTCATTCGCTCTGACCTCTACCCACCGATGTTCGACTGTATCATGACGAGCCTCGGCTGTGGCTGGCGCAAACCCGACGCCCGCGCGTTCGAGTCGGTGGCCCGTATGCTCGACACACCCATCGAGGACCTGATTCACGTCGGTGACGACCCCGAAACCGACGGCGGCGCGACAGCTGCAGGCGCAACCGCCGTCCTGCTAGACGACGTCCCTCTCACGGAGTTTCCCGACTGGTTGGAGGCCCACTGATGGGACTGTCGGCCATTCTCGCCGTGGGACTCGCGTTCGTGCTCGATGCGCGCTTTGCGGAGCCACCAGCACGCGTTCACCCCGTGGCGATGTTCGGCCGACTCATCGCGCCGCTCGACCGCGATTGGCGCACGCCAACACTCGTCGGCGCGGCGATTGCACTCTTTTTTCCACTCGCGGCGGCGCTCGTCGCCGCAAGCACGATTTTCGTCATTTCCACGCCCCTGCTCGCCGCGCTCGTTGCCGGACTCTGGCTGTTTTCGACCACGAGTCGGTCGATGCTCGTCTCGCTCGCCCGTGACGTGCTCGCGGCCATCGACGCGGATGATCCGACCGCACGCAGCCATATCCGCGGTCTCGTCGGTCGAGAAACCACCAATCTCTCGCCGGGCGAACTCCGCAGCGGCGCGGTCGAGAGCGCGGCCGAAAATCTCGCAGACGGGCTCGTCGCACCCCTGCTCGCGTTCGCCCTCGGCGTGCAGGTCTCGCTCGCCGCCGGCGTCGCTGGTGCGGTGTGGGTGAAAGCTGTGAACACGCTCGATTCGATGCTCGGCTATCCAGACAAACCCCACGGCACCGCGAGCGCCCGCCTCGACGACGCGGTGATGTGGCTTCCCGCCCGCGCAAGCGCCGCCTTGCTTGCGCTTGCCGCCCGGAATCTGCGCGCGCTCTCCGTGGCACGAAGGTGGGCACACGCACCGCCGTCGCCCAATTCTGGCTGGCCGATGGCGACGCTCGCCGCGGCGACGAACGCCCAACTGCGAAAACCCGACACCTACACGCTGAATCCCGAGGCGTCGCTGCCGAGTTCTGAGAGGGCAACCCGCGGCGTCCGCATCGTGAACGTCGCGTGCGTCCTCGCCTTTTTCCTCGCCGGGGTGATTGCGTGGTTCTGACGGCCCTCAAGGGCGCGCTCGGCTTCCTCTCACAGGTTCCCGTCGGACAGACCGGAACGGCGTGGGAGGCCTTTTTGCGAACTCCGGCCGCGTTCCCGCTCGCGGGGTACGTCATCGGTGGGCTCCTCGCGGTTCCTTTGCTCCTCCCACTTCCACCAGCGACGGCGGCCATCGTGTTCGTCTGCTGGCTGCTCGTCGTCACCGGCATCAACCACGCAGACGGCGTGGCAGACCTCGGTGACGCGCTCGCGGTCCACGGCGGCCCCGAACGCAGACGCGAAGTCATGCGCGATACGACCGTCGGGGTCGGAGCCGTTCTCGCCGTCTGTGTCGTGTTTCTCGGCGTCGCAACCGCAGGATTCTCGCTCGCAAGCCTTCCACTCGCGGCGCTCTCTGTGGTCGTCGCCGCCGAGGTCAGCGCAAAACTCGGGATGGTGCTGGTCGCGTGCTTCGGGACGGCCGCCCACGAGGGACTCGGCTCCGCGCTCACCGAACCGCTTGGCCCGCTCTCGTTCGCCCTCCCGCTGCTCGTCTCGCTTCCCGTCGTGGCGCTTTCGTGGCCCACACCTGCCGCGTCCGTCGCGCTCGTCGCCGGACTCGCAACCGCACTCGTCGTGTTCTGGTGGGCGAACCGCACGCTCGGCGGCGTGAGCGGCGACGTACTCGGCGCAACCAACGAACTCGCGCGCGCCGTCGCGCTCCACGCGGGGGTGGTCGCATGGATGCGCTGGTGATGTGCGGTGGCCGCGGCACCCGCCTCAACGCCGACGTGGAAAAACCGCTCTACGAAATCGCGGGCGAGCCGATGGTCGATGCCGTCATCACTGCGCTCGAAGAGAGCCGTGTCGAGCGCACCGTCGCTGTCGTCTCACCGCACACTCCCGAAACCGCCCGCCACCTCGACTCGCTCCCGCACATCGAGACGCCCGGCGAGGGCTACGTTGAAGACCTTGGGTACGCCCTCTCGCGCGTCTTGAAACCCGTCCTGACCGTCGCCGCAGACCTGCCGTTGCTCACGGGTGAGGTTCTCAACGCCGTCCTCGACGCCTACGACGGCGACTCGCTCACCGTCTGTGTCCCCGCCGCGCTCAAATACCGACTCGGTGTGAGCGCCGACCTGACCTTCGACCACGAGGGGCAAGCCGTCGCGCCAACGGGCGTGAACATCGTCGCCCCATCCACTTCTGAAACCATGTATCTTGCAGCTGACCCACGACTGGCAGTGAACGTGAATCGACCAACAGACGCCCAGATTTCGGAGGCGTGGCGATGAGGTTCGTCCTCGCCTGCGCCGCGACCGAAACCGCCCAAATCGAGGGTATCAGTGCCGCGGGCGCGACCCGGACGCTGATGGCGCACACGCCCCCCGCAGACGCCGAACTCATCGAGTACGGCGAACCGACACTTGCGCCAGTCGTGCCCGTGAGCCCTGATGGCTGTCCTACCCCCGCAATCGTCACGCGCGCGGTACGCGAATGCACGGACTTTCCACTGCTGGTCGTGGACGCGGGACTCGCCGCACAGACGGGCGCACCAACCGTCGACCTCGGCGACCGACCGGGCGGCGACATTCGAAATCGAGACCCCGTCCCGAACGCTGTAGCCATCTACGACCGCGGCGTCGAACTCGGCGAATCGCTCCCCGACGACCACCTCGTCATCGGGGAGACCATTCCGGGCGGGACGACGACGGCGCTCGGCGTGCTCACCGCACTCGGCGAACCCCACGCCACCTCGTCGTCGCTCCCCGAGAATCCCCAATCGCTGAAAGAACGCGTCGTGGAGGAGGGCCTCACTGCGAGCAACCTTGCGCCCGGCGACTGCGCAGAATACCCACTCGAAGCAGTGCGGCAGATGGGCGACCCGATGCTCGCGGCGGTGTCCGGCATCGCCGTCGGCGCGCTGTCTCGGGGTGCTCGCGTCACGCTCGCCGGGGGCACCCAACAGATTGCGGCCGCCGCGCTCGTTCGACACCAGGGCATCGAAGCCCCGCTCGAACTCGCCACCACGTCGTTCGTCGCGAACGACCCGTCGTCCGATGTTCAAGGCGCTGCAGCCGACCTCGGCCTCACCTTCACCGTCACCGATCCCGGATTCGATGACCAAGAACACGTCGCCACGGAGCACTACTGCGCGGGCGTTGCAAAGGAGGGCGCGGGCATGGGCGGGGCGCTCGCCGTCGCCGTAGAACGCGACGTTTCGATGGCAGCCATTCGAGAACAACTCGTCGAGTGCTACGACCGGTTGGTGGGAGCGAATGGAGCCTGAGGCGATTCGCGCGACGGGTCGGGTTCCCCACGGCAGCAGCGACGACCCAACCGTCCTTGATTTCAGCGCGAACACGAACCCACTCGTGCCACGGGGCGTCCGCGAGGTGTACGAAACCGCCTTCGAGCAGGCGCGAACCTACCCGCAGGAACCGCCCGCGGCTTACCGGGAGGCGGCGGCAGAATACGTCGGTTGTGACTCAACCCAAACCATCCCGACGCCGGGCGGCCTCGCCGCGATTCGCCTCGCCATCGAGTGCACCGTCTCACCCGGCGACTCCGTGCTCATCCCGTATCCGAGCTTTGGCGAGTACGCCCGGGAAGTACAGCTACAGGGCGCACAGCCCGAGTTCGTGCCACATGACGAACTGCTCGAAACCGACCCGGAGGGACATGCGCTCGCCATCGTGTGCAACCCGAACAATCCGACGGGAGACGCGTACAACCCAGACTCGCTCCGCGAATTTGCCCGCGCCTGCCACGAAGCTAGCACGCCACTACTCGTAGACGAGGCGTTTCTCGGGTTCACCGACCACCCCTCGCTCGCGGGCGAACCGGGCGTCATCGTGGCGCGCTCGCTCACCAAACTGTTCGGCCTGCCGGGCATCCGCGCTGGTTTTGCGGTGGCTGATGGCGACCTGCGAGACGCCCTACTCACCGCGCGTCGGTCGTGGAACATGGGCACGCCCGCGCTCGCCGTCGGCGCGTTCTGTATGCGCGAAACCGCATTCATCGCAGCGACCAGAACTCGCGTGGCGAACGAACGCGAGCGCATGACGGCGGCGCTCGCAGAACAGTTCGAGGTGCATCACTCGGACGCACCGTACCTCTTGCTCGACGTTGGCGACAGGGACGTGGCGAACCTTCTCGATCACGCGCTGTCCCACGGCATTGCCATCCGCGACGCGACGACGTTCCGCGGTCTCGACTCGCACATCCGGGTTGCAGTTCGCTTGCCCGACGAGAACGACGAACTGCTGGCGGTGCTCTGTGATGTTTGAGCCAACCGTTTGCGAGGAGGTACTTTGCGTCTCTCAGCCCGGTGGCCGCTGGCTTTCGACCGGGTGGAACGGCGGATTCGAAGACGCCGACGCCGCGTTCAACGTGAGCGTTCCGGAGGGGTGGGAACACACCGACCTCAGCGCGTACGCCAGAGAGCGCAGAGCGCAGGCACGCTTCACAGATTCGGGGCCGACGCTGTTCACGGGCGTCGATATGGAACACCTTCGCGGCGCGCGTCTGGACGGCGTTGTCGCCTTCGCCACCGCGGGTGTCTCGAACCCGGCGGCGCTTCCGATGGAACCGTCGGGCGAGCCATCGTCGCCTGTCGAAGGGCCGGAGGCGGGAACCGTGAACGTGATTCTCTGTACCGACCGCGCGCTCGCGGACGACGCGCTGGCGACGCTCCTCGGCGTGGCTGTCGAGGCAAAAACCGCGACCTTGCTCGCGAAAACTGGGTTCACCGGTACGACGACTGACGCGGTTATCGTCGGCGCTGACCCCGCAGGCGAGGACGCCACGTTCACCGGAAGTGCAACGCCCGTCGGAACCGCCGCACGGGCCTGCGTGCGCGAAGCGGTGAGTGCCTCGCTCGCCGCCCGCTATGCGGGGAATCCCGACAAGCCGATGCCAACGAGCGTTGCAGACGCCAAATACGGCGTCACCACAACAGACCGCGCAACCATTTTTAACCCATACCGATGACCGATTCAAACTCAGACGAAACACGACGCGACGCACAGCTCAAAAACACGCCCGGAAAGGGCCGCACGCCGACCGCTCGCGCCATCGAACCGAACTCTCCAGAGGAGTTCGGGCTGGTGTCTGTGTGGTGGGGCAACGGGAAAGGAAAAACGACCGCCGCACTCGGCATGGGCTTTCGCGCCGCGGGCCACGGCTATCGCGTCCACTTCCTTCAGTTCATGAAAGGCGGTGCCTCAAGCGTCGAAGACGTGCGCGGCGAGTACAACGCCATCGACGCATTCCCCGGATTCACCTACGAAACCTCGGGGAGTTACGGCTGGCACGGCTTTTTAGACGAAAGCGACGACGACGAACACGAAGCCCGCGCCAAAGCCGGCCTCGACCGGGCACGCGAGTTGCTCTGGGGGGCGTCGGGCGTCTCGCTCGACGAACCACTTGCACTCGACGGCGAACCCGAGGAGGGCGTCCACATGCTCATCTTAGACGAGATTCTCTACGCCGCAAATCGCGGGCTGGTCGAACCCGAAGACGTGGTCGCACTCATCGAGAACAAACCGCCGAATCTCGAACTCGTGTTGACCGGCGGGCACGAACCACCCGAGTACGTCTTCGAGGGCGCAGACCTCGTGACCGAGGTGAAAAAGCACAAACACCCATTCGACGCTGGCCAACGCGCACGCCGAGGGACGGAGTATTGACGCGCACGATTCTGGTCGCGGGCACCGCGAGCCACGTCGGGAAGAGCACGGTCGCCGCAGGCCTGTGTCACGCCCTCGCTGACGCGGGTGTGTCGGTCGCCCCGTTCAAAGCCCAGAACATGAGCAACAACGCGCGGGTGGCCCTGTCGCCCGACGGTGACTGGGGCGAAATCGGCGTCTCGCAGTTCGTCCAAGCGCGGGCGGCGCGGGTTCCAGCGACGACGGACATGAATCCCGTCCTGCTCAAACCGCGCGGTGACGGTCAGTCCCAACTCGTGATTCAGGGCAAAGCGGTCGGCAACTTTGAGGCCGGAGCGTACTACGAAGACGGATGGGAACAGGCGAAGTCCGCGGCCGAAGAATCCTTCGAGCGACTCGCCGCCGAGTACGACGTCATCGTCGCAGAGGGAGCGGGGAGCATCGCGGAAATCAACCTCGCAGACCGCGACCTCGCCAACCGCGAAACCGCGCGGTTCGCGGACGCTGACATCCTCCTTTTGGGGGATATCGAACGCGGTGGCGTGTTTGCCAGCCTCTACGGGACACTCGAACTGATGCCAGCGGAACTCAGAGAACGTGTGATTGGAACCGTCATCACCAAGTTCCGCGGCGACCCGAGCCTGCTTGATTCCGGCCTTGCGGATCTGGAAGCGAGAACCGGCGTCCCGTGTCTCGGCGTGCTTCCCTACGACGACCCCGGCTTGCCCGAAGAAGACAGCGTTTCGTTACCTACTGAAACGGAACTCGCGGTGTGGGGCACTGACGACGGCATTTTCGAACCGGACGCAATCACGATTGCCGTGCCTCGGCTACCCCACATCTCGAACTTCACCGACCTCGAACCGCTCGCCGCAGAACCGGGCGTGCGCGTCGCGTTCGTCCCCCTCGATGACTCACTCGACACGGCTGACGCCGTCGTGTTGCCGGGCACGAAGAACACGGTCGATGACCTGCTCGCGCTCCGTGACGCCGGATTCGGCGAACGCATCTGCGCCTTTGATGGGCCGGTCGTGGGCATCTGTGGCGGCTTTCAACTGCTCGGCGACCGTCTCACGAACGTCGAAGTCGAGAGCACGCGCGAACGCGGCGCGATTCAGGGCTTCGGCCTGCTTCCAGTTACGACCGAGTTCCTCCCCGAAAAGCGCGTGACGCGGACGACCTGTGAGGTGGACGACCATGGTCTGCTTGCTGGTCTCTCTGGAACTGTCACCGGCTACGAAATCCACATGGGTCGGACGAGCGCGGCAGGGTCAGTTGCTCGGCCGCTCGGCCCCGAAAGCGCGGCGACCGGGAGCATACTCGGCACGTACCTACACGGCCTGTTCGAGAACGAGTCGCTTCGTCGGTCATTTGTGGAAGGCATATTTTCGGCTGCTGGCAAGCAGGTTCCCAATGCGCTTGGAACGACTGACGACCCTGCAGACCGGGCGGCGCGATTGGTCATGGAAAATCTCGATTCAGATGTTATTGCGGGATGTTTCGATAGTCAATAGCGACTGACCCGAGACCACAACGCAATTACCTGCCCAGACGGAGACCGGAACATGCTCAACGACTACAACCCCCTCTACATCGGCGACCAGCCGGAAGAAAAGGCCGTCTGTGGCACCCACGGCCAGATGGAAGAGCGCCTCGCAGCCATCGATTTCGAGGAAGAAATCTTCGCTACGGCCGACGGTTACGAGATTCACCAGTGTCCGACCTGCAGCGTGAAAATCGTCGAGTCGCAGGGTCGCTACGGCATCTCTGAGGAGGACGCGATGTTCGCCATGCTCAGTCACATTATCGCAGAGCAGTGGGACGACGGCCTCAGCCAGCACTTCGAGAGCCTCGGGCCGGGTCACATCACGGCACGCGGTGATGTGTACACCATCCACCTCGAAAACTTCGATGAGGTGGAGGTGCCAGCCCACATCCGCGAGGACGTGAACGTGTGGGTGCAGAAAGCGTAGGTCGGCGAACCTGTTGGCGAAATGGGAAAAACCTAAACTCTGCCCGTGGCCTACGTTTCGTGTGAACCGGCAGCACGTTGCGCTCGCCGCCATCGCCCTCCTCTCGGTACTCGCCCTCTCCGTCGCGGCTGCGAATCTCGACGCCACCGCAGCGTCGTCGCCGGGTGCTGGCGTCGGGGGAAGCGATATCGGCGTCGGCCCTGACGAGGAGTTCTCCTTTGGCGGCCCCACCCCACCCGAACCAGTCGAAGAAGCGGCCTCGCCGTTCTATCGCCTCCTCTCAAAGCTCCTTGGAATCCTCATCGTCGTCGGCGCGCTCGTCGGCATCGTCGTCCTCTACAAAGACTACGGCGTCAAAGGTCCCGTCCTCGTATTCGGCGTCGGCATCTTCCTCGCCGTGTTCATGTACTACCTGCTCCGTGCGGGCGGGTTTTCGTTCGAAAGCGGGTCCGGTGGGTTTGGCTCCGGTGACCGCATTACCTTGCCCGGAGGCGGCACGCTCGGTGAGGTGACGAACTCGGTGGTTTCCCCCCAACCCGCCGTGTCGACGCCAGTCGCCATCCTCCTCGGTCTCGTCCTCGTGCTCGGTATTTTCGCGTACACGAAGTCCGTACGGGGCGACGACGAGGAAGCGACGGTTCCCGGCGCGCCATCAGCCGAAGTCGCAGAACTCGGCGCGGTCGCCGGTCGCGCTGCTCGCCGTATCGAACAGCTCGGCGGCGAACCCGAAAACGAGGTGTACCGCGCGTGGAAGGCGATGACCGACCACCTCGACCTGCCGAATCCACAGTCGAGTACGCCCACAGAGTTCGCGGATGCGGCCGTCGCGGCGGGGATGGAACGTGAGGATGTGGCCGAACTCACGCGGCTGTTCGAGGACGTGCGCTACGGCGGGCAGTCGGCCACCGAAGAACACGAACGTCGCGCGGTGAGCGCGCTCAAACGCATCGAACGCACCTACGGAGCGGATGCGACATGAACGGAAGTCGCACGCTGTTCTCCCTTCTCGGCGCGGGTGCGGTTCTCGGCGGTATCGCCGTCGCGTTCGTTCCCGGCCTTCTCGACGGCGTCAGCCAAACCCAACTCCTCGTCACCATCCTCGGCGTCGTGGCGCTCGTCCAGGCCGTGAGTGCGGCCACAGACCGCCTCAATTCGACCGACGAGGCAGCCACGACACACCCGGTCGAGTACCGCGACCCCGTCACGATTCCCGGTGCCGAGTTCGACGAAGGGTTCGGGGTCCTCGGGGCGATGGGGCGCATGCGCGGTGCCCGCCGTCGAGATGCGGTCAGAGACCGGCTCGAACGGGCGACCATCGACGTACTCACGCGCTACGGCGGCCTCTCGGAAGCGGAGGCCAACGCCCAACTCCGCGAGGGGACGTGGACGGACGACGTTCACGCCGCGGCGTTTTTCGCCGCGGAGGTAGACGACGCTGGCTTCTTCGGTGGCTTTCTCAGAACCTCGCTCATGAGCGAGTCGCTTTTTCAACAGCGCGCCCGACACGTAATCGACGCGCTCAACCGACGGCTCATCACGGAGGAGCGCTGAATGCGCGAGCACCTGCGCCCCGACCCGGACGCCCTCCCAGCCCTCGGGACGAACATCGACCGACAGACTGGCCGGTGGACGGGCATCAGCGTCGTCGCCTTCATCGCGGGCGCGCTCGGCGTTCTCACGAATCGGCCCGCGGTGTTGCTCGCGGGCGTCCTCGGCGTTGGCTTCGCCGCCTACGCCCAGCTTCGAACCCCACCTGTGGTCTCGTTGCAGGTGTCACGAACCGTCTCGACGGAAACGCCAGACCCCGGCGAGGAAGTCGAGGTTACGACGACCGTGATGAACGACGGCGATGGCAGGCTCACCGACCTCAGACTCACCGACGGCGTTCCGCCGGGTGTGGACGTGGTCGGTGGCTCACCGCGGTGTGCGACCGCGCTCAAGCCGGGCGAATCTGTGACCCTTTCATACACCATCGAAGCGGTGCGCGGCGGTCACCAGTTCCAGCCACTGCTCGCCCTCGCGCGGAACCTGCCCGGGACGGTCGAGCGAGCGGTTCAAATCGAGTGCGACTCGTCCATCGCCTGCGTCGCGCCGTTGCCCCCCGTCGGCACGTTTCCACTTCGCACCCAGACCTCACAGTACGCCGGGCAGGTCGAAACCGACACGGGCGGGTCGGGTATCGAATTTTTCGCCACTCGAGAGTACCGTCCCGGCGACCCACTCGGACGCATCGACTGGAATCGCAAAGCCCGGACGGGGCGACTCTCGACGCTCGAATTCCGTGAAGAGCGCGCCGCAACCGTCGTGTTGCTCATCGATGCTCGCGACGCCGCATACGTCGCCCCCGACGAGGACTCGGAACCGGCGGTCGTGCGCAGCGTCGATGCCGCGGCCCACGCCTTCGTGTCCTTGCTCGCACAGGGCGACCAAGTGGGCGTGGCAACGCTCTCACCGACACCGCTCTGGCTTGGCCCGCGCTCTGACAGCGAACACCGCGCCCGGGTGAGAGAAGCGCTTTCGACCCACGAATCGCTCGCAGCGACACCACCGACCGGCCCGTTCTACCCGTCAGTCCGAGTCAACCAGATTCGAAAACAACTGCCGAGCCACGCCCAGCTCGTCCTTATCTCCCCGATGTGCGACGACTACATCGCGTCGCTCGCCCGCCGCTTCGACGCCTACGGCCACCTCGTGACCGTTCTCAGCCCCGACCCGACGGCGACGGCCACGCCGGGCCAGCGACTCGCCCGCATCGAGCGCCAGACGCGGCTGTCGAATCTGCGCGCAGTTGGGATTCGCGTCATCGATTGGCCCGCTGCTGAATCGCTCCCCGAGACGCTCGCAAAGGCCACGCGGAGGCTCGCCCAATGACCGATATCGACCGAACGCCCCCCGATTTTGGCCGGGCGCTCACGATGGGCGTTGCGCTGGTTGCCGTGTTCGTCGCCGCCTACGCAGGCCCGTCTACGGTGTTGCTCGCACTCGCGGGCGTTCTCAGCATCGCCATTGGCATCCTCCGCGGGCGGCGCGTCGCAGTAACACTCGGCGCAGGCGTGCTGTTCGTTGCGCTCCTCCTCGCCGGGGTGTCAGGGCTTTCTATCCCGCTCACGCTGTTCGGCATCGGCGCGACTGTGCTCGCATGGGATGTCGGTGAGAACGCAATCGGTCTCGGGGAGCAACTGGGGAGAAACGCACCGACGAAACGCGCGCAACTCGTTCACGCAGGCGGCAGCGTCGCCGTCGTCGCACTCGTTGGGGTGCTTGGCTACGTCGTCTATCTCATGGCGATGACGACCAACTCGCTCACCGCGCTCGTGCTCTTGCTCATCGGCGCGCTGGTGCTCACGTCCGTGCTTCGCGGGTAGGTCTGCTGTCGGTCAGTCGATGGTTGGGACCGGGACCTCGTCGAGCACGTCGTTGATCACGGTCGCTTTCGTGATGTCGCTGATTTTCGCATCGGGCGTGAGGACGACGCGGTGGGCGAGCACCGCGGGAGCGATTCGTTTCACATCATCAGGGGTTACGTACTCGCGGCCGACGATGACCGCGCGGGCGCGGGCGGCCTCGAACAACCGCTGGGTTCCGCGCGGCGACACGCCGATTCTGACCCGCGGGTCGGCGCGCGTCTCGCGTGAGATGGCGACCATGTACCGCAGCACGTCGTCTTCGACGTGAATACTTTCAGGGGCCTGCTGGAGCGCACGCACGCGCTCGGTCGTGAGGACGCGCTCGACCGAGGGACTCTGGACGCGACGGGCCGCCCGACGCTTGAGCAGGTCGAACTCGCCGTCTTCGTTCGGGTAGCCAATCGCCGTCTTGACGGCAAAGCGGTCTACCTGCGCCTCGGGGAGCGCGAACGTTCCCTCCTGCTCGACGGGGTTCTGCGTCGCCATCACGAAAAACGGATCGGGGAGTTTGTGGGTGTCGCCATCGACCGTCACTTGCTTTTCCTCCATCGCTTCGAGGAGGGCGGCTTGGGTCTTCGGCGGCGCTCTGTTTATCTCGTCTGCGAGGACGACGTTCGCGAAGATGGGGCCTTCGGTGAACTCGAAGGTGCGGTCGCCTTCGTTGAAGACGTGGGTGCCGGTCACGTCGGAGGGAAGCAGGTCAGGGGTGAACTGGATGCGCGAAAACGAGAGGCCGAGTGCTTTCGCAAAGCTCCGGGCGGTGAGCGTCTTGCCCGTCCCGGGCACGTCTTCGATGAGGACGTGGCCCTGTCCGACGAGACCCATGAGGACGCTTTCGAGAAAGTTGCGCTCTGCGATGACGGCGGTGCTCACACCGTCTAAGACGGCCGCACACTCCGCGCTCGCCTCCGTGACATTCATGCACATATCGCGGTTCGGTGGGCGTTTATGTCTACCGAATTTCATGCTTTTGGGCCAGCAAAAATCGAAACGGATAAACGCAACACGCTGGAAGTCTCTGATGGAGCCGAGATAGCCTAGCCCGGCCAAGGCGGTTGCCTCGAAAGCAACTGTCCCTCGGACTCGTGAGTTCAAATCTCACTCTCGGCGTCTTTCAACTTTCCAAAACCCGCGAGCGACGCGTGTGTCGCGACTGTCTCATTCCATCGACGCCGGGAAGGTCGGGAGAAACGACAACTGCGAGGTCAGCAGATACAGTGATTTTCGGCTCGCACCAATCGAATACTGGCGGGCGCTCTTGTGAATCGGTGTCCGCTTCCCGTGAAACGTGGTGTCACCGTCACGAATCGCGTCGATGAGCAGGTCGCCGGTCAGCGTCTCCTTGGTGAAGGACACGTCGGCTTCGTCGACGTGGATTTTCGTGTACGCACGGCCGATGTTCGGGAGGTAGTGGGCGTCGCTCGCGCCGATTTTGGGGTAGTCGTGGCGCGTTGCGAACTTGTCTGCGCGGCGATTTCGATACCCGGTGAACAGCATGGAGTTGTACACCTCGATGCCGTCGCAGTCGGTGAGATTGCGCTTGCGGACGCCGTGGCGGGTGCGCTGGAACGGATGGGGCGCGATTGCGATGCCGCCGAGATCGCGGACGCGGGACACGGTGTCTGCGAAGGTCTCGCCTCGGGGTGGACGTTGGTCGACGCCGAGTGCGAGCAGGTGACCGGCCTTGGTCGAAACTTCGACGCCGGGGATACCGATGAGGCCGTAGTCGGGGGCTAATTCGGCGGCTTTCCGGGACTCCTCGATGGTGTCGTGGTCGGTGATGACCACGCCGTCCAGTCCGATGTCGCTCGCGTGGTCGAGAATTAACTCGACAGGCTCCCGGCCGTCGTACGACCCCTCGGAGTGGACGTGGGGGTCGATACGAACGGAGATTGTGCCGGCCATTTTTCTCGTGTCAGAGGCAACTGCAAAGAGCGTGTTAAGCGTTCTGCCCGACTGACTGATTCCAGATTGGAGTTTTCTTCAACACCGTTCGCAATGGCGATATTCGCTTGCCAGAGAAGCCAGCTTTTTCGTCACCCACCCAAAGTATCTGGTGTGAGCCGAAAGCAGACCGCTGCGTTGTTCGCCCTTCTTGGCCTGCTCTGGGGTGGGTCGTTCGTGGCCATCGAGATTGGGCTCGACTTCTTCCCGCCCATCCTCTTTGCCGCGCTTCGCTACTACCTCGCTGGAGCGCTCATGCTCGGCTACGCGGCGCTCACGACCGACCGCTGGCTGCCACGCCGTCGGACGGAGTGGCTGATTGTGGGCATCTCGGGGACGTTTCTCATCGCGGGCCACCACGCCTTTTTGTACCTTGGCCAGCGCCACGTTCCGGGAGCGATTGCAGCGGTCATCATCAGCCTCAGCCCGGTGTTGACGACGGCGTTTGCGAGCGTGTTGCTCCCCGACGAACGCCTCCGTCCGCTCGGGCTGGTGGGGCTTGCCTGCGGACTGCTCGGCGTCGCTATCATCGCCAATCCCGACCCACAGAACCTCTTTACGGCGAACGTCCTCGGCATCGCAACGGTGTTCGTGGCGTCGGTGAGTTTCGCCCTCGGTGCAGTGCTCACGCGCCCGATTCGGACGGACTTTCCCGTCCAATCGGTGCAGTCGTGGGCGATGGTGTTCGGGGCGGCACTGCTCCACGTTGTCTCGCTTGCGCGCGGGGAGTCGTTCGTGGCCATCGCGTGGACGCAGACGGCGTTCCTCTCGCTTGCCTACCTCGCGGTCGGTTCTGGAGCGGTTGCCTTTTTCATCTACTTCGACCTGTTAGACCGCCTTGGCCCGATTCAAATCAACCTGATTGGCTACCTCGAACCCGTGTGGGCGACGCTGCTCAGCTTCGTCCTGTTCGGGACGCTCATCGGCGCGCGAAGCGTGCTCGGTTTTCTCGCCATCTTCTGTGGGTTCGCACTCGTCAAACGAGCGGCGTTGCTCGATGGCGTCGGCGCGGTCGTCTCGCGGCTGCGAACCCACGCGGATTCTTGATGCAAAAACGCCTGACAGTCCCCGTTTTCTGGAAGTTGGTCAATGGCTATCGCCTCGCCTATCGTCTGTACGACTGGTGGAAAGCCATGGCTGATACACAAACCATTGAGCAGAACAAAGACGTTGCCCGAAAATCGCTGGAGGCGCTCTGGGGGCAGGATTACGACACAATTGACGAGCTTTGTGCACCTGAGTACGTCGGCCACGATGTGACCGTTGACGGTGACATCATGGGTCCGGAAGGCGTAAAAGAGTACTTCAGAGCCATTCACGCCGGACTGTCTGAGACGTCGTACACCATCGACGACATCATCGCAGAGGGCGACCGCGTCGTCACCCGCGGGACGAGTCAGGGAACGCACACGGGCGAATTAAACGGCATCCCGGCGACGAACAAGCGTGTTACCGTCACCGACGCAGTCGAATTCCGTATCGAAAACGGGAAAGTCGTCGAAACGTGGGCGATTCCAGACGGCCTCTCGCTGATGCAACAGGTCGGCATGCTCCCCGAACAGGGCAGCTAATTACCGCTTTTTGTACTACCCGGGGCGCTGGGCGTCATCGACGTCCTTCCCGATGAAGCCGCTTTTGAACCCGACCCAGGCGAGGACGCTCATGAACAGAATGGGTGGGAGAATCATGAACCCCCAGAGCGGGTCGAGCCCCCAAAAGAGCAGTAAGACGATGTCTGCGATGCCCAACAAGAGGAAGGGTAACACCGCGACCACGGCCTCAGTCGTCCGTTCCATATCCTGCCTTCTATCTACGAACGCAAAAGTCGCGCGTTTGCACTGGCTCGCCTCGATTTATTAACTCGGACTGAAGAAAATAGTGAATTTTATTAAATCCTGCCCCACAAATGGCAGCTTGATTAATAACCCGTGACCACGAAAAACAGCCAATGATTGCGGACTCGCCTGCGGCTTCTGGCCATGGACGCGGCCATGGCGGGAACAACCGGCAACAACTCTCCCTTTCTGTTCCCGAGATGGACTGTGCGTCGTGCGCCGGGAAGATTAGCAACGCCCTCGACGACGTGACGGGCGTCGTGGAGTACGACCTCCACCCGACGACCGGAAAGGCAGAGGTCGTCTACGATGCAGAACAGACCACGAGCGACGCCGTTCTCGCGGCGTTCGACCGTGCGGGCTACGAGGTGACGAATTTAGCCGAAGCCACCCAGTCTGCGAACGACGACACCACCTCGGTCTGGCACTCGACCCGCGCGAAACAGACGGCCGTGAGCGGCGTCCTCCTCGCGGCTGCCCTCCTCTTTGAGTTCCTCCTCGCGGGCGTGAACGTCACGGTTGCAACCGTCCTCACTCGGCCCTTCGTCGTCTCCGACGTGCTGTTTCTCGCGGCCATCGTCGTCGGTGGACAGGTCATCGTCCGCAACGGCTACTACTCGGCGCGGAATCTGAATCTCGACATCGACTTCCTGATGAGCGTCGCCATCCTCGCCGCGACGGGCGTCACGCTCGCCATTCCGTCGGTGGATTTGTTCGTCGAAGCCGGGTCGCTCGCCGTCCTGTTCAACGTCGCTGAGCTGCTCGAACGACGCTCCATCGAGCGCGCTCGCACCTCGCTCGCAGAGTTGTTCTCGCTCGCCCCCGAGACGGCCACCGTCAAACACGACGGCCACACCCACGAACGGTCGGTCGATGACCTCGAAATTGGCGACCTCGTCGTCGTCGAGCCGGGAGAGAAGATTCCGACCGACGGCACGGTTGTAGAGGGCGAAAGTGCGGTCAACCAAGCGCCAATCACCGGCGAAAGCGTCCCCGTCGATAAGGCACCGGGCGACGAGGTGTACGCCGGGACGCTCAACGAGGCAGGCTATCTCGAAGTCGAAGTGACGGCCACCGCCGCCGACAACACCCTCTCGCGCATCATCGACCTCGTCGAAAGCGCACAGGAAAAACAGACCAAACGCGAGCAGTTCGTCGAGCGCTTTGCGGGCTACTACACGCCGGTCGTGGTGACCGCAGCCATCCTCACGGCGGCCGTGCCGCCGCTTCTGTTCGCCGCGCCGTGGGTTGAGTGGTTCGTCCGCGGGATTGCCTTGCTCGTCATCGCGTGTCCGTGTGCGTTCGTCATCTCGACGCCCGTGACGGTCGTGTCGGGCGTGACGAGCGCCGCCAAAAACGGCGTGCTCATCAAAGGCGGCAGTCACCTCGAAGCGATGGGTGAGGTCGAAACCGTCGCCTTCGACAAGACGGGGACGCTCACGACGGGCAAACTGTCGGTCACCGACGTGATTCCGCTCAACGGTAATTCAGAAAGCGACGTGCTCGAATGCGCACAGGGCGTCGAATCGCGCAGCGAACACCCCATCGCCTCGGCCATTACCGCCCACGCGGACGCAGAGTACACCGCGGACATAGACGAGTTCGAGAGCCTGACCGGGAAGGGCGTGCGGGCAGACCTCGGCGGCGAAACCCACTACGCTGGAAAGCCCGCGCTGTTCGAGGACTTGGGCTTTGATTTGGCGCACGTCCACTTCACGACGAGCGCGGGTGGACTTCCCACAGAGACGAAGACGCTCTGTGAGCGCGACGACTGTCTCGACCTCGTTTCCGACACCATTCCGCGCCTCCAAGCACAGGGGAAGACCGTCATCCTCGTCGGCACCGAAGACGACATCGAGGGACTCATCGCCGTAGCCGATACCGTCCGACCCGAGGCCAAAGCCGTCGTCTCGGCGCTCAAAGAACGCGGGGTCCACACGGTGATGCTCACCGGCGACAACGAAGGAACGGCCCGGGCTGTCGCAGAACAGGTCGGCGTAGACGACTACCGCGCGAGCCTCCTACCCGAGGAAAAAGTCGATGCCGTCGAAGGACTGCTCGCCGAATACGACTCGGTTGCCATGGTCGGTGATGGCATCAACGACGCGCCCGCACTCGCCACCGCGACGGTTGGCATCGCAATGGGTGCGGCAGGCTCCGCGACGGCCATCGAAACCGCAGACATCGCGCTCATGGCCGACGACCTCTCGCGGTTGCCCTACCTCTACGACCTCGCCCACGAGGCAAACGGCGTCATCCGCCAGAACATCTGGGGAAGCCTCGCCGTCAAAGCGATACTCGCCGTTGGCATCCCCCTCGGGTTCGTCTCCGTCGTCGTCGCGGTGCTCGCCGGTGACGTGGGCATGACGACGGTGGTCACCGGTAACGCGATGCGACTCTCGAGAATCGAACCGGATGACGACGTGTTTGTCGATGCGTTTGGCGACAGCGTTTGAGAACGTCGGTTGCGCTACTTTAGCTGCTTCTCGTCGGTGAGTGCGTGTACGAACAATGTCCGGACGGCGTAGAGTACCGCCACGCCCACGACGACCGCGGCGACGGTGAGCACGACGTTGCCCGCGTTGAACACGAGTTTGAGCGCGACAAGCGACCCGACCCACACGAACAGCGCTGCCCAGAGCAGGAGGAATTTCCCGGTATGGCCGTATGGTTGTATGTTTGGCCAGTCTCGCCACATTCGTGACCCGTCTACGCCGTGTGCGAAGTCAGTTCGCCTTTCAGGAGCAAGCCCGAATCACCCCTCGCTGCCGTCAAACCTACACTTTTCACACCGTGTGAGAAACCCACACAGCATGACTGACCTGTGTTTCGAATCTGCGGCGTCGCTGACTCGGCAAATACGCGCTGGCGACCTTTCGCCGGTCGAGGTGGTAGACGCCTATCTCGCCCGTATCGAGGAGCGAAACGAGCGCACGAACGCCTACGTTCACCTCGTCGAAGCCGACGCCCGCGAGGCAGCCCGTGAAGCCGAAGACGCCCTCGCACGCGGCGACGACCCGGGCGCGCTCTGTGGGCTTCCCATTGCCGTCAAAGACCTGTTCGAGACGGTGGGAATCCAGACGACCTTCGGGTCGAAGCCGCTCGCTGCGTACGTCCCTGACGAGGATGCACTCGAAGTCGCCCGGGTAAAAGCCGCGGGCGGTATCGTTCTCGGCAAGACGAACACCTCCGAATTCGGGCACGTCGCCATCACCGACAACGAACTGTTTGGCACCTCGGGGACGCCCTACGCGCCCGAGTACACCTCAGGCGGCTCGTCGGGCGGGAGCGCCGCCGCCGTTGCAGACGGAATGGCTCCGCTCGCGCTCGGTTCTGATGCGGGTGGCTCGATTCGTATTCCGGCGTCGTGCTGTGGCATTTTCGGCCTCAAACCCTCGTTCGGGCGCGTGCCCCATCGCAGTCGGCCGGACGGCTTCATCGACGCGTGGCCGTTCGTTCACTCCGGACCGCTCACGCGCACCGTCGAGGACGCGGCGTTGGCGATGGACGTGCTCGCTGGTCCCGAAGCACACGACCCCTTCTCGATTCCAGCACCTGAGGGAAGCTATCGTTCCGCGCTCGACCAACCCGTCTCCGACCTCACAGTCGCCTACTCGCCGGATATGGAGGCGTTCACCGTCGCAGACAACGTGCGTGCGATTGCTGACGAGACGGCTGAAAAATTCGAAGAAACGGGGATGACGGTCGAACGAGCAGACCCGGCGTTCTCAGAGTTCTGGGACGAGGTCGAAAACGCCGCGCGCACCCTGTTTCAGGCGCGGGTTTCGTGGACGGTCGAACATTCGGAGGAAGCCTTTGGCGTTGACCTCGCCGAACACGGAGACGACCTGAGTCCGGCGTTCGGCGCGATGGCACACCTCGGGAAGAAGCACTCGATGCTGGCGCTCAGCGAGGCGAACGCCGTCCGGACGAAGGTAGTCGATGCCCTTGCAGACCTCTTTGCCGAGTATGATATCCTCCTCACGCCAACGATGGGCACGCCGCCGTTCGAGCGCGGTATCTACGGCCCCGAAGAAATTGACGGCGAGGAAATCGACCCATACACGGGCTGGTATCTCACGCTCCCGTTCAATCTGACGGGCCACCCCGCGGCGTCGGTTCCGGCGGGAGTCGTAGACGGCCGGCCGGTCGGGATGCAAGTCGTTGGCCGTCGTCACGCAGATGACGTGGTGCTCGCGGCGTGTCGAGCGTTCGAAAAAATCGCGTCGTGGCACGCTCACCGTCCGCCGAACTAACTGAAAACCAAACTACATTTTCTAGTCGACTCAGCCCATAGCTGTCGCTACAGGATACTATCGCAGTTCCTCTCCACTCGCTTGTGATGTTAGAAAATGGTTACTAATTATAAATTAGACTCGTCTAAACTTCTGGTTAGAACAATAGTATTAAATATGGGCTCTAATCTAACTCCGATAACAATGACTGATTCGCAACGACGGGCGACTGGACTGCTAACGCGCCGACAGGCACTCGCTTCCGGGGCGGGACTACTGACAGCAGGACTCGCTGGCTGTACCGGTGGCGGGGCGACTGCTGGTGGTGGCGCTGAGAACACCGGCGACAACCCGGTCGTCGCAGCATCGTTCTTCAGCTTTTTCGACTTCGCGCGGAAAATCGCCGAAGACACGCCAGTACAGGTGAATAATCTGGTTCCGACCGGCCTACACGGCCACGGTTGGGAGCCGAACGCGAGCGTTACGAAGGACATCATCGAGGCAGACGCGTTTCTCCACGTTGGCGAGAGCTTCCAACCGTGGGCTGACCGCGCGATTCAGACGCTCAAAGACGACAACGTCGATACGGCGCTCATCAACGCCCGCGAAGGCGTCGAACTCGTCGACCTCGCCGCGAGCTTAGACCCGGAAGAAGAGGGTGTTGGCGACGGCCGCGGGCAAGACCCGCACTTCTGGCTCGATCCACAGCGAGCGAAAACGTCGGTCGATAACATCCGCGCCGGTCTCATCGAGAACTTCCCCGACCACGAAGACACCTTCGCTGAGAACGCAGCAACGTACAAAACCGATGTGTTAGACCGCATCGACGCCGACTACCAAGCCGTCTTCGACGCCGCAGAGCGCAAGGTGGTCCAACTCGCGGCGCACAACGCGTTCCAGTACATCGGCGTGCGCTACGGCGTCGAGATGCGCCCGCTCGTCGTGAACCTCGCGGCGAGTGGCGACGTGAAACCGAGCGACATCACGGAAGCGAAGGACGTTATCGACGAACACGACATCAAGTACATCGGCGCAGGCGTCTTCGAGACGCGAAAGCCCGCAAAGCAACTGCTCGCAGAGACACCAGTCGAAGCGTACTACCCAGTCACGCCGTATGCGGGCGTCCGCGAGGACTGGGTTGCAGAGAACTGGGGCTACGAGGAAATCGCCTACAACATCAACATGCCCACCTTCGAGGTCGTTCTCGGGAACAAAACGCCTGAAGAGGTCGGTCTCGACGGGTGGGACAGCGAGTGGAGAAACTTCGAATGAGCGCGCCGAGCCCCGTCATCGACCTCTCTGCTGTGTCGTTTGGCTACACCGCAACGCCGGTGGTCGAAGATATCTCGCTCCAAATCGAGGCAGGCGAGTACGTCGCCGTCGTCGGACCGAACGGTTCGGGGAAATCGACGCTGATGAAACTCATGCTCGGATTGCTCCAGCCCGACGAGGGCACCGCGCAGCTGTTCGGCGAACCGTCGCAGGCATTCGACGACGGCGCGCGAATCGGCTACGTCGCCCAGCACGCGAGTGCCTCGAAGGAGATGCCAATCACGGTGCGCGAAGTCGTGAAGATGGGCCGGTTCCCCCACGTCGGGGTCGGTCGTCTCTCGCAGGAAGACTGGGCGATTGTTGACCGGGCGCTCGACACCGTCGGGATGACCGCGTTCGCAAATCGCCGGGTAACCCAGCTTTCGGGCGGACAGCGCCAGCGGGCATTCATCGCGCGTGCCCTCGCTGGGGAAGCCGACCTGCTCGTCTTAGACGAACCGACCGTCGGGGTTGACGCAGAGTCGGTCGAGGCGTTTTACGACCTCCTCTCTGCGCTGAACGAACAGGGAATCACCATCTTGCTCATCGAACACGACCTCGGCGCAGTGACCGAACACGCTGCGCGCGTCGTCTGCCTCAATCGGGGCATCTACTTCGACGGTCCGACCGACGAGTTCATAGAGAGCAACGCCCTCGGGCGGGCGTTCGGCACTGCCACCGCCATCGGAGGGGTTCAATGATTCCCTTCGAGGTACTCCTGCAGGCAAGCCCGCTTGACCCCGTGCTGACGCCGCTCTACGTGTTGCTCGACCTCTGGTACTGGCTGCTCACAGGCCTCTACCACCTGACGGGCCTCGAACTCATTAGTCCCGAGTACAAGTTCATGCACCGGGCCATCCTCGTCGGCCTCTGTATCGGCGTGATGGCCCCGCTCATTGGGACGTTCCTCGTCCATCGCCAACTCGCGTTGATTGGCGACGCGCTTGCTCACACCGCCTTCGCGGGCGTTGCGATTGGGCTGTTCTTGAACGCCGTGCTCAACCTCGGCGTCTCGCCGTATCTCACGGCCGTCGTCGTCGCCATCCTCGCCGCGTTGCTCATCGAACTCATCTCCGAGGCGACTGACGCCTACAACGACGTGTCGATGGCAATCGTTCTCTCGACCGGGTTCGCCCTCGGGTCGGTGCTCATCAGCATCAACGCGGGCGGTCTCGCCGTTGGCGTCAATCAGTTCCTGTTTGGCAACCTCGCAACCGTCTCGGCCGAGAACGCCGCCATCTTGCTCGTGTTGTTCGTCATCATCGTCGGCACGGTTGCGCTGTTTCGAAACCAATTGCTGTACGTCACCTTCGACGAGACTGCCGCGGCTGTCTCCGGCCTGTCGGTCACGTGGTTCAACCGCGTGATGGTCATGCTCACCGCGATGGTCGTCGTCGGCGCGATGCAGATTATGGGCGTCATTCTTGTCGCTGCGATGCTCGTCGTCCCGGTTGCCGGGGCAACGCAAGTCTCGCGGAGTTTCTCAGAGTCGCTCGTCGTCTCGGTCGTCCTCGCCGAACTCGCCGTCTTGCTCGGTATCGGCGTTTCCTACTACGGCGGGGCGACCGCAGGCGGCGTTATCGTGCTCGTCGCCGTCGCGCTCTACATCGGTGCGGTCGCACTTGGCAAACTCCAGACGCGCGTTACGGACGATACCGTGCCGGAACTCGGCAGCATCACCACGACGAAAAAGAGATCTGCAGAATCGGATTCGGACTGATTTTCACCCGCGAAGCGCGTCCACGGGATTCAGATTCGCCGCACGCCACGCCGGATAGAGTCCAGAGAGCAGGCTTGCGCCGAGTGCGAAGCCGTAGGCCTGGGCGATGAACACGAAGTTCGCCACGGTGAACACCCCCCACGGGTCGCCAAGGATGAACTGGCTCACTGCCATGCCCGCGACAATCGACAGAAAGATGCCAACGACGCCGCCGAGAATCCCGAGCAGCAGTGCCTCGACGAGGATAATGCCGAGAATCTCGACTTTCTGGACGCCCACGGCGCGCAGAACCCCGATTTCGGTGCGTCGCTCGATGGTGCTCATGAGCATCACGTTCAGGATGCTCACACCCGCGACGACGAGCGAGATTGCGCCAATCGCAATCAGGAACGACCCGATGGCGTCGAACGCTTGGGTGATCTGCTCTGAGATGTCTGCGAGTTCGAACACCTCATAGCGGGTGTCGCGGTCGTTCAACTTGCGGATGGCGTCTGCAGTGGCATTGGCTTCGAGACCCGTCCCCGCATCGACCACGATTTGGTCGTACTCGCGGGCGGGGAACTCGTCGATTGGCAGGACAACAGCATTGCTCGCGGAGGTCGGTGAGAACGCCTGACTCGCCGCGAGAATCGCGGTCACGCGGTAACTTTTCCCATCGACCATGATGCTGTTGCCGACGCGCACGCCGAGATTCTCCGCGAGGTTCGTCCCGATGAGCGCGCCGCTTCGCAGCGTTGGCGGGAGGGTGCCGGATTCCGCTTCGTAGAGGTCGCCCGGCCGGGAGACGCCAAACAGTTGCACCACCTGTCGTTCGTTGCTGAACTCAACCACCCCCTGTCCTTGGGCAACCGGCGTGACGCTCGCGCCGGGGGCGGCCCGTTCTATGTTCTGGACGTCGCGGTCGTTTAAGAAACTCACACCCTCGTCGAACGCGGGTGAGACGATAATCTCACTCCCGATGTCGCCAAGCGACTCGGTGACGCTCACTTGGAGCGTGTTGCCGAAGATACCGAGTGAGGCAATGGCGAGGACGCCGATGACGATGCCGAGCATGGCGAGCGCAGAGCGCACCTTGTTGCGCGTCAGGTTGCGCCGCGCCATCATCACCGACGGGAATCGTCGGTAGAGTGGCTCAAGCATCGTGGTCCTCCCGCGCAAGCGCATCGTCGCCGTCGATGACGCCGTCTACGATGTTGACCCGGCGGTCTGCGTAGGCGGCCACGTTCGGGTCGTGGGTGACCGCGATGATGCCAACGCCAGAATCGCAAATCTCCCGGAGGCGGTCTAAAATCTCCTTGCCGGTTTTCTGGTCTAAGTTCCCCGTTGGCTCGTCTGCGAGCAGGACTTGGGGTTCGTTTACGAGCGACCGCGCGATCGCGACGCGCTGTTGTTGACCACCAGAAAGTTCCTTCGGGAGGTGGTCTAAGCGGTCGCCGAGGCCAAAGCTCGTGAGCAACTCGATGGATTTCTCACGGCCTTTCTTGTTTCCGGCACCGCCGAACAGCGTCGGGAGTTCGACGTTCTCGGTCGCGGTGAGCGACGGGATGAGATAGAAGTCCTGAAAGATGAAGCCAATCGCTCCCTGCCGGGCTTTGGTGCGCTCGCGGTCTGAGAGCGTGGTCACGTCTTCCCCGCGCAGGAGGACGGTGCCTTCGCTTGGCTCGTCGAGCAGGCCAATCATGTTGAGCATGGTCGATTTGCCGGAGCCACTCGGCCCCATCACCGCGACGAACTCGCCGGCTTCGATGGCGAAATCCACGCCCTTGAGGACGGTGAGCGTCTCGCCGCCAAGTTCGTAGCGCTTGACCACGTCGCGCAGTTCAACGAGTGCCATTACGTGAGTTGCGCCAAGCGTAGCCGATGACGCCGACCACGAGCAAGACGATGAACAGTCCTCCGATGATGAGTGGGAGGCTGAAGCCGCCATCGTCTTGTGGGGCGGTCGCTGGCTGTGAGTCTTCGATTCGAACCTGCACCGTCTCCGAGCGCTCTTCGCCGCCAGCGAGGTAGGTGACGCTCACGGGGACGGCGGTCGCGTTGTCGCTGACCACGGCGTAGAGGTCGAACACGACGAAATCACTCTGTGGCACGGTGCCAACGAAGTACTCTTTGAACGGCTGGGCAGGCGTCACGCCGTCTGCGGGGACGACCCGGACGACGACGCTCTCCGCGGTGCCTTGGCCGACGTTACTCGCACTTCCGGTGATGTGGAGCTTGCCGTCTTCGAACTCGGTGTTGATGCCGGTGAGCGAGACGACACCCACGCGCGGGGTGTAGCGGAGCGAGGTTTGGCTCGACCCTTCGACGGTTCCCATGTCGTAGCTGGCCGTGATGACGAGGTCGGCCGGGTCGGTCACCCCGGAAAGGTTGAGGCGGGCAACACTGGTGCTGTCTGCGTCAATCTCTGAGATGAGGGTGCGTGCGACCGGCACGCCGTCAACCGTGGCCGTGACGACGACGCTTTCGATGGCGGCGTTCCCCAAGTTGAGCACTTCGACGGAGACCGGCGGCGTGACGGTGGTGTCCGTCTCTGGCAGGCTTACGACGCTCGCTTCGACCACGACGTTTTCATTGAGCGGTTCGATTGTTACGTCGCGGGTCGTCGTGACAGAGCGCCGTGCGCTCGCGGTCGCGTAGTCGAGTCGTGCGTCGATACCCGTCCGTCCGGGGTCTTGGCTCTCGACGGTGAAATTGAACGTCGTGAGCGTGCCGGGTTCGAGCCGCGGCAGCACCCGCGCGTTGTCTTCGACGGTAATCTCCCGACCCGACAGCGTGAGGTCGAGGTCCCGTAGCGTGGCTTCCCCGCCGTTCGAAACGCGAACCGTCACGACGCTCTCGGTGTTCGAGACGAGCGTCTCAGAGAGAATCTGGACGCGCGGCACCGTTCCGGCGGCTTCCTGTGAGCGCACGTCGATGGTGACGGGGTAGCGAACCGTCTCGCTCGACCCGTTCACACTCCGTCCGCGCACTTCGAGTTCGAGGCGTTTGACGCCCGCCTCATCGAACGTCGTCGTGAGCGGGACGCTCAGGCTTTCACCCGGCGAAATCGTGCCGATGTTGTCCACTTGGTCGTACTCCGTATTTCCGGTGCGAGCGACCAGTTCGACCGACCGAACCTCGAACGCTTGCTGGCTTCCGGCCGAGTTGCGGATAGTCGCCGTCACCGTCACGAGGTCGCCAACTGCGGGCGATTCCGGTGTGGTGGTCGCGCCCGTGACCGAGATGAACGCGTCTTCTTGGGCGACGACGGCCATCGGCGTAAGTAGCGAGCAGACGATGAGCGCCGCGACGAGGGGCGCTTTCATAACGTGAACACCTGACCGAACACCGAGAGTGCGATGTTGATGCCGACGGGAATCGCAACGGTGTACAGGCCCTGTCTGAAGCTGAGATTTCGCGCGTGTTTCACGGCAAACGCCCAGAGGAACGCACTCCAGAGCGTGAACACGATGCCCACGAGCGACGCGAGTCGGAGCGTCGAACTCTGGGTGACGGCGAGTGAATACGCTTGGATGGCCTCCGGCGACGTTGGTGCGGGAATGCCTTGCAGCGCGAGGTACATCGCGCCGATGCCGAGCAACCCACCGAAAATGGAGGGAAAAAAGCCCCAGCCAGTCAATGCGAGCGTTTTGGTGAACTTGCCCTCGCCATCGAAGACGATAGAGATGACGTGAAACACGATGGCGAACACGAGCCAGATGACGAACTGTGCGACGAGTGCGCCACCGATCCCGAATCCGAATACGAGAAGCGATACTGCCTGGCCACCTTCGGCAGGGAGTACGGAAACGATGCGAGAGAGCAAGAGGTACGACGTGATAGCACTCAAAACCCCCACAAGCAATACGATTCCAGCGGCTCCCCAAAGCCGTGGTGACTCGGCCTCTTCCCGGAAGAACGCGTCCGGGTTCGTGATAAGGTCGAGAATCATCACTTCACGTTAGTTTCGAGAGGAGTTAACTGTATCAGGGGTACGGTATATCACACAACTCGTCATGTGTTTATTTGAGTTTCTCACCTGCGAGCTACGTCGTTGTCGGTGGCGTTTCTTGAAACTCGATCAGCGCCTCCCGGAAATCATCGGGAACGGCAATCGCCTCGCCGGTCGCTGCATCCACCGCGACGTAGGTGACGTGGCCTGCGGCGAGGAGCGTCTCGTCGGCCTTTCTGCGCACCCGGTAGGCGAATGTCAGGCTTTTCGTTCCAATCGTCTCTGCGCGCATCGCGTTTACGAGCACGTCGTCGAACTCCGCAGACGCGTGATAATCCATATCCACGTGGACGACGTGCACGTCCCATCCCTTCTCTGCGAGAGTGTCGTAGCCGTAGTCGATTTCGCGCAGGAAGGCGTTGAATGTCTCGTCTTGAAAGGTGATGTAGTTGCCGTAGAACACGATTCCCTGCATATCCGTCTCCGCAAAGCGCACCCGGTTTTCGAACACGTCGTAGTACTCAGCCATGGCTCACGTGGGGTGGCGCGCACAAAGAAGGTATGTCGGGGTTAGTCGTCCGCGAGGACGTGGTTCGAGTCGGCCGCAAGCAGGCGGTCTAACGCATCGACCATCGCGTTCACGCTGGCGCGCGTGATGTCTGCCTCACTGGAGGCGACCGTGACGTGGCGGCCATCGCGCGACATTTCGACTTCGACGGTCACGACGGCGTCGGTGCCGCCCGTGATTGCATCGACGTGATAGCTGTCGAGCTGGGCGTCTGCGGCCGGGCCGAGCGCCGAGCGCACCGCAGAGACGGCGGCATCGACCGGGCCACTGCCCGTGCCGGAGGCCACACGTTCTTCACCATCGACGAGCAGGCGGACGCTCGCGGTTGGCGTGCCGCCACCCGAGGCGGCGGTCAGCCCGAGCAACTCGACGCGGCGGTCGCGTTCGCGCTGTTGGACTTCTTCTGCAATCGTGAGTAGGTCCGCGTCGGTGACGCGCTTGCCGCGGTCACCGAGCTCTTTCACGCGGGAGACGACCGTTCCCAGTTCTTCTGGGGTGACCGAAACGTCGTGTTCGTCGAGCGCGGCTTTGACGCCCGCGCGCCCGGCGTGCTTGCCGAGGACGAGCCGCCGCTCCCTGCCCACCTTTTCTGGCGGGTAGGGTTCGTACATCGCGTCGTCTTTGAGCGTGCCGTCGGTGTGGATGCCGCTCTCGTGGCTGAAGGCGTTCTCGCCGACGACGGCCTTGTTCGGCGCGAGCGGGATGCCCGTCGCCGTCGCCACGGTCTGGGCGAGTTTGAACAGCCGCGTCGTATCGACCGTCTCGATGCCGTAGCCGTGGTCGAGAGCGATGGCGACTTCTTCGAGTGCGACGTTGCCCGCGCGCTCACCGATGCCGTTTACGGTGGCGTGGATGAGGTCTGCACCGGCGCGCACGCTTGCGAGGGCGTTCGAGACGGCGAGGCCCAAGTCGTCGTGGGTGTGGGTGCTCGTTGGCCCGAGTGCAGCCAGCCGCGAGACGGCCTCGTAGGTGTGTTCGGGCGTCGCGTGCCCGACCGTATCGCAGTAACAGACGCGGTCTGCGCCCGCATCGAGGGCCGCACCAAGCAGCCGTTCGAGGTAGTCTAAGTCGGCGCGCGAGCCGTCTTCGCCGAGGACTTCGACCCAGAGACCGTGGTCGCGGGCGTACTCGACGAGTGAGGTGGTCTTTTCGACCACGCCGTCGCGGGTCGTCCCGACTTTTGTTTCGATGTGACGGTCGCTCGACGGCACGACGAGGTGGACACCATCGACGCCACAGTCGAGCGCGAGGTCGATGTCGCCTTGGACGCCGCGGGCGAAACTCGTCACCTTCGCGTCGAGGCCGAGCGAGGCGACTCGCGAGATGGTCTCGCGCTCGCCCGCGCCGGTGCAGGCGCTGCCTGCTTCGATGACCGAGACCCGCGCCCGGTCGAGTTCACGGGCAATCTGGGCCTTCTGGTCTGGGGTGAGCGAGACACCTGGCGCTTGCTCACCGTCGCGGAGCGTTGTATCTACGAACTGTACAGAAACGGGGTCAGAGGTGGGGTGTGATTCGGGAAGGGACCCGAATAAAACAGTCACTGGTCATGATAGCCATTCTCAGGGAACGTCTCTATGAACTTAAAGTGGGCCTATGTGGCAGATGTTGCTGCTCACTCGACAAGGGCGATGCGGTCACCGACTTCGACGCCTGCTGCGTTCCCCGCGGGAAGTTCAACGAGCAGGTCAGCAGCGGCCGCGCCGTAGCCACGCCACGGGCGGAGCGTTTTCACCTTCACCACCTCGCCGTCTCGCGCCCAAATCACGTCAATGGGAAAGAACACACAGAGCATGTGGATGTCCCGGCGTTTTGCCTTCCCGAAGCGAAAGGCGAGCGCGTAGTCGTCGGGAATCGAGCGCCGAAACATGAGGCCGAGGCCTTGCTGGAGGATGGTGTCGGCCGTGTCTACCTGCGTGGCGAGGGGGTGTTGCCCACCGTTGCTGTCGTGAACGAGACGCACACCCACACCTCTCCCGGCGAGTGGAAAAGTGGTTCGGGAGTTACCTTGAAATTCGAGGGCGAACGAGAGTGGGTATGGAAAAGACGCCGCAGGGTACGTCGGTCGGGGTGGACGACCCCTACACCCACGTTTCGCGGTGTGACCACCTCACCGACGACGGCCGGTGTCGCTACGCCTTCCACTACGCCGGCAACGACCCCGAGTTCGCCGCAGCGCGCCGCGCAGACGACTTTCACTGTCCGGCGGCGAATCCCGACCACGAGTGGACGTGGCGCGACTGCCCGCACTTTCGCTCGACCGAACACAACCGCGAGTGCGCCCGCTGTGGCTTGCCAGAGCGCCTGAACACCCACTCCGGCGAGCGACCGCTACTCGAAGAACACCACCTCTCGTACGCAAACCGCGAGGCCGGAACCCACGAAATCACGGTGTTTCTCTGTCGGTGGTGTCACGCGAAAATCCACACCTCGTTTGCTCGTATCGACGACGACGCCAGCCCCGACCCGGAGGCGCTCGCCGAGGCCGAAACGCGCCGCGGCCACGAACTGGACGAACTCGGCTTTGAAACCGCAAGCGAGCGGCGAGAAACGGAGTGACTAGCTGATGTTCGACGGGTTGTTCGACCAGTAGGCTCCGATGCTGCCAATCGGGTCTTCGTCCTCCCAGCCCACGGTCACGTCGGCCGTGCCGAACGACTGCTCGACTTCGTACGTAATGGTCTCCGTCCTCGTCTCGTTCCCGGCGAGTTCGCCGGAGAAGACGGGCGGCTGGTTGCCATAATCGACATAACGGTACGACCCGTTCGAAAAGAGCCACATTAAGCCCATGTCCGGAATCGGTGCGGCCTCGTCCGTCTGATTCTCGCACGTAATCTCGACGTGGGTGACCGGATTCGAGGGGTCTGGAACGTGCTCGAAGGCGTTGACGGAAAAGCGAACGTTGTGTCCGGTGACGAACCCCTCACCAAACTCCATCACTGGCCGCGTCGTCCGCACTTCTCTCGACTCGTTGAACGCAGCGAGCGAAATCGAGAACGGCGCTTCCCACCAGAGTTTGAGCGGGTCGTTTTCGAAGGTTCTGCTCTCGCCGGCGTTGAGCGTCGCCGTCCACGTCACCGGCGACGACGGATAGGCGTACCACTCGGCGACGGCGGTGGCGATTTCGGTTTCGACCGTCCCCGCCTCTCCACCCGTGTTCTCGACGGTGAATGAATAGGTGAACGCGGCTCCAAGCTCAACGACTTCTGGAGCCTCGAACGCGGTCAGTTCGAAGCGAGCTTCTTTGGGTTCTTCCTCGGCGGCACACGCGCACAATTCGCCGTTGTTGTAGGCGTCTAAGGTGTCGTAGAGACATTCGCCGTTTGCGTGTTTCGTGACCCATTTGCCCGTACACCTGTCGGGGAGCGTGATTTCCGTGTACCAACTGTCCATTGGCTCGTACGCAGGCGTTCCGAACTTCGCAAAGCCCACAGCGTAGAGCCAGCGCACCGCCACGCCCGGCACGCCGTAGTGACAGATACCGCCACCGATACAATCGTCTGCGGTGCCGCGATACCGAATGCACGCATCTTCCGCCCCGGCGTACTGGTTGAGTTTGGCCGCGACGAGCGCTTTGGCAAGGATGCGGTTTTTATCGCCGCCGCTTGCTCGGTTGAGCAAGTACGAAATCCAGAACTCCTTTGGTGCGCGTTTGTTGGCGATTTGGAGCACGGAAACCGGCCACGCGTCCGGGTTACTTCCCCAGTAGCCCGGCGACTGTGCACAGACCGCGTTCTGTTCTTCTAGTGCCCCGGCCGTGCCCGGAATTCCAAGCGATGCCGCCCCCGCGATGAGCGCTCCACGCTTCAACAGCGTGCGGCGTGACGTCGGTGTGTCTGTCATGACTGTCTACCCAGCCAGACCATCATCGCTTACTGACTTTGTTACCAATTCGCTACTTCATGTTGTGTGTTCCTACTGGATAGAATAATATGCGCGTTATCTGGAAATATCGTCTTGTCAGTTCCGAAAATAAGGGGGTCCAGTCTGGTGAATGGCGCTCCTAAACGGCGTGATAACTCCTTCCCACAATAACTCATGAGCAGACTCCGTTTCCCTCATCCACACAACGAAACTGCCCACTCCGTGGGGAGTCATCGCTCGTTCGCACCCGCTTTCGGCCAGTTTCAGGAGGTTTATACGACGATACTCGTTACTCACCGCTAATGACCCGCATCGTCGTGATTAACAATCACGGGCAGTTCACCCACTTAGAACACCGGGCGCTTCGTGACCTCGGTATCGACACCGACCTCATCGACAACGACACGCCACCCGAGGAGATTGACGCAGACGGCATCGTCCTCTCGGGCGGCCCGAGCATGGACGACATCGGCCGCTGTGAGGAGTATCTGGAGTTGGACATTCCGGTTCTTGGCATCTGTCTCGGGATGCAGATTCTCGCAGAGAAACTCGGCGGGCGCGTCGGCGGTGGCGAGTACGGCGGCTACGCCGACGTGACGGTCGAAGTGCTCGACGAGGACGACCCACTCATCGGGTCGCTCGCCCCTGAGACGCGCGTCTGGGCGAGCCACGCAGACGAGGTCAAAGAACTCCCCGACGGCTTCACCCACACCGGCACGAGCGACGTGTGCGGTATCGAAGCCATGAGCGACACCGACCGTGACCTCTACGGCGTCCAGTGGCACCCGGAAGTCGCCCACACCGACGAGGGCGAAGAAGTGTTCGAGAACTTCCGCGCCATCTGCGAGTAACGGGATTTTTGTCCTCTGGCTAGAATTATTGGGTAATGACCGCCACGCAGGGTGACCTTGCGGCACTTTCTCGCTACATCTTCCGCGCACCGCGGTGGTATTCGAGCCTCGGGTTCGCCCTCCTCATCGCGGCCGTTGCTGGCGTCGCCGCCTTCGACTTTCGGTTCGTTCTCGAAGACGCTTGGCAGGGCATCTTCTTCATTGGCTTGCCAACCCTCATCGCGAGCGCGCTGACCCCGTGGATAGACGGGAAACTCGGCGGCCAACTCACGCGCAATCGCGCCTCATTGCTCGCGCTCGCGGGCGAACTCGTCGTGGTCGCCTTTCTCGTCCTCGCGGGCATCATCGCGGTGCTCACGCCGCTTGGCCAGGGATTCGTCTTCGATACGCTGCTCGCCGCGCTGGCGAGCGTGTTCGCGCTTCGCCTGCTCGTCGTGATGGCTGTCTCCAGAAAGTCGCTGCTCATCGCGTCGATTCCGGCGAGCATCCACACCGTCGCGTCTGCGGTGCTCTTGTTCATCTACTCGGGGACGATGCGCTACTTCGAGATTGGCGGCCCGCTCGCTCGGTCGTTTCTCTCACGCCCTGAACGCGCCCCGCCGGAACTGCTCGTGGTCGTCCCCCAAGACTTCCTCGTTCTCGGCGTCATCTGCGTGCTCTATGCCGGGGCCGTCTGGGCGTTTCTCACCGTCATCGACCGCCCGTGGCGACGGAGCATGGACGTCTCTGTCCTCGATTTTATCCGCGGGTTCATTGGCCACATCGCTGAGGGGTCGCGCGAACTCGAAACGTTCTTCGAGGACATCGGTGAGGAGGCAATCGTTCCCGTCACCGTCCTCTCATTTCGGACGCCCGGTGGCAGGGAGAAAGCCCGCTTTACGCTCCCGATGATACACCCCGGTCCGATGGGGGAAATCGGCGGTGGCAACCTTCCAGAGCGCGTCGCAGCGTGGTCTGAGGGCATGGCGTTCCCGCCCCACGCAACCGCTGGCCACGACTTCAACCTCGTCACCGAGCGCGAGGTCGATTCGATTCTGGATGCCGCAAGCGAGGCCGTTTCGGCCATCTCGTACGACGGCGTGGCATCTCAAAGCGTCAGAAAGCGCGTTGGTGATGCGTCGCTCATCGGGCAAGCGTTCGGCAACAATGCGCTGCTCGTCTCGACGTTCTCGCCGCAGTTTGCAGACGACGTGGAGTTCTCGATTGGGATGACCGCCGGGGCAGAAGCCCGCGTCCACGGCCTCAAAGACGTAATGCTCGTCGACGCTCACAACTCGAACAACGGCCTCTCCGGCCCCGACCTCGGCCACGTCGTCCCCGGGAGCAAACGCTCCTACGACATGATTCAGGCGGCTGGGGCAGTGGCCGAAGGACTCACCGACGCGCCACGCGGCCCGATACAACTCGGCGTCGCGTGGGACCGAACGCCGTGGAGCGCACCTGAAGGCATCGGCCCCCTCGGCGTTCGCGTGGCGGTGGTCGAAGTCGAAGGCCAACTCACCGCGTACGTCCTCGTAGACGGCAACAACATGGAACCCGGACTTCGTGACCGCATCGTCGAGGCGATTCCTGACGTCGACGCCGCTGAAATCATGACCACGGACACCCACGTCGTCAACACGGTCAAGTCCGCAAATCAGGTCGGCGGTGCGATTCCACACGACGAACTCGTCTCGCTCATCTGCTCGCTCACAGAAACCGCTCGCGCCGATTTAGAGCCCGTCGAAGCGGGGATGGCGTCCTCACGCGCCTCCGTCACCGTCTTCGGCAACGACCGCACTGAGACGCTCGCCAGTCACGCAAACGCGCTCATGTCGATGGGTGGCGCGCTCGCAGCTGCGTTCATCATCGTCGTGTTCGCCGTGAGCGTCCTCATCTTCCTGCTCGCGTAGGTTCAGTCCTGGGCAATTTTGACCTGTTCGGCCGAACTCGGTTCGGCCTCGTGGAAACGAAGCGTCACAACCGTGCCGCGTGGCTCGGTTTCCGTGATGGTCAACTCACCGTTTGCGGCCGTGACAATCCAGTGGACCAGCCACAGGCCAATGCCGCTCGTGTGCTTGAGCTGGGATTCGGCTCCACGTTCGAGCACTTCGCGCTCCATCGTGGGGATGCCGGGGCCGTTGTCTGCAACGTGTATCTCGACAACGCCCGTCTCGGCGTTCGTAATCGAGAGGGTCACCGTGGGGACGTCTTGGTCGCTGTGCTCGACGGCATTTGCGAGCAGTTCTTCAAGCCCAACTTTGACGAGCGGCAGTGCGTTTACCCACGCTGTGTCGGGGATGTCACACTCAATGTTCGCCGTTGGATATGTGGCTCGGACGGTTGTAAGTGCTTGCTCGACCTGTTTGACGATATCGACCGAGCGAACCTCCGATTCACGGTCTAATCGCATGTCGATGCGACGCGACTTTTGGCTCAGTTCGAGGAGTTCTTGCCCCGCGCGGTGGGCTTTCTCCATCCATGTGCGGACGTGTTCATTGTCGGTCTCCTCTCGTACCATCGAAATCGCCCCTTGCACGACGGACATCTTGTTGCCAACGTCGTGGCGCAACACGCGATTGAGCACTTGGAGGCGCTGTTCGTACTGTCTGCGCTCGGTCACGTCGTGTGCGGTCAACAGAATCGCACCGATGGCTGGGTTTTCGAGTAAGTTCTCGCCTTTTGCCTCCATGACGCGCCACGACCCGTCTGCGTGCTGGACGCGGAGTTCAACCCAGTCGCTCGTCCCGCCTTCTTGGATGGTTATGAACGTCTCGAAGATGTGCTCGACATCGTCTGGGTGGATGTACTCTATGAACGGGTCGCCAAGGATGTCCGCAGATGCGTAGCCAAGCGTTCGTTCGAGCGACGGCGTGACGTATTCGAACTCGCCTGCTTCGTTCACGAGCACGGTAATCGTCGATGCTTGTTCGACAATCGTTTGATAGCGTCGCTCGACTTTGCGCCGCGTGGTGATGTCGTGGAGGTTCAGGATGTAGCCCGCCTCGGTCTGTGTCTCGAACTGCGTGCATGTGACGTCGTAGTAGCGTAGCATCTCGTCGTTTGTTGTGACGAGTTCGCTACACGTCCCCTCATCAGAAAGACACGAAACCAACACGGGATACGCAGAGAGTGCCGTCTGCGCTCGCTCGCCAACGAAGTTTGTGTCGGTATCGAAAAGGTGCGTTACCGTTGGATTGTAATCGACGATGCGGTAGTTCTCATCGAGAATGATGACGCCGTCTTCCATCTCGTCGATGAGTTTGCGCTGGGCGACCGGAATCAAGTCTAAAAACTGGTAGCGAAACAGCGTGTACGCGACAAGCGGGGTGGTCAGCCCGAGGGTAATCGGCGTCATGTCTAGGTGGGGAAACGGGAGGGCTTCTGTGACGCTTGCCCAGCTTGCGAGCAGAGGAATCACTCCCGCACAGATCAGCAAGAGGTTCTGGCGTCTTCGAACTCCCTCCGTGCTGTACGCGTCGTGGGCGAGCAACCCGATGACGAATACGTCGAGGACGTACGTGTACAAGAGAAAGCCCAAGAACACGGGGCCAGGACTGATTTCGAGAAACATGCCCTGTGGATGGGTGTGAATGGCTTCTGGCGTGAACACCAGTTGTCGAAACGTGTGGCTCCAGACCAGTATCACAGCCACAGCCGGAAGCACACTGATGCCAAGCAGCGAAGGGGGCGTGAGCAGGCGGTGTCGGCCCGTGTACGCAAAGATAAAAACAGGCCACGCAACCGACATGAGCGCCACGCCAATCCACACGAACCGAGTCCAGTACACCTTGCCTGCGAGCGTTGTTATCGAAAGTTGAAACCAATACGCAGTACACCAGATTGTGACGCCCATCGTGACGGCGAGAAACGCGGTCATCCGCTGTTGTTTGAACGTCTTTCTGTAGCTCAGCACGTACGCTGTTAACAGCAGCGCAACCGTGCTCGCAAGGAGGAGGGGAAATGTATAGGGCGTCGCTTGCCACGCCATGGCACTATTCTATTACCACCTAATATACAAGCTTCGGTGACTTTCACACTGGAATACGTAATCGATGAGCCCGCGGACTTCGTTGCAGAACATTATTGTCTGTCTGTTTCCATGTAGGTGTAATGGGCCTGTCAAACTCTCCCGTCGTGTTGATTGTCGAAGACGAGCCCGACATCGCGGAAATGTACGATATCTGGCTCGGATCTGACTACGACACCCGACTTGCCGCAAACGGTGAGCAGGCTCTCTCCCGCCTCGACGAGACGGTCGATGTCGTGTTACTCGACCGACGGATGCCGGGGATGTCGGGCGACGAAGTGCTCGCAGAGATTCGCGCCCGCGAGGTGGACTGTCGCGTGGCGATGGTCAGTGCGGTCGACCCCGACGTTGACATCGTCGAAATGGGACTCGATGAATACGTCGTGAAACCACCGACCAAAGAAGGGCTCCGAGATACCATTGCATCGCTCCTCGAACGCTCATCGCTCGATGCAGCCGTCCAAGAATACTACTCTCTTGCCGCGCGTCGAAACGCCCTCGAAGCCACCAACTCGCCCGACGAACTCGCCACGCTCGAAGAGTATCAGGCCCTGCTTTCGCAACTCGAAAGCGCCCGCGAGCGCGTCGCGCACAAACTCTAACGGCCCGATTCCGGCGCTGTCGCTCGTCTTTGTTGTTCCTGAAAGAAGTGACGACGTTAGGCCGACTGCGCCTCGTCGAACAGCTCGTCAACGGCGTCTTGTGCGGCGCGTGCCGCTTCGTCGGCCACGGCTTCCGCGTCGCCGGGGGCGTTTAGGTACACGTCGACTTCGAGGACGCCCTCCTCGAAGTGGACGGTGATGTCGAGGTCGGTGACCTCAGAGCGCTTATACCGTGCGAAGATGAGTCCTTCAGCCGCCTCGGCAGCCGTCTGAACGACGTCTTCGTCGGTTGGCATTTACTGTGCTGCGCCGCCAGCGCCGCCCATTGCGCCGCCGCCAAGCATCTGCTGGAGTTCCTGCTGGAGTTCCTCGAACTGACCTTCGACGCGCTCTTCTTGCTTCGTGAGCGTCTCGACGCGGATTTCGAGCGTGTCGACCTTGTCGGAGAGGTTCTCTTTTGCTTCCTCGTAGGTGGTCTGGACGAACAGCTCGCCGACCTCGCGGTACATCGTCGCGTCCTCGTCGATGTTTTCGAGTTCGTCGAGTGCCGTTTTGGCCTCCTGAAGGGAGGACTCTGCGGTCTGTTTCTGGGTTGCGACCTGCTGGGCTGTCTGCTGGAGACCCTGCAGTTCTTCGAGCTTTTCTTGTGCTTCCGGTGGGAGACTACCTTGCATATCACCACCGTGGCGATGCTAACTGAAAAACCCTGTCTCTTACTCGTGCGCGGTAAATCCAACGTCCGCGAGCGATTCCGCCGTTTTGACCAGGGTGAGCCACGTATTACACCCCGCACGGAGAGCAACGAGGTCATCTGCTGACACTTCGATGGTGACCGTGGCCCCCTCACGAGCGAGTGTGGCGCTCGTGCGGTTGCCTGCAATCTCATCCAGTTCCTGGCGGACGCTCCGTGCCACTATCCGGGCGTAGGCGGCGTCGTCGTACTCGAACGTTAGAATCGCGGTATGCAAGAGGAGTCCTCGGCAGGTACAGTTCGGTCACCACACGTCGCATCGGGGCGAACCCGACGGAAACGAGGGCACCGCTCAGTTGACGTCGACTTCTTTGACCACGCGACTGCGCTCTTTGAGGAGCACGCGGTGGCCACAGTACGGACAGCGAACGCCGCCATACTCGTCGAGTTCAACGTCTCGCTTGCAGCGCGAACACTTGTAGCTCATAGGTGAGAGAGTTATTCGTCGTCGCTCGAAAGCGCGGCGCGGATGGAGCGTTTGACCGCCGTTCCACCAGGCGTGGCTGGGCGGTACGTGCCGCCTGCGAACTTGTAGTCACAGCGGGCGCACTGCCAGATACCAGTACCCTTGCGGGAGACCTTGTGGTCGCCACACTCTGGGCAGGCGTGCTTTTTGTTCGTATCCGCTTCAATCTCGGCTACACGGCGTCGCGCAACGCGACCGTAGCGTGCGCCGAACCGACCGGCTGAACCGGTTCGTCGTCCCTTCTTTTGCTCGGCCATAATACGTGTCCATAACCAAAGGGGACAGATAAAGCCTTTGAGTTGCGGAGGCGCTCTGTGTGGGTTTGTCAGGGGGCATCGGCGGCGTGTGCGGGGCGTGCTCGACTCGCGTGGAAGCCGGTGGAGACACCCGCAAACGACAGGGATAACCCGCCGGTCGAACCACCTAGCGACACGCAATGAGTTCAGTGCTGTCGCACCGTGGGAGCCGGCGTCGATGAGCCGTCCGCGCACCATCATCGCCGCCGTCATCGTGAGCACCTTCTTCGTCGGCTTCGGCGGTGGCGTCGTGTTCCCCATCCTCCCGAACCTCGGGGCACTGCTCGGCATCTCGCCGTTCGTCGTCGGCCTCATTTTGAGCGCGAATCGGTTCACGCGCGTCGTCGCCAACACGCCCGCCGGCTCGCTCATCGACCGCATCGGGACGCGAAAGCCGTTCATCGCGGGACTGTTCGTCGAAGGGCTTGCCACCCTCGGCTACGTCGTGGCGCTGAACGCCGAATTCCCCGAGGCGTGGTTCCTCCTCGCGCGCATTCTCTGGGGACTTGGAAGCGCGCTCGTGTTCGCCACGGCCTACACCATCGCCGCGGACGTGAGCACCGGCGAATCTCGCGGGACGAACATGGGCGTTGTCCGCGGCGGCATCACGCTTGGCTTCCCAGCTGGATTGGTCATGGGCGGCGTCGTGAGCGACCTCTATTCGGTCACGGTCGCGTTCGTCCTCGCAGCGGCGTTTGCCCTGCTTGCGAGCGCCATCGCGTACTTCGCCATCCCAGAAACGCACGTCTCCGGCCCGCAAACGAGGGTGAAACCGTGGGACGTTGACGTGAGCGCACCCGCACTCACCGTCGGCGCGGTGAACTTCGGGCTCTACTTCGCCTATCTCGGCGCGCTGTTCTCGACGCTCGTCCTCTTTCTCGACTTCCACAATTTTAGCATCTGGGGCTACGGCCCACAGGGAATGTCGGGGCTATTGATGGCCCTCACCGTCGTCTCGGCGGCCGTGTTCACCTTCGGCGGCGGCAAACTGAGCGACGATTACGGCGCGCGCATCCCCGTCTTGCTCGGCTTTCTCGCCATCTCCTTTGCGGGGTTCGCCCTGCTCGCGGTCGCAGAGACGATCCCCATGCTCGCGGTCGCCTGCCTCCTCATCGGCACGGGACAGGGGGGCACGAGCGGCCCGCTCATCGCGCTGCTTGCTGATTTCACGCCCACCGAACGCATGGGTCGGGCAACCGCGACGAACAACGTCCTCGGGGATTTGGGCGGCGCGCTCGGGCCAATGGTTGCCCTGCCGCTTATCGACACTCTCGGCTACCCACCCGTCTACGCCGCCTGTGCCATAATCCCGCTCGTGGCGGGCGTCCTCCTCGTAGGCAGTATCTACTCACAGACGGGCGAAGTGAATCCGACGACGCTGAGCCTTTCTGACGACTAGCTACTGATATCCTTCCGAAGCGAGCGCGTCGTTCAAATCGTCGCGGACGCGCTCGCCCATCTCGCGGTCGCCCGCGGTCGTCACGACGCGATTTTCCTGTACACTGGAACCGTCACGAAGCAGGAGTCTGACGTTGCCGTGTTCGTCCGCGCGGGTTGCTTTCGCCCGGACGCCGGTTCGAGACCCCGACCCACCCGCGTCGATTGGGCCGGGAATGACTTTCTTTACGTTCGGATGCTCCGCGACGAGCATGATGACTTTCATGCCGTCGCGCTCGCCGATGAGCGTGGTGTGTGAGCCGCCGAGTTTCTCTTTGGGTTTCAGGTCGACCACGTCGAGCGCTGGCTCGCCAAGCCGCGAAAGCACCGCCTCGACGGGGTCGTCGCCAGACACTCGGTAGAAATCGTAGTGCGCCTGTGCCCGAACTGCCTGAATCACCTCGCGGTCGCCGGTCGCGTACACCTCGTCGGGGCGTTTGCGCTGGAGGTCATCTGCGATGCGCCCAGCAAAGTTGCGGAGTTCGACCACGGTCAACTCGTCGTTTGGCTCGGGCGTGGTGCGCACGTCTGAGCGGCCGACGACCTCCTCCTCGAACAGGAAGGTGAGGGTGGCGTGGTCGCGTTCGATGTCGAGGACGACGGTGTCGCAGTTGCGCGTCCCACAGACAAGGCAGTAGTCACCCGGGCGCGTGAGCGACGAGGCGCACTGCCGACAGTTCATAGGAAAGGCCAACTCACAATTACAGTTAAGTAGCGTGTTTCACATCGCGTTCGGGTCGGACTTCAGATACTCGCGCAAGAGAACCGTCGCGTAGGAGCCTTTCGGCAACGAGAAGGTGAACGTCGTGTCCTCCACGTCGAGTCCAGTTTGAAGCAAAATCGCCCGCCGTGTGCCCTTCGAATGGAACTCTCCGGGCAGGTCGAAGTCCTCGCGGGTGAGGTTCTCGGCGTCGAGCACTTCGCGGGCGATGCCGCCCGGTTCGCCGTCGGCGAACTCAGTTTCCGTCCCGATGAGCGGCGCGGTCACGAACGCCCGGCCGCGCTCGCAGTGGCGGTTGATGGTGTCAACCCGTTTCTCGGTCACGGCCTGCTCGCGGTCGGTGTCGGGCAGCACGAGGTCGCCGGGGGCGCTCGTGTCCGCAAAGCAGACCACGTCGCCCGCGACGGCGGTGTCGAACGGAATCTCCCGAGCAAGTCGCTCCGAGAGAATCTTGTTGAACAGATACGACTGCGCGGCGTTCACCATCAGGCGCTGGAGATTGGTGGGGAGCGTTTCGAGCGCCTCGCGGAAGTGCTCGGGCGTCTCCCCGCCGTTCTCGACGAGTTTGTGGAGCATCGCCCGCTCGTAGCCGAGGTAGCCCGGATAGTCGTCTAACGCGGCTTTCCAGTCGCGTGTCTCCTCGACAAATTGGCGTGCCTCACGGGTCTGGTCGCGCTCTCTGTCTGCGGGATTCCCCACATAGGCCATCACCGCGTCCTCCCAGTCACCGCGGACGACGGCGAGACCGACCTCGTGGCTGACCGGGCGCTGGCTCCCGAATCGCTGGTGGCCAAAGAAGTTCGGCACGCCGACGACACCCTCGCGCCCGCCAAAGTTCGCAAGCGATTCTGTGATTTCGGGCACGTTCTCTGGATGCTCGGCGTCGCGGACGCGAATCGAGAACTCGTTGCCAGCGAGGTCACCAAACTGCAGGCCGCGGCCCGCCCGTCCGAGCACTTTGATGTCGGCGTCCCGAATCTCTGGCAACTCCTCAGGCGTCGCGTCGTAGATGCTGAACAGCTGGGTGGTGACGGCGTGTTTGTCCTTCGTCCCGGCCCAGGAGAGCCGTTCACGGCTGATACCCATGCGTGAGGCGACTTCCTTCGTAAACTGGTTCGTGTCCCACGATTTGAGCGTCGCCCGGAAGACGAGATAGGCGTAGGAACCGGGGTCTGCGTCCACGGGTTCGACCGAGAAGCGTTCGAGTTCGTGCACCCGAAAGTCTTCGGGTGCGACGCGAAGGCGGCCGCCGATACCGTCTGCATCGCTCACATAGTAGTCGATGCCGACCACCTGTTCGACGGGCTGGGCCGGACGCATCAGGCACGGCCTCCGGACGAAGAGAGATTCATATCGTGAACTTCTCGTGGACTACCTTAAGGGCACCAACCTTACGCCAAGAGACGTCGGTGGAGAATTAGAACAGCGAGAGGTCGCCCGTCACCTTGTCCACGAGGTTGTCCTGTGCGGGGCCAACCGCGAGCGTCGTGACCGTCCCCGGCTCAAGTTGGGTGTGTCCTGCGTCGCGGATGATGGCGTAGGGCAGGCCTTCGGCGCGGGCTTTGTCCGCGAGTTCGAACAGTTCGGCTTCGCTGCTAGCTTTGAGGACGACCTTCTTCTGCCCCTCACCCTTCCACTTCGAGCGAGCGCGAGAGTCCGCGTCTTCGTAGGCAGAAAGCGAGGCGTGGGCGACCTGTGCGGCGAGTTTCCCCGTCCCCATGCCGATGTCCGTGCGGGCGACGATGGCTTGTTTCATACACGAGGCGAGTCGGCGGTAAACTATAGGTGTGGCTACTCGCCTGTGGGATAAATACTTAAATTATTGACGTGAATGCCGGATTGTGTTTCGAACCCTCCTCTTCGACCCTAATGCGTTTTTCGCGGACAACCCGTGGGCGGACGATTTCATGGCCGCGGTCGGGGCGGTCGCTGTGGTGGCGGTGTTTGCGGTCGTCAACCTCCTCCTGATGGGCGTAGTCCTCGCCTGGAAAATCGATGCAACCACGACGCAGAACGGTCGAACTGTCTCGTTCGACTCGATACTCTGGGACGTGCTGGTCGGCCAGCTTTTTCTCGTGTTCTTCTCGATGTTTATCGGGTGGGTTATCGTCGCGGGAATGGTGCACATCGGAAGCAAACTCGCAGACGGTGACGGCAATTTCACCGATTCGCTCACCGTCACCGCGTGGGGCATGGTGCCGACGATTTTCACCGCATTTCTCGCAACCGCGTCGGTCTTTATCGCGCTCCAAGGCGAACTCACGGTGACGTCAATCGGACAACTCACCGCGCTCGTCTCCCGTCTCGAAGGCGGAGCAGGAATCTTTGGAATCGTCGTCCCGCTCATCAGCGCCGTCTGGCAGGGCTACATCTGGTCGTTTGGCATCAAACACGTTCACAGCCTGAAACTCGACACTGCCATGGGCGTGGCTGGGATTATTGCTGTCATCTTTTTCATCTTCTCGGTGATTTGAGACCTCTCGTGGATTCGCGCCAACCAGCGCCTTTTACGACCCCCGGTGTGCGATAGTGTGATATGATACTTTCAGACGCGGACATCCGCGATCGACTGACGGACGGTGACCTTGTCGTCGGCCCCTTGGACGACCCGGAACTCCAGATTCAACCGGCGAGCATCGACCTCCGACTCGGCCCCGAATTCCTCGAATTTCAGCGCGCGAACATTCCTTGTATCCACCCGAACCGCGACGACGAAGTGGGAAAATACGTCAAAGAAACCGTCGTCGAAGATGGGGAGGAATTCATTCTCCATCCCGGTGACTTCGTCCTCGGGACGACCATCGAGCGCGTCGAGATTCCGGCTGACTTGCTCGCGCACGTCGAAGGTCGCTCCTCGCTTGGTCGCCTCGCCATCGTCGTCCACGCCACGGCGGGCGTCGTAGACCCTGGCTATCGCGGCCAAATCACGCTCGAACTCTCGAATCTCGGCACGGCTCCGGTCGCGCTCACCCCAGGCATGCGCATCTCTCAGCTCATCTTCACGGAACTCAAAACCCGCGCAGAGCGCCCCTATGGTTCCGGACGCGGTTCGAAATACCAAGACCAGGTCGGCCCACAGGCGTCGCGGATTGGGGGTGACCGGGAGTTCGGTGGCGACCAGTGAGATTCATCGAAGAAATCGTCGTAGACGAGTTCTTGCCGACGTTTCGGTCGATGCTCGCAGAGGCTCTGCGTGAGCGCGGTTTGACTCAGAGTGAGGTCGCGGACGTGCTCGGCATCAGCCAGAGTGCGGTCTCGAAATACGCCCATGGCGAGGTGACGCAAAACGAGCAGATTCTCGCAGACGCGCGCGTCGAACAGCTCGTCACGCGACTCGCAGACGGGCTTGCAGCGGGCGATATGAGTACGGTCCAAGGTCTCGTGGAAACTGAGGTGCTCATCCGCAAACTCGAACGGGGCGACCTGCTCGCCCAACTCCACGAGGCCCAGATGCCGGAGCTTGCGCGATTCGACGGCTCGCTCTCGATTCACGACCCAGAAAGCGGCCTCAGGGCCTCAGAACGCGCGCTGTCGTCGGTTCGCCGCGGCGTGCGGACGCTCCAGAACACGAGCGGCTTTGCGATGCTCATTCCAAATGTGGGGTCGAATCTCGTCGAATGCCTGCCGGATGCGACGACCATCGACGACGTAGTGGGCGTCCCTGGGCGCATCTTCGACGTGAAAGGACAGGCGACTGTTCCTGGTGACCCCGAATTCGGCGTGAGCGAGCACCTCGCGAGCGTCCTGCTCGCCGCCAGAAGAAACGGCAATTCGGCGCGCGCGGTGCTCAACATTCGCTACGACGAGGACATCGTCGCCGCGCTCGAAGCGACCGACGCCAACGCCGTCTCCTTCGACGCGCAACTCCCGCTCGACGAAGCCATCGACGCCGCACTTGCGGATGCGCCCGACGCGGACGTGCTCTACCAGCCCGGCAGCTTCGGTATCGAACCCATCACCTACCTCCTCGGGCGCGACGCCCAAGCCGTCGCAGAGCGTATCCGATACATAGTATGAGCGGTGTGTCCGACGCACAGGCGTTCTACGGGCGGTGGGCGCGACTCTACGACGTGATTGCGACACACACGCCGGGCGTTGGCTCGGTGCGTGACGCCGCCGTCTCGACGCTCGCACTCGAACCCGGCGATACGGTGGTGGACATGGGCTGTGGCACGGGAGCGAACTTCCCCTTTATCCGCGAGCAAATCGGCCCGGACGGGACGCTCGTTGGCGTCGATTACACCGCGACGATGCTCGACCACGCCCGCGACCGCATCGACCGCGAGGGCTGGGAGAACGTCCACGTCGTCCGTGGCGATGCGAGCAGACCACCCATCTCCGGCCCCGTGGACGCCGTGTTTTCCTCGTTCGTCGTGGGCATGCTCACAGACCCGGCACGCGTCGTTGACGACTGGATTGCGCTGATTCGGCCGGGCGGTCACATCACGCTGCTCGATGCGGCCCAGAGTTCACAGCTCGCGGGCGAGCCGTTCAACCTGCTCTTTCAGTTGTTCGTCCTCGCGTCGTCGCCGCCCGGCACCAGCCAACGCCACGTGGCTCCGCCGTGGGAGGTGCTCGACGAGCGCGTGGCCGCCGCCCGGCGGACGCTCTCACACCGTACGACGGGCCGCCATCACGCGGAGCACGCCCTCGGTTTCGTGCAGGTAACCGGCGGCACGGTCTGATAGGTCGAAAAAACAGTAACGTTTGATATGCTTGGGAGCGAATCATCTATCATGGTGGATGCTAACAAACGACACGACCCCGCGGCGGGCGACGATGTTGCCACCTGTCCGCACGTCGGCGCGGTCGCACACCATGCATTTGGGCTGCTCGGGTTAGCGATTGTACTGGTCTTCTTTGCGAGCGGGTACTCGGTATTTTACCTGTTCGCACAGGGATTTGGCGTACTCGCCTCGACCGCCATCGTGTTCGCCGTCCTGCTGTTGTGGGTGAGCTTTTGGCTATCGATGGAGGTCGCGTGGACGCGACGGACGGCTTAGTCGTCTGCGGGCGCGGGTTCCGCGCGGAGGGTGACCGGCTCTGCGTCCACGCCTAACTCGTCCAGCGCGGCTTGCGCGGCTTTTTTCCCCGAGAGCAACATCGCGCCGAAAGTCGGCCCCATCCGCGGCAGACCGTAGGTCGTCGCGGTGGCCATCCCCGTGACGATGACGCCAGGGTGGGTGAGGCCCGTGTTTTCGACGACTGCGTCTTCTGATTTCCCGACCCACATCGAGTCGTGACCGGGCGAGTCGTGACCGGGTGCGCCGTACTCATCGGAGCCGGTTTTGTCCATGCCGGTGTTGTGCTCTGCGGCGTGGTCGAGGCCGGGTGCCGAAAACACACCACGCTCTCTGAGTTTACTGATGACGAGCGCGTCGTGGCCCGTGCCGTCGATGACGAGGTCACTTTCTACGGCCACCGGGTCGACACAGGTGAGTTCTCGGGGCAAGGCGTGGACGGGCGTCCAGTTCATCACGATGCCGCCGACGCGGTGGTCGTCGCGCACCACGATATCCGTGAACTCGGTCATGTTCTGTATCTTCGCGCCGGCGGCACACGCCGCCGCGATGAGCGCGGAGGCCGCGTGGGGACCGTCTGCGAGGTAGAGGCCCTCCGTATCCGTCTCTTCGTACGGAACGCCGAGTTCGTCGAGCACGCGATGGGCCGGGCTGCGGACGGTGATTTTGTTCATCAGGAATCCGCCGAGCCAGAACCCACCACCGAGATAGTTGTTCTTCTCTACGACCATCGTTTTCACGCCGCGACTGGACAGCTCTTTGGCCGCGACGAGGCCAGAAGGGCCACCCCCGACGATAATAACGTCAGACTCGACGTGTTCTAAAAACTCCTCGCTCCACGACTGGGCGATTGCGCTCGTTACCGCTGCCTCACTCGCTGCACTGAATGGTTCGAACTGGCTCATACCACCTAGTGATATTACTAAGTGATATTAATGCCTTCTGGTCAGTGCGACTTGTGGTCTGCGGGGCGCAACTCGTCTGCTCCCCGTCCCTTCTGTCGGTACAGGCTGGGTCGAATTAATGCAGGGATACTCAGCGACGTATGGCGAGCGAGGCCACTCAGGAGCACGAAAGTGACTAAGACGACAGTACAGACCAGGCTCAGGGTAACGCTCAACTGTTCTGTGTACGTCGCGGCGGCCACGGCGAGAAGAAGGGAGCCAACGACGAGGCGGAGAATGCGGTCTGTCCCGGCGTCTGTCTGCATTGCATCCGTACAGAGGCGTGCGAGCGGCCTAATCTCGAAGCCTCACTGGTTCGGGTTACTCGCGGTCGATGCCGGTTCGAATCGCCTGCTCTGCGGCGTCGAGGGCGGCTTCGCGGTCGAACGCGGCGACGATGGCTTCGAGTTCGTCGCGCGAGGCATCCTGTATGTCGCGGGCGTGGCGCGTGATGTTCGGAATCGCCCGCATCACGTTGTCGATGACGGGAACCGCGGCCATCTGCGGGGAGCGGGACTTCGGATTCAAGTCCACGACGATTTCGGTTTTTCCCATCGCGCCAAGCGCCTCCGCGCGGTCGCCGTCTTCGAGCGGCACGAGCACCACGTCGGCGTCGTAGATACCGTCTGCATCTACTTTGCCGCGCTCGTGGCCCAGGCCCGGAATCCGCGCGTCTGCGGTCAGTCCTTTCACCTCGGCTGCGCCGTGTTCTGTGAGGTGGTCTGCGATGGCCTGCATGCGCTCTGGCGTGCGGTTGAACAGGTTCACTTCGATGTCCGCACCCGTCGCTTCTGCGAGTTCGACTATTTCGCCGGGCACCAGTGCTGCGACGTTGCCGTTCACCGAGAGCACGGCGTGGTCTGCGAGCAGGAGGTGGGCGGCCGCGGCGCGTGCGGCGGCGTCAGCGCTCGGCAGCGTTTGTTCTCCCAGGAGGTAGTCGTAGGCCTCGCCGCGCCCTTCGGCAATGAGTCCCTGGAGGCTCGTAATCCCCTTTTTCACCCCTTGTTCGATACGGTGTCGCGTGAGCAGCGACGCGTATCGGGGGTGGTCTTCTGGAACCTCGATTTCGCTCATAGCACTGCTTTATCCGTCCACCTGAAAAATCGCGCGTTACTCAGCGAGGGTGGCTCCCGGCGGATGAATACGACACGAAGCCGCGTCGTAACCCGCATCAGAGAGGCCGGTACCGAGGGCGAACACCGTCTGGCCGAGCATCGCCATCGCCGCCTGCCCACCATCTGCTCGCACGGCCTCGATTGCTTCCTCGACTTCCGGCGTCAGCAAGTCCGCCTCGCGGGCGAACTTCCGTGAGGCAATCATGAACCGCGTGAGCGTCGGTTCCTCCATCAGGTAGGCGAGCGCGCGCTCGCCTGCTTTCGTGAGCTGTGCGGTGTCGCCAGTGATGATATCGGCGGTCGAAAGCGACCCGAACGTGATGTACTCGACGCGCGCTCTGGCGGGAATGCCGTCCAACAGGCCGTAGCCGGGCGCGCCGGGTTCGAGCCGGACAGGAACGCCGCCGCGAGCCTGTGCAACCACGTCTCCAAGGCCGGTTCCGGCGGTCACTTCGCCTGCGTGAGCGAGGCCGACGAGCGCGTTCTCAGAGCGATGGCAGTCGGAGACGGCGTTCGCAGCGAGTGCCGCACCGAGGGCGGTTGCTCCGGAGACGCCAAAGCCCGCGCTGATGGGGAGGTCGGTCGTCGCCGTCACCGTACACGTCACGCCGAGTTCGGTGAGGACGTGGTTTACCGCGGCCATCTCTGCCTGCTGGTCATTGAGCGTGACCGTTGTCTCGTCGGCCGGTTCGACGGTGACGTGAACGCAATCTGAGAGGGTGAGGCCGGCCCCGCGCGACCCTGCACGGAGCGGGTTGTCATGGTGATGGGCGCTGAAAAATCCGGTGACGTGGCCAGGGACGAACGCTTCTGCACGCTCGCGGCTCATCACGCGTCTGCCTCCCGTGCCCAGTCGCCCAGCATTTTCTACTCGCGTCTCGGTTATGCGCTTGTAAAACGCTTACAGTTTGTCGTCGCTGAAGAAACCGGTGCGCTTTACGTCCTCGTCGTCGGTGCCCCACGGTGGGCTGAACTCCTCTATTGAGAGTTGGGGGAGGTGTTTTGCGCAGTGAATGTACGCCTCCTCGACTTCGACTTCGACCCACACCTTCTTTCGGTCGGTGTTCGCGGGGTCGGTGACTCCCGCTATCTCCTTACGGAGTCGGGCGGGGCCGTTTACGTGCAGGCCAACCGTCGTATCCCACCAGTCGACGAACGTGAGGCTAGCGTAGGGGTTTTCCTTGATGTTCCCGAGCGAGGCGTGGACGCCGTTGCCGCGATACTCGGGATAGGCGAGCGTCGTCTCGTCTACAACGGTGACGAACCCGCGAGGGCCAAGGCGGGGCGAGCAATCGGTGTGCCCCTTGCTGTCGGCGGTGGCGAGAAAGAACATGATGCGCTCTGCGATGAATCGCTGCATCGCATCGTTTAGCTCCGCGTGCATGCTGTCTTCGTAGAAGCGCAACGCCTGTTCTTTGGTTTCAAACCGCTCCTGCAGGGTGTGCTCGCCGTCGCTGCCCGGCAGCTCGTCGCTCATTGTGAGCGCTTGGGAAGTTGGGACTATGGGCGTGTCGGTTTCCCGAGTTCAGTCGCTCTCGCCGCCTACAACCAGCGATTCGCCCCCCGTGAGCGGGACGTTCACAACGACGACATACAGGCCACCAGCGAGCAAGATGCCGCCGAGCGCGACGACCGCCATCGCCGGAGACGTGGCATCGGCCAGCGCGCCGCTCCCGAGTTTGAGCGGGACGCTGGCCACCGAGACGGCCATCGACATCGCGGAGAGGACGGTCGCCCGACCGACCGAGGGCATCCGGTCGTTCAGGTGCTGTTCGACCATCGGTAGCGCCGCGTTGAACGTCGTGTGCATGAGCAAGAACGCCGGGAGCGCGACGAGCGGGACGGCGAGCGTTAACAGCAGGCTCATCCCCAGCGCGAGCGATGCAGCCATGAGCCAGCGCTGGACGCCAATCCTCTCTTTGATTTGGTCTGCGTAGCCAGACGCAATCGCCCCGGCCACCGCGAACGCGGCGTACATGATGCCCAACTCGTTGAAGCCAAGGCCGATTCGCGTGCTCACCGGCTGGACGAGAATCTCGATGCTCCACGTCGCGGCGTAGAACAACGCGACGAACATGACGAACGCCCGGAGCGGCGGGCGAAACAGCTTGCGCTGGATGACCTCGCGGACGTGGGCAAGCGAGAGCGTTTCCGCATCCGACGCCGCCTCGATGGTCGGCTCCGGCATCGTGAGCAGGACAACCGCGCTCAGCACGCCCATGATGGCGAACGCGACGAACGGATAGCGGATATCTACGTCCGCGAGCCAGCCTGCCGCGAGCGACGACGCCGCACCCGTCATGAGCAGAACCGAGAACCCTCTCCCGCGAACCCGCGTGAACGTCGCCTCCTCGCCGTACTGCTTCAGCGTGTCGTAGAGCCACGCGCTGTCGTTCCCAGAGCGCATGGTGATGGCAATCGCCCAGATGAAGTAGACGACGAGAAACGTCTCGAAGCGCTGGGCCACGGCAAACGCGAGCGAGCACCCGCTCACGATGAGCGCGCTCAACAGCATGCTCGTGCGCCGCCCGATACTGTCCCCGAGGTAGCCCGTCGGCACCTCCGCGAGGACGATGGTCACCGCGAACACCGCATCGAGCACCATAATTTCGGTAAACGAGAGATTTCTCGATTCGAGCAGGACGACCCAGATGGGCGCGATGAAGCCGAATGACGCGCCTGCCATGTAGACGTAGTAGCGGACAATCAGGCTCGTCTGTGTTCGTGTCATCCCCGTCCCCTCCAGTTAATAGAAGGAGGAACGCGGGAGGGAAAGCCGTTCCTCTGGGCAGTGCTGACACTGGCCAGGTTAGCGGCAGAAGAATTAGTGGTAGTGGTTCGCTTCCCGAGTCTTCGTCCTACGGACTCAGGCGTTGGCGATCTCTTGGGGACACCGTTGGACTGCACTTCGTTTGTCCGACGAGCTCCCACTCGATGGGGCGCGCCGTCGCCTATGGCGACAGGCGCTGACGATCTCGCGGGAACAGAACCGCTTCACGAATGTTCGACAGTCCGAGCATCGTCATGACGAGACGCTCGACACCGTACGCCCAGCCCGCGTGTGGCGGCATGCCGTACTTGAACATCTTGGTGTAGTATTCGAAGGCGTCCGGGTCGAGACCCTGCTGTTTGAAGCCTTCGACGAGGTTGTCGTAGCGGTGTTCACGCTGGCCGCCGGAGACGAGTTCCATGCGTGGGTGCATGAGGTCGAAGCCCTTCGAGAGGTCGGGGTCGTCGTCGTAATCCTGAATGTAGAACGGCTTGATTTCGCTTGGCCAGTCGATGATGAAGTAGTGGCCACCGACGTCCTTACCGAGTGCTTTCTCGCCTTCGGTCGGAAGGTCGTCGCCCCAGACGAGCTGCTCGTCGAGTTCGCCCGTCGCGTTGATGCGCTGGATGGCTTCCTCGTAGGTGAGGCGTGGGAAGTCGTCTTCTGGCACTTCGAACTCGTCTTCGAGACCAAGAAGTTCGAGTTCGCGCTGGCAGTTCTCTGCGACCGCAGTGTAGGCTGCCTTGAGCGTGCCTTCGCACACGTCCATCGCCTCTTGATGGTCGATGAATGCGCTCTCGAAGTCGATCATCGTCGCTTCGTTCAGGTGGCGCGGCGTGTTGTGCTCTTCAGCGCGGAAGATTGGGCCGATTTCGAAGACGCGCTCTAAGCCGGAGCCGACCATGAGCTGTTTGAACAGTTGTGGCGACTGGTTCATGAACGCTTCCTGGCCGAAGTAGGTGATTGGGAACAGTTCCGTGCCACCCTCGGTGCCGGTTGCGACGATTTTCGGCGTGTTGATCTCGGTGCCGCCAACGGAGCGGAAGTAGTCGCGCACGGCGCGGAGGATTTCGGCGCGAATCTCGAAGATGGCCTTCGTCTCGTCGCGGCGGGCGTCTAAGGTGCGGTTGTCGAGGCGCGTCGAGAGTTCAGCGTCCACTTTTCCCGACGGGTCGAGCGGCAGCTCTGGCTCGGCAGGTGCGAGCACTTCGATGGAGTCGGGGACGATTTCGACGCCGGTTGGCGCGCGTGGCTCTTCTTCTGCCTTGCCGGTGACCTGCACGACGCTTTCGCGCGAGACGTGCGTGCCCGTCTCGACGAGGTCGTCGTCCATCTCGTCTTTCTCGAATTTGACCTGAATCTTACCGGTCTTGTCGCGAACGATGAGGAATGCAATGCCGCCGAGGTCGCGCGTCTCGTGCGCCCACCCCGCGATAGTGACCGTTTCGCCGGGCGAAACGTCTGCCGTGTGTGTCCGGTCTTCCATACCGGCGCATTTGGAGGCACTCCCTTTAACACCCGCGTTTTCACCGCTCACACACACCTCCTAAAACGAGGCGCATTCGCACCACGCGTGCCCTGCAATTTCTGCAACGCGCCCGTTTTCGTGACTTTCAGGGTTAGTATATCGGATACCGCAACGCGCCTTCGCTCTTCCATTCACACGCCATAGACTTACCATTCTGTGTGGGATTTATGTCGGACTTACCTATTCTAGTAAACCTGACACTCCATAGGCGATGAGTATCAATTTATAGATAGTATCGGCTCCGTTGTGTGGGCACTTCCGAGAGATGACGGCGGTGTCTGTGGTGGTATTCTCATACTACCAGTATACTCCGATTCTGCCATGTTATTTAATCTCTGCACATTTTTTGTGTAAATAATATCTGTTTCTAACTATTCTCCGTCAATTCGTGCGAAAGTAGCCCAGAACATATTCAAAAACTGCAACGTTGGATTAACCTTATCTTAAGAGAGCACATACTATTGTTTGGTTAAAGGTAACCAGCATGGTGGGCGTGGGGGCCCAAGGGGAATACAATGGGGGAACGGCCAGTGTATCTGTGCCATCAGTGTCTCTTGGTAACTCGTACGTGCATTTTGTGCTCAACGGTGATATACATGAGTTCACTACAATCCGTCGCGCAAGACGCAAACGTGGGGGGAGACGTTGCTATTAGAGCAGAGCCGCTTGAAAAGGACGTCATCTTCGAAATTTTGAAGAACCGCCGTCGCCGCGATGCGCTCCGCTATCTCGAAGAGAACGGGGGAACGGCCCGTCTCGACGAGCTCGCAGAGTACATCGCAGCGAAAGAAAACAACATCACGGTCATGGAGCTGTCCTCCGACCAGCGAAAGCGGGTGTACATCGGGCTTTACCAATGCCACCTGCCAAAGATGGACGGCGCAGGCGTCATCGCGTTCAACAAGAACCGCGGGACGATTCAGCTCCTCGATGCTGCTGGTCAGCTCGACCCGTACCTGACGGAGACGCAGCCAGAAGCCGCATCGTCGCTCGGCAAGTACGTGATGGCCGTCGCCATCACCATCGGGCTCGGCGTCGCCGCGGCCCTCGCCGGACTTTCGCCGTTCACGGCGATTCCCGGCCTCTGGTGGGCCGCGCTCAGCACGGCCACGCTCGTCGCCGTCACCGGCGTGCAACTCTACCAGCAGTACCTCCCGGACGGTCGCCTGTTCGAGCTGCTCTCGGCCCTTCGCGCCCAGCAGATCCAGCCTGCCGACTGAATTCGGTCCGTACCGCACCTGAAACGGCCGCTGACCGGCCCATTTTTTGTGAGCGAACATACATATCCGATGACATCCTTTTAGTAACGTGAATATGGGGCATATGGGGGGCAATGGAGACGGAGGAACGACGAGCAAACGCGTCCTCGACCTACTTGGCGATGCGGTTGCGCGCGAAATTTTACAGGCGGGCGTCGATGGGCCAGTGACGATAGACGACCTCACGGCGCGCACGTCGGTGTCCCAATCGACGATCTATCGGCGTCTCTCTGCGCTCATAGAAAGCGGCCTCATGCGCGAAGAACACGGCGTGACGAGCACACCGAGTAAACGTGCGTACACCACGACAACCGAGCACATCGGCATCGACCTTGCCGAAGACGATTTCCGCGTGCACCTTGACCCGGCGATGCCGTACACGAACGCCCCGCGTGAAATCGACATCGAGCCGCTGCGCGTCGACCTCGATACGCGAACGGTGACCATTGAACTCTCGCCCGACGATGCGCTGTTCGAACAGTTCGAGCGGTTGTGGGAGCTCCAACAGGAGTCGAAATAGATTAGCGTTCAAATAGATTCGGTGCGTAGAGAACGGATATGGCTAGTGACCGACCGGCTTCGGTGGCCAAAGCAGACCACTACCGACTTCCCGATGGCACGGTTGAAATCGTGTTCGCCGTCGAAGGTGGGCGCGTACTCACGTTCAGAGAGTACCAGTCGCCAGCGGAGTTCTCCACTGCGGTAGAAGACGGTGAGTATCTCGGCAGCCACGCGGGCGTCGCAGACCTCCCGAACGTGGAAGCGTTCCGTAATGATTTGTAACCTCACGGCTCTCGAAACTGTCTCCTAACCGTGATACTATCCAGAGCGTTTATCAGCCGACAGAACAAAAATACAGTTGCTCAGGGCCGCGACGCACCTATGCCAGTTCGCGTGCCAGCGACTATTGTGGTTGCGGCCCAGAGCCATTCTTAATTCATTGACATATCAACAGCCGGTGGCTCAGGCGCGGCCTGACAGACGCGGCTGGCGTGTCCCCTGTGAACGCCGGTCTTGGGCAGCGAACGCAGCTTCGAGTTGTCCGTAGGCTTTCGCCAGTCTGAGCAGGTAAAATAGCGCAAACACGCCGACTTTCTCGCGCACGCTGAGCGTCTCCCAGCCCGCGACGAGCGTCCGCAACGCCCTTGGGGTCGGCGGCAGGTACGCACCCGGATTCACGAGCCCTCGGCGTGGCCGCCCGTACCGTGCGGGATACAGCTCCCTGAGTTGGGTTTTCCCGTGACCAATGCGGATTGCCTTTTTCACGAGCGACCGCACCGAGGTTCGCGCCGGGTGCCGAGCGACGATGTTGGCGGCAAAGCCGAGGGGGTAGCCTGCCGCCGCGACGCGGTTGCCAAATTCGAGGTCGCCGCTCGACGTAAGCCGGTCGTCGAAGGGGCCCAATTCCTCTATCAGACTCGCGCGGACCACGAGACAGCACGTCGGCGCGAAATCGAGCCGCGAGACGAAGTAGTCAACGCGCAAGTCGGTCAGGCGATTGTACTTCCCGGCGAAGGTTTCGGTGCCCGGTGAGTAGATTTCGACCGCACACGCGAGGTAGGACACGTCGTCGGCCATGCGTGCGACGACGGCTTCGAGCCAGTCGGGTTCGACGGTCACGTCCGCGTCAACGAACGCAAGCAACTCGCCCGTCGCGTGACGAATCCCACGATTGCGCGCCGCGTAGGAACTCTGGATGTCGGCTTCGACGTGCAACTGGATGCGCGAATCGCGCGCGGCGAACTCACGCACCACCGCACGGGTGTCGTCGGTCGAGTTGTTGTCCACGACGAGCACTTCGAAGTCGTCGTCGGTCTGTTCGAGCAGAGACGAGAGGGTGAGCGCGATCCCGGCTGGGTCGTTGAAAACAGGGACGATAACCGAGACCCGTGGGGCCATCTCAATCGCTGCCGTGGCGGTCTTTCCACTCGCTTACGGCGGCCGAATCGTGGCGGACGGTCAGCGTTTTCGGCTGTGTCGGTTCTTCCGCTTTGCGCGCGCTCCACCGGCCAGATGCGTAATAGAGGGTTCGCGTCTCCTCCGCTTCTTTGCCGAGCAACGGTTGGCACAGCGCACAATCACTGGTGCGTCCGCCGGGGCGGTGCGGGCATCGCTCGCTCATAGGCTTCAATCGGGAACAACTCGCTTAGTTATGAGAGCGCTTCTCACACCGATGTTGGCGGTCGGTGTGGTTAATCGTCGGTTTCAATGAGAGATTGGCGTTCCCGTCCCACAGGTCACGTCACGCTACAGACACGAAGTCGCCAAAAGACGGCGTTTTCGAGCGCCTGCTGGCCGCTCTGGTCGTGAGTGCTGTTTAACCAGTCTATACTCTTGCACGTTCCTCTCCTCCTCTCGCGTAGGAATGTTTTCAGTTGCGTTCGTGGGAACGGGAGCAAAGCAAGAAGCCCCGGGTAAACAGGGTTTTGCGATGGCGTATCGCCACGCCGCGGCGTATGCCCGCCTCCCACAGTGTCGGTTGGTTGCCTGTGCTGATATCGTCCCGGAGAATGCCCGTGCGTTCGCAGATACGTTCGACATCACGGGCGTCTACGACGACTATGCCGCGATGCTCGACGCCGAGAACCCGGACATTGTGAGCGTAGCCGTCCCGCCCGGCGCACACGCCCCAATCGTCATCGGGTGTGCCCGCCATCCCTCGGTGCAGGCCATCCACTGTGAGAAGCCGATGGCACTTACCTGGGGCGACTGCAAGGAGATGGTCGCCGTCTGCGAACAGGAGGGCGTCCAGCTCACCTTCAACCACCAGTACCGCTTTGGTAAGCCGTTTCGCCGCGCCAAAGAACTCCTTGACGCGGGCGACATCGGGAGCCTCCAGCGCATCGAATTTTCCGACAGAGACCTCTACGATACGGGCACCCACCTGTTCGACCTCGCCAACTACCTGACTGACAACTCGCCGGTCGAATGGGTGCTCTGTCAAATCGACTACTCAGAGGAGAATCGCTGGTTCGGCGCGCACAACGAGAATCAGGGCCTCGCCCAGTGGAAGTACGCCTCCGGCGTCTACGGCCTCGCCGCCACCGGTTGGGGGCGCGACCTTGTCGGGTGTTATCTTCGGCTTGTGGGCACTCACGGCGTCATCGAAATCCGCGAGGGCAAGCCCGCGTTGTTCGTCCGCACGAGCGGCGAGTGGCAGGCAATCGACACCGACGGCGAAGGCATCTACGGCCCGCCAAAGCAGGGGCGCGTCGGCGCGCTGCTCTCGCGGGTTGGCAGAGGCGACGAGCCACTCAGCTACATCGACCGGGCAATCGCGTCGGTGGTTGACTGCCTCGAAACCGGCCGCGACTGTGAACTCAGCGGTTCGCACGCACTCGCCGCAACCGAGGTCATCTTCGCGTGCTGGGAGTCTGCGCGGCGGCGGGGTCGCGTCACGCTCCCACTCACCATCGAGGACAACCCGCTTCAGGCGATGGTCGACGCTGGCGACTTACACCCCGAGCCAAACACCTCACCGACCGCATGAGCGCTGTGACCACCTCGCTCGACGCCCGCTACGCCACTCACATCGAGTCGATAACTGACTACACCATCCCCGCACACGAGGTGCTCGCAACTGTGGTCGTCACCACCGCCGCGGCCAACCGCGACCTGCTTACGACGGTGCTCGACGCGCTCGACGCCCAGACCGAAACGGCCTACGACGTGATTGTCGTGGATCGAGGAACTGCGTGGAACCTGTCTTCACTCCTCGCCACGACCCACCGGGTCAGACTCGGCGTTCGGGTCAGAGACGAAACCAGCGCGGTGCTCGCTCACAACATCGGCGCACAGCTCGCAACCGGGCCGTTGCTTATCTTCCTAGCTGACGATGCAGTGCCAGCGGCGACGTTCGTCGAAGCCCACCTGCGCGCCCACCGGGTGAACAACATCGTCGCCGCCCGCGGCCGCGTGCTCCCGCACACCGCCCACCTCTACAACGCGACCCAGCCCGCCTACGACCTCGGCTCCGTGCAGTTTTCGACGTATCTCGACCTCGCGGGAAACCTCTCGTTCGACCGCGACACCTTCCTGTCGCTCGGCGGGTTCGACGAACAGACCGCTGGACAAGCGGCGCTTGATTGGACGCGCCGCGCGCTCGAAGCCGGAATCCCCCGAGAGAAATGCATCTACTATCCCGAGGCGGTCACCAGCCACGACTACGCCACCGACTTCTGGTCGTACCTCCACCGCCGTCGCCGCGATGCGAGGGTCACTGCCCCGGCGCCACCTCTCGATGCTGTGGTGGCCGAGTACGACGAGCGTCCGACGGTCGAACAGCCGCCGCTCGCCCGCCGCGACCGGCTAAAACTCCGGATTCTCACCACGCTCACCGAACCGCTCACTGTACGCACAACCTGACGACGTTGATTTTTCGAGTGAGAAAAGCCGTTTAGAACAGGCCGAAGCCTGCGAGTTGCGAGAGCGCGAGGTGCGACCCTACGACGATACCGAAGATACCTGCCGTCGCTTTCAGATAGGTCGAAAACTGCGTGTCGAGGGTACGGCCCCAGAGGAAGGAGACGGCGGCCATCGTCACGACGGTGAGCGCGCTGAACGCGCCGAGGAAGGTGAGGGCGGTTTTGACCGTCGGCGCAGACGAGACGAGCGCGATGACGAGGATTCCGCTCCCGGCGACGCCGTGGAGGATGCCCACGAGAAACGAGTCGTCGTCTACGTGCTGGTGGTCGAAGCCAAGCGAGACGCCGCCGATTTGCAGGTGAGAGTGGACGGCTTTGCCGTGGCCGTGGGCGGCCACGTCGACGCTGCCGAGCGAATAGAGCATGCGCGCGCCGAGGAACACGAGGACGCCACCGACGACGAGTTCGAACAGACGGGTAATCGACTCGGGGAGATGGATGCCGAGGACGACGAACAGCACGCCGAGCGCCAAAATGGGAAGCGAGTGGCCGAGTCCCCACGACGCACCGACGAACCCCGCCCGGTCGATGTCGTCTTCGACCAGCGTCGCCACCGCGGCGAGGTGGTCCGTTTCGAGTGCGTGACGGACGCCGAGAACCGCACCCGCGGCGGCCGCTGAGAGAAGTGCCATGTCAAAACGTTTTGGCAGCACTAATTATATGTGCTGATACGGCCGCGTTCAGTCGTCTGCGACGCCCTGGTCGCCGCCTTCGTTGTACCACACGTCGACGTGACGCTCTGGCTCGTAGGGCTTACCGACGATGTCGAGGCGGCCGTCGTTGTTCAAGTCGACGACCTTCGCCTCGTGGGTCGGAATGCCCTCTGCGATGAGTTCCGCCTCGAACGTGCCGTCGCCGTTGTTGTGGAAGATGAACTGGCGCGGGTTCGCGTGCTCACCAAGACCCATCTCGGCCACGTAGATGTCGAGACGGCCGTCGCCATCGATGTCCGCGACCTGCAGGCTGTGGGGGCAGAACAGGTCTTCGTGGAGGAAGGTCGCCTCCCACGTCGGGGGGTCGAGGATGGCCACACGCCCGGCGTGCGTGCCGTAGGTAGGCGAATCCCCCTCTGCGAGGATAATCTCTAGCTCGCCGTCGTCGTCGATGTCTGCGACGGCGGTGCGGGTGTAGTCCCAGCCCGGCGAAATCTCCTCGTGCTGCCAGTTTCCACCCGTTTCGTCCGGCTGCGAGAAGATGTGTGGCCCGGCGACCACTTCGGTTTCGCCGTCGCCGTCTATGTCCACCGCGACGAGGCCTTCGATGGCCAGCCCTTCTGCGATGACGTGGAGATTTTCTTCCGGCCACGGCGACTGGGTGGGGTCGTCTGGCACGTCGTAGTAGAAGATGACCTTGCTCTCTTGTGAGAGGCCGATAACCTCGTTTTCGCCGTCGTCGTCCACATCTGCGACGGCGATGTCGTGGTACTTGTCGTACTTGTCGTGAATCAGGTGTTCTGTCCACGGCGCTGTGGGGTCTTCTGGCTGTTCGAGCCAGAACAGTTTGGTACCGCGATAGCCCTGTCCGACGACCAAATCGACACGTCCGTCGCCGTTTATGTCGCCAAGCGCGTTGCCGAACACGTACAAATCCGGAGAGGTGGAGAGTTTGTGGCGCGTCCACCCCGGATTCTCGTACCAGAAGATGCTCGTCTCTTTCAATCCGAGCATGTCTTTTACGCCCGCGAGATTCGGGAGGTTGCTGTACTTGCCGCGAATCTTCAGATTCTTCATCGCGCCCATTCCGCCGACGATAACGTCCTGATAGCCGTTGCCGGTCAGGTCGGTCGTGAGGCAGATGCCGAGGCGGGTACACGGCGGACTGGGGTCGATGGTTTCGTGGCGAAACTCCATTGGCGGTGAGACGTGGCGGTACGGGTTTGTAAGCGACTGCTTAATCGACAGGTTCGCCGTAACCGGCCCGCTCGTCACCCCTTAACGACGTTCCCAATCGTCCGGAGGTTCTTCCCAAGCCCCCAGCCAAAGCGCGTCATGAGGACGAGTACAATCGCGCCGTAGACGGCAGCGCCGACGAGCACGAGGACGACGAATTCGAGCAACGGTGGAAGTGTGAGGACCGATTGGGCGGCCCAAACCACCCCTCCCATCGAGAGACTTGCGATGAGCGGATAGGCAATCTCGCGGAAGAAACGAGCGTAGGTGGTTTCGACGGTTTTCACGACCAGATAGATGTCGAGCGGGACGGAGGGGACGAGGTACGTTGCGACCACTGCGCCTGCGGTGCCCACGATGCCAAACTGGAGCGTGGCGGGGATGATGATGAGCGCGAGGAAGATGGTGCGCAGCGTCGAAACCTTCGTCGCGTAGTCGGGGTGCCCGCGCGCCTGCCAGACCGGGCCGAAGGTCATGTTCATCGAGACGAGGAAGGCGTACACGCCGATGAGTTGGATGGGGACGATGATGGGTTCCCACACCGGGCCGAGGAAGGCGATGACGAACGTCGGAGCCACCGCGACGATGCCCACCGCGAGCGGGAACGAGACGGCGGTTGACACCTGAATCATCTGGAAAAACGCCTCTCGCAAGGCGGGAACGTCGTCCTGCAATTTCGAATAGCTCGGGAACGCCACCGACGAAATCACGGCGGCGATTTCCGTGGCCGGAGCCATCGCAAACTGATAGGCGAGCTGGTAGAATCCGAGCGACGTGGCGTTCAACAGCCAGCCAACGACCGCGTCGTCACCCTGGCTGTAGAGGAAGGTGATGATGCCGCCGCCGGTCACCCACTTGCCGTAGCCGAACAGTTCGCGGGCGGCGGGCAGGTCGAAGGCGAGTGAGGGGCGGAAGTCGTGAGCGACGTAGGAGACGACGAGCCGGGCCGCATCAGCGAGCACGTAGCCAAGGACGAGCGCCCAGACCGAGCCGTAGGCGACGGCGATGGCGACGGCCACGACGAAGTTGGTGAGCGACCCCGACAGCTGGTAGACGAGCTGTTTGTGGAACTCGAGATTCTTCTGGAAGTAGATGACACCCGGATTGCGAATCCCCGTGAGGAGCGGCGAAATCGCCACTACCTGCAAAATCGGGAGTGCGCGCGGTTCGTGAAACAGGGCTGCGACGAACGGGGCGACCGCAAACGTCACCACCGCGAGGATGAGCCCTCGTGTGATCTCCATGCTCCAGGCTGTGTTGAGATAGTGGTCGACGTCGTCCTCGCGCTGGTAGATGAGCGCCTGATTCAAGCCCAAATTCGAGAGGCGGCGAAGCGCTGTCGCCGTGAGCAGCGCAATTCCCATCAGCCCGAAGTCGGCCGGTTCGAGCAGGCGCGCGAGGATGATGAGCAACACGAGTTGCAGGCCCCTGTCGGTGAGATTCGACAGCGTCACCCAGATGCCGCCTTTGATGGTTTTGTCCGCCAGCGAGTCGCCGGGCAACAGCCGGCGGATAAGCCCGCGTGCGCGACTCATCGTCCACGCCCTCGCTTACTTGTCGGTGACACTGCCCTCAAAACACGCGACTCGCTCATTGGGACGTAGATGGGTCACGTTCAGCAATTGTTATAACAGAGTTAATGAGAAAACGGCGTCCCTATTCGCAGTCGCGGCGGGCTGCGATTCCTTCCGAATCCGGCGTGCAGTCTCGCAATTGTGTCTCCCGGGCGACGTGACAGGCGCGGGCTAACAATGTAGCCACCGGGCAAAGGAGTAGTATGACCGGTCGGGAAACAGAGCCGTTGGTGAGCGTCGTTGTCCCGACGTTTAACCGACCAGCGGCGCTCAGAGCGGCCGCAGAGAGCGTCAACGCCCAAACCTACGATTCGATTCAACTTATCGTCGTAGACGACTCGACGACGCCCGCAGAAGCCGCTCTCACGGGTCTCGACTTGGATGCCATCGCGGAGATTCACTTCATCCGATCTGCGAACCCACAGGGCGCGGCCGCCGCGCGCAATCGCGGTATCGCCGCCGCAGACGGTGCGTACGTTGCCTTCCTCGATGACGACGACCGATGGGACCCGGAGAAAATCGAGAAACAGGTCGAAGCCTTCGAGACGGCGGCTGCCGACGTTGGCGTGGTCTACACCGGCCAGCGCTACGTCGATGGGGCTGGGAACACGACGACGATTCGGACGCCGACCACGCAGGGGTGGGTCACCGAACAACTGCTCGCAGGCGCGCCACTCGCCCCGTTCTCGACGGTGATGGTGCGCGCGGCGGCCATCGAGGACGCCGGGACGATAGACGAACGCTTCCCCATCTGGGAAGACCGCGAGTGGTATCTCCGGCTTTCGACGGTGTGTCAGTTCCTCGCCGTTCCAGAACCGCTCGTCATCCGCACGATGGGCGACCACGGCCAGTTGTCGAGCGACTTCGCCCGGATTCAAGACGTGTCCTACCCCTTGTTTCTCGACACCCACGCGCCACTCGCGGCGTCCTACGGGATGGAACGCCAATTCGAGGCGTCGATGGCGCGAATGCTCGCCGTCGCCGCCCTCGACACTGGCCACTACGCGGCTGCGCGTCGGGCTTCGATGCGGGCAATTCGAGCCGAGCCAACGAACAAAACGGCGTGGGTGTATCTCGTGCTCTCGCTCGGCGGTCGCGTCACCTACCGACTCGCGCAGTCGGTCAAACGCCGAATTTCGACGGCTCAGGCTTCGAACAGCACGTCGCCGTAAACCCGAACGGTCGGCTCGGAACTGGCGTCTGCTCTGATATCGGCAATTCTGATGACTGACTCGTGGGTGCCGCTCACGTACGGCGGTGCGGCGGTGACGATGCACGTATCCGATAGCTCGGCTGCGAGTTCGTGGAGCACGGGGATGGCTTCGATCACGAGTTCCTGTGAGCTGAGCTGTGGGAGGTCGTCAAGTTCGAGAAGACACTGCCCGTCCGCGAGACCGCTGTACTGTATCGTGATGGGATAGCGCCCGGCGTCGATTGTACCGCCGTCGATGAGACAACCGACCGTGTCGATGAAGCGAATCCCATTGCGCCCCGCGCCCGGCTGTTCGATGGTGCAGTTGCTGATGACCGAATCGGTGCCACCTTCGATGCGGATGGCCTCGCCGCCGCGTGCTGTGCCCGTGATGGTGACGTTATCGAGCGAAATCCAGTGTGGCTCCGGCGGGATTTGTTGGTAGGGTCGCCACGGCAATTCACCGGGCTTCGCCCGCCGTATCGCGGGCGTGTCGTCTAAGTCACACACGATGGTCGTGTCTTTGACGATCATGCTCCGGCCCTGTGGCGAGAGTTCGATGAGCGACTGGGATTTCGGTGAGTCGCGGGCGAGCACGGTGCAGTTTCGAATCTCCGCGCCCGGTTCGATGGCCGGAACGTTGAGTTGGACGCCGGTTTCGACCACGATTGCGCGGGTGTTAAAGCCCGTCTCGGTGGTTTCGAGTGGCGGGCCGGTGTACTTGCTGAGGTCGATTTCGATGGTGCAGTTTTCCGCGTAACTGCCTTTCCCGCCGAGGCGAATGCTCGACGCGTTGTTGTTGAGAAAGTACGAATCGACGATTTGCACCTTTCCCGGCGTGCGCGAGGTGTAACAGGCGTTGTTCCCGAACTCGCGGAAATCGCACTCCTCGATGCGAATGGTGCCCTTGTTGTCCCAGCCAACCCACACCGCGATTCGCCCGTTACCGTTCACGTAGGCGTCGATGCGCGAGCCCTGTTTCGAGACGGCTCTGCGGAGCGTGCCGACGCCGTCTGGGTCACTGACCGAGAGGAGAAACGCGCTCACCTGCCCGCTAATGGTATCGACGCCTCTGCCGAGGTACTCCACGTCCTCTACGTGAAACCGACTTCGCGCTTGGATGCGGATGCCTGCGGTCGTGTCGGGCGCAGAGAGGTCGATGTCGATGTTCTCGATGACGATTTCGTCGTGGACGCCGCCGTTGGTGTCGAGCAGGATGCTGTCGAAGCCAGTCGGGGGAACGAACGTCACGTCACCCTCTCCGAGCAAGCCAACGGTGTCGGCCTCGAACATAAACCGTCCATCCAACTGGTAGCGTCCTTCCGGCACGCGAATGAGCGTGCCCGCCGTCGCCGCAGTCGTGAGCAGCGCGTTGATTGGCTCGGTTCCGGTCGGGTCGGCTCCGAGGTCTGCGACGAGGTCTACGTCGCGGGAAAACTGGATGCCGTGGCGAAGCAACTCGGGCGGGCCCGCTGGCGTCTGCGTCGGGGTTTCTGTCGGTGTTTCGGTGGGCGTCTCGGTCGTCGTTGGCGTCGGCTCCTGTCTGACCTGACAGCCCGCAAGCCCGCCCAGCGCAGCCGCTCCGAGGGCGGTAAGATAGCGTCGTCTGGACGTGGGCGGGCCCATTACCGACAAAAGACGACAGAAACGTATTGTTATACCGCGATTACCGCGAGAAACCGGGATGTTCAGGGGGCGGGCGTGTGGCGCAAACTGGCTGGAGGAGCTATTTGTCCAGGTCTTCGAAGGTGATAGCCGCGGAGCCACAGACCTTGAATCGCGTCACGTTGCCTTTGAACCGGTAGGCGTCGACGCCCTCTGCAACCACGCCGACTGCCTTGCCGTCTGCGACGGTGTCTTCCATCCGGTCCCACGTCGTCGCGTCTTCGGGAGCCGTACTGAGCGCGTCACTGCGTTCGAGTTCGCCGTCAACGGCGATGCGGTAGCCCGTCACGTCGTCGCTCAGGCTGCCGTTGATGATGAGGAGGTTCGGCAGCTCGGGCACCGTGGCGATTGCCTCGTGAGGGTGGACTCGCTCGCCGTCTAAGAGGATGATGCCGGGGCCTTCTGCGGCGATGCTGGTGATTTCACCCGTGAACTCGTAGGCGTGGGTGGCGTTTCCGACCGCACCTTCGACCGTCGTGTCGAACACGTTTGCATCAAGGCCGAGGCTGCTCTCTTCGGCCTCTGCAACCTCGCCGCTCACGTTGAAGTAGTAGACAGTCGACGCGTCGCTCGTCCCCGCGAAGGAGAGCGTGTGGGTCTGTTTCTCGTCGGTGGACGACTCGCTCGACCCGGCCGAGGAACTGCTGTCGGTGCTCTCTGTCTCGGTGCTCGTCTCCGTGGTGTCAGTCTCGTCGCTTGCAGCCGACCCAGTGTCGTTGCTCGTCGTTTCTTCAGTGTCGGCTTCCGTCTCCGAGAACGAATCCGGGCTCACGGCTTCGCCGTTGACCGTAATCGTTGGCTCGCCACCAGAGAGGCTGAAGTCGGTGATTTCGCCGGTGAAGGTGTAGCTGTCGATGCCGCCTTCGACCTGCCCGCTCGCGGTCGAACCCGAGAGCGTGTCGTTGTCGTCGATGGTCGCGCCGTTCGCATCGCTTTTCTGGAGGTCGCCGCTCACGGAGAACTCGTATTCGCCGGGTGATTCGACGCCGTTGATGCTGAGGACGTTTTCGCTGTCCGCGTCAGCGGTTGTCTCCTCGGTTGCATCCATGTCCGTCGTGTCGGTTTCTGTCGTGTCGGACTCCGCCGAGGACTCGGTCGTCGTTGTTGTGGGTTCGTCGGTCGAGTCATCCTCTGCTGGCTCGCTCGATGCACCGATATCCGTGCTCGGGACGGGACAGGTTCCGGACTGCTCGATACCACTCGTCTCGCCCGTTGAGTTCTGGTAGTCGACGGCCGTGCCACTCACGTTGACGGTGGAGTTCGTCACGTCCACGTCGGTCGAATTGATGATGCGCACGCCGTCGCGGTCGCTGCCGGTCTGCTGGATACAGCAGTCTTTGACGTAGCTCGCGTCCGCGCTATCGATGAAGACGGCTTCGCGTCCCTCTGAGCTGCCGGTGATGCTACAGTTTTCGAGGCGGACGTAGTGGGGTTTTGGTGGGGTATCCTGGTATGGCCGCCAGCTAATCGACCCGGGTTCACCCCGGCGGACGGCGGGCGTGTTCGGCAGGTCACACTGGATGCGGGTGTTTTTGACCGTTACACTGCGCCCCTGTGGGGAGACGTTGATGAGGCCGATGCCCTGTGGGGCGTTGCGGCCGATGATATCACAGTCGATTATTTCTGCTCCCGCTGGGATGGCCGGAACGTCCTGTTGGACGCCCTGATCGATGGAAATCCCGCGGATACCGAACTCGGTTTCCGTGTCGATTGGCGTCGGGCCAGTGTACTTGTCGAAGTCGATTTCGAGCACACAGTTTTTGACGTAGCTGCCCTCGCCGCTGATGCGGATTTGGGAGGCGTTGTTGTTGCAGAAGTAGGAGTCGACGATTTGGACGTTGCCGGGCGTCCGGGAGGTGTAACAAGCGTTGTTCCCGAACTCGCGGAAGTCACACTGCTCTAACCGAATCGTCCCTTTGTTCGACCAGCCAATCCACACACCGATGCGGCCGTTGCCACCCTCGTAGCCGTCGAATCGAGAGCCTTTCTTGGCGACGGCGTTTCTGAGGACGCCTTCGCCGTCTTCGCTTTCGAGCGCGAGGAGGAACGCGCTCGTCTGTCCGCCGCTGGCGGTGAGGCCACGCCCGAGGTATTCGACGTCCTCTACGTGGAATTTGGTTTGGCATTTGAGCCGGATGCCTGCAGTCGTGCTCTCGTCGCGGATGTCGATGTCGATGTTCTCGATGAGCAGTTCGTCGTAGCCAGACCAGCTGTCGATGAGCAGGTCATCGAAGCCCGCTGGCGGGACGAACGTCACGTCGCCCTCACCGAGGAACCCGAGTCGGTTGTTTCGTGGGATGTATTTGCCGTTGAATTGGTAGGTTCCTTCGGGGAAGGTGATGAGCGTGCCATCGCTCGCCGCCTCAGAGATGGCGGCGTTTACGGGTTCGTTCCCGGTTGGGTCTGCCCCGTAGTCCTCGACGATGTTGACGACCCGGTCGAAACTAATCCCGTGTCGAGTCGTCGCGGCCGCCGCGCCACCGCTTGCGACTGCCGTCGCGGTGGTGCCAGCCGCTGCCGCGTACGCACCCATTCTCAAGTAATCACGACGGTTGAGGAGCGTACCGTCCTCATTGTCCGCCGATTGTTGTCGCTGTTCGCGTGCCAGTTTGCGTGCCATTGCAATTGTTAAGCACAAGTTATAGGGCATAAATATTTTGTTTCTGACATTAGTTCGATTCCATGATTATCACGATAATATACTAATTTTTTCTTGAATATAGTGATTGAAAACACATCTAGAAGACGGATGATTCATCCGCTCTTAACAGTTGTCGCAGCGAAATTATCTCTGAATTAATCACGTGCATGCGAACGAATTTGGCTAGAACAGACGCGTTGACTGTCCATCTCGTGAAACAGTACGAACTGGGTGACACTCGTCATACAGAGATTTGCTCGACGGAGTTTCCACGTTCTGTGAGTGTTTCTCTCCGTGGGGTATGAAGTCGTTACACACGGCCTTGAAGACGTGTTGTCCTCTCTATGAGTCTCATTCTTGTCACCTCTCTAGCCACGGAACTTCGAAACCTGTTGCTTCCGGGATTTCCCTCCAGTTGTGACGCTTTTCCGACCGTACGAGCACCGTCATTCGGGTGCAAGCGTCACGAACCGATGTGCGCGGCTAGCTCCCGTCTGCGGGAGACGGCGAGTCAGCCCCGTCGGAGTCGGCTGGCGCGGGGAGGTCTGTCGCCACAGCGTCGTCCTGGTCGTCTGTGGCTACCTCGTCACTCTGTCGGTGGGGACTGACCAGCCACGGGAAGATGATTCTCCCAAATTCGTAGACGACGGCCAAGATGAGCGGGCCAAGGAAGATGCCATACCAGCCAAACAGCAACGGGCCGAAGGTGTAGGCGAGAATCACGGCCCCGATGTGGAGCGACCGGCCGCTCACGTAGGGGCGAAGCAACTGGTCTGGAATCGTATCGACGATAACAATCGAGACGACGCTGAACACGACAGGGAACCAGAGCGCCTCGGGCGCGACGAGCGCCGCCCGCGCGAAGAGAAACACCGCGACGGGTACCCAGATGAGTTTCATACCAATGACCGGCACGAGGCTTGCCACCCCGACGAGCAATCCCACGAGCGCGGGTTCGGGGATGGCAACGGCCTCCGGGGCGAACAGGTTTAGCACGATGTAGGTGACCACGCCGAGAATGCCCGTCGCAAGCGCGTTCAGGATGTTCCCGAAGTAGATCGACTTCAAGTCGGCATCGACCGTCTCGAAGTAGTGTTCGAGCGGGTTGTCGTCTCTAAGAATCGTCTGCCTGCCCCACGCCACAAGCCGGTAGTCGTCTTTGAGGAGGAAAAACGCAATCAAGAGCGCGATAAAGGCGTGAAAGCCGACGTTCAACAACGTCGAGAGCGAGGCAACCAGCACGTCAGAAAGCTGCGTGAGCACGTCACCCAGCCCGGACTCAGCGAGCTGGCCTGGGTTCGTCACGAGCAGGCGAAGCGTCTCCTCTGAGTCGTGGAGGACGCTCGTGAGGTCGAGATACGGCTCGATGAGCGCGGTCAACTCGCTTTGGCGTTCTGCGTCGAGGAACTGAGAGACGGCGGTGATGACGATGGCGAGCGCCCACCCGACGAGTCCCAGCACTGGAATCGTCACCAGAATGAGCGTGGCGACGACAGCGAACAGGCGGCGCTCGATACGCTTTTGCACCTGCCGGAACACCGGCCGCGTCACGTAGTACATGAACAAGCCGAGGACGACCGTTCCGATGAACTGCCAAACGATGAACGACAAGGTGAGAAGGAGCAGGATGGCGACCACCCACAACACGGCTCTGTCTCTGCGCATCCCCTCGAAAAACGGGAGTCTACGCAGTGCGTGCTCGCTCGGCAAACTGCTGTCTGTGTGGTTTTCTTCGGCCATGATACAGGCGGTTACCCACGACTGCTCTCCCATCCCCCAATGATGAACAGTAACGGACTCGCTTCAAAAGTGGTTGGCTCTCTGTCGGCTTAATCGTCCCGGCCCTGAACTTCCTATTCGAGGTAGCCAAGCCCGCGCAGCCGGTCTTCGACATCGCTGTAATCTTCTGCGACCGCGCCAGCCGCCTGTGAGCGAGTGTACTCACGGGTTTCGACCGCGTGTGTCGAGTCGGCAGTGAAAATCTCTGCGAGCACGCGCCCGTCCGCCCCACTCGAAACCGGCTCGCCCGCGGCGTGGAGCACGGTTGGCGCGACATCGACGACCGTGGCGTCGCGTACGGCGACGCCTGCTTCGATGTCCGACCCCCACGCGAAGAAGATGCCTTCCGGCCGGTGGTAGGCCTCTGCCACCCGCGAATCTGCGATAATGTGCGGCGACAGGGTCGGCTCGATGTGGTAGCCCTCGTTGGCCGTCACGACGATATCCGGGCCGTCGGGGTCGCGGGGGTTCAGCCTCGCGCCGTCGTACACCGTGAGCACGCGCTCACCCGTCTCCGGGTCGGTCAGCCGTTCTAACACGCCCATCAGGTGGGTTTTCACCTGGGCCTTCTCGGCGGGCGCGACGATACCCTCGTCGAATCGTTCGGTGTCGTTCACGTAGATGCTTCCGAGACCGTGGAGGAACGCCGTTGTCTGGCTGTGGTCAACGTCGTGAAGCTGGTGGGTGCCGGGAATCTGGCGGGCGGCGGCGTTCACGAGTTCGTCCGGAAGCGCGTGAACCAGTCGTTGCTCGGTGAGCCCAATCCGCGCAAGCGCCCCAAGGACGCGCGGCTTCGTGATGCCGAGCGTCGAGAGCACGCCGCGCGTCCCAGTCTGCGATTTCGGGACGAGGAAACCCTCCTCGACCAACAAGCGATTGACGCTCACGACGTGGTCTATCGGGCCAAACCCGTGGTCTGAGACCACGAACAGCGTCGCATCGCGCTCGGTCGCATAGTCCATCACTTCACCGAGAATCTCATCGAGCAGTTGGTAGTGAGCGAGTAGCACCGCCTCGTCCCAGATGAGGTGCTGGAGGCGGTCTGGGGCGACGTAGACGAAAAAGAACAGTCGCCAGTCGTCGTCTGCCATGAGCAGGCGCATCAGTTGACGACGGTTTTCGACGAGCGTCGTGAGTTCTTCGAGAAATTCGGCTTTCCGCCCGTCGTACTCGTGCCACCTGAGTTCGATTTGGTAGTCTGGAATCTCGCGTTTGATCTGCGCTTCGAGCGACTCCGGGAAGGCAAACCGCGCAGACAGAGAGGGGGTCATCATCCCGGTCACGAGTTTCCCGTCGATGGGGGCGGGCGGGTAGGTCATCGGCAGGTTCGCCACCACCGCGGGCGTGAGCATCTCCCAGAGCGTCGGCTCGCGGATATCGTTTCGCGTGTAGGGGCGCTGGGTGTAGTCTTCTTCTACCGTAATGAACTCGTAGATGCCGTGGCGGTCGGGCCACGTCCCGGTCGCGATGGATGGCCACGCAACCGGCGTGTTCGCCGGTTTCGTGCTTTCGAGCGGCCCGCTCGCCCCCTCCGCGATGAGTCGGGAAAAATTCGGCAGGTCCTCCGTTTCCGTCCACTGCTCGATGAGGTTCCACGGAATCCCGTCGAGGCCGAGGATGAGCGCCCGGCGACTGGTGTCTGTGACCATCGTTACTATCGCCAACAAGGCGGGCGATGGGCATTGTTAATCGGCGGCTACAGCCTGGTTACTCGATGACGACCGGAGGAGCGTCTCGGTCTATCTCGTGTGGTCGGTCGAGCAGGCGGGCGTACAGCGCGGTCAACTGCACCGCCACCTCCTGCCACGTGTACGCCTCTTCGACGAGCGTGCGATTCTGTTGGGCCATGTTTCGAACCGTCTTCGGGTCTGTGAGGAGCGCGGCCAGCGCGGTTGTGAGGTCGTCTGCATTTCCCGGCGTGACGAGTCGCCCGTTTTCCGGCCGGATGAGTTCGGGAATGCTGCCAACCGGCGTCGAGAGAATCGCGTTGCCGCCCGCCATGGCTTCGAGAATCCCAATCGGCAAGCCCTCTGCGTGCGTTGGCAGGACGTAGATCGAGGCGTTGTCGAGCAGCGCGCGCTTCTCGGCTTCGCTTACGTACCCGACGTAGGACACGTCCTGATACCGCGCGGCAAGCCCTTCTGCGAGATGTGAGAGCGGGCCTTTCCCGGCAATCGTGACGCGAAAAACCAGCCCGGCTTCGTGGAGCTGTTCGACCGCTTCCACGAACTCTCGAATCCCCTTTCGCTCGACGTGATTCGAGATGAACACGACGTGGGGCGGCGTCACGTCGAAGTGAGGGTCGTACTCGTCCGGGTCGATGGCGTTCGGGAGGACAAACAGCTTCGTCTGGTCCGAGACGGGTTCGAGGATTTGTTTCCAGTATGCAGAGAGGACGAGTACCGCGGTCGCGGCGGCGAACACGCGTCGTTGGAAAAAGCGTACCAGCCCCGACTCCGACTGGACGAACGTGTCGAACGCAGAGCCGTGGACGTGGAGAATCGTCGGCCGTCGCCACAGGTAGCGAGAAACGAACACGAACCACGACGAGAGGTAAAATGACCGCTCGTGTGACGTGTGGACGTGGACGATGTCGGGGCGCGACTGGAACGGGAAGCGCAGCGCACGCTTACCCGCGTGGAAGAGTTCTCTCACGAGCCACCGTCGCCCCTCACCGTCTGCGCTGGGCGCGACGTCGTAGGTCTCCATCCGCACCGACGGCGGGAGATGTTCGCGCTGTGCGGCGATGTAGCGCGCAATCCCGCCGGTTTCTCTGTTTGCCGGGCCAACGACGAGCACTGCAATATCAGGTTCTGGGTTCATGGTACGGTGGGTCTGCTGGCTCACGAGTTCGACCGGAACGTGCCTTCAGGAACGGGCGGGCGCTTGCCAATATCGACGTAGAACTGGTAGAACTCGCCGTTCGACTGTACGAGGTTGACGTTGCGCTCGCGGGTTATCGCGGCGAAGCTTTCGCGTGAGTAGCGAAGCTCCTTGTAGGCGACCACCTCGCGCTCGATATCTGTCTCGGTGACGACGAGCCAGTGGTCGCGCCTGACGACCTCCTCTGGATGGTTCTCGAAGTACGCGCGCAACCCGGTGAGCATCCCCTCCTCGGTCACGGGGCCGCTGTGGACGACGAACGGCTCGTCGTAGTAGGCCGCCTCGTACCGGTCCATCCCGGTGCGAATCGCGGCGTACCAGATGGTTTTGTCCGCCGGTTGGGTGTTGAACGACGCCTGATAGCCCTCCATGTGCTGGGCCGAGACGTGCTGGCCGGGGAGGAAGATGTACGGCGAGGGGAACATGCTCACGACCGAGAGCACGACGACGAACGCCGCGCACATCAGCAAGATGGGGCGCAACAGCGTGCGCACCGACGACGTGTCGAGCGAGCGGTTGAACTGATGGACGCCAATCGCCCCGAGAATCGTGGCGATGACCATCCCGAAGCCGAGGTGACGGAAGAAGTACGTCGACACGTCGCCGATGAACTGGGCGGCAACGATGGGCACGAGCGCGAGCGAACCCCACAAGAAAAACGGGAGCATGCTGTCGATGCGGCTCGCGGTTCGCTTCCCGCGAATCCGTCCGAGTACCAGCATGGCTGCGAGCGCGAGGTAGCCCGCACTCACGAGGAACAGCTTCACGAACAGCTCGAAGATGCTCACACCGATGTCGCTCGCCGAATCAGACTGCGCACTCACGACCTCACCTGCGACTTCGGTGCCAAAGAACAGCCCTTCGATGGCGGCGAGCGTCTGGTCTAGCGTGTTGAATGTCGATTGGTGCTGGTCGACCCAGAAGACGAAGATGATGAGCAAGATGAGTGCCTGTCCGTAGATGACGCGGTAGTAGGCGGTCGGACTCTCCGGGCGGGCCAGCCGATAGAGCAGTTGGACGCCCGCAACCCCGAAGACGAACAGGAGGACGTTGAGCGTGAGCTGTGGGTGGAGGATGATGAGGACGAATGCCGTCGGAGGCATGAGCAGCGTGACGGCCGTGATGCGACGCGGCAGGCGGTCGTCGTCCGCCTCGTGTACCATGTGTTTGACGAGGAGAAAGAGAAAGACGGGGAAAAACAGCGTTGCGAGCGTGAACGGGTGAAAGGAGAGGTGGGTTGCGAGGCTGTTGATGGGGAGGAGTAAGAACGCAGAGAACGCCGCGATGGTCGTCACACGGTGGTCGGGGAAGATGAGCCGTGCGGTGAGCGGGACGAACATGAAGTAGAGCAAGAGGAACACCATGACGGTGAGCATCATTGCGGTCGGCATCGCCACACCGGTCGCGCGCGAAATCGTGGCGGCGAACAGGTGACTGCCCGGATACGGAATGCTGTAGACGGTGAACACGCCCGCATTGAGCGAGCGCGCCCAGCCGAGGTGGATGAGCGCGTCGAGCAAGCCGTAGAAGTAGTACCCGCGAATCAACGGCAGGCCAACGATGGATGTCGTCGCAGCCCCGGCGAGCAGCACGCTCGCGGTGCGGACGGTGCGCCCCGACGCGTAGAAGGCGATAACAATTGAGATCAGTAACGCGACGCTGACGCCGACCCAGTAGCCGACCGGCGTTGCCTGATATATCGAAAGTTCGTAGTTCGTCGCCGGGTCGCCGCGGGCGACGAACACCGCCGCCATGAGGCCGAGAAAGCCAATCGTGAGCGCGACCTTTTCGCCGCGACGCCGGGCGTACGAGCTATCGACAACGACATCGTGGCGGTGTTTCGTAAACGCACCGTCTACCAGTCGGTCAACCGCTGACTCCATCCGCTCTAGGTTTGTTCGATCTGGGTGCACAGACGGCTCCTTGTCTCTATCAGCCTACAGACAGTCTTTGTTATAGCTGGGATAATGGTCGTAGACGCCCGCAAAGCCGCGGTTCCGTCACCGAACATCGGTCGCCTCCGGTGGCTGTACGCTCGCTTTTCGGTGCGCCACTGCGTATTCTGAGAGCGCATAGGCCATCCACGCTTCCGCCCACCGCATCAAAACGATACGCTTCGTATAGAAGTGCTCTCTGCGGTAGAAAAACTGGCCGTCGCCCGCATAGAGCGTTCGCACCGTCCATTCGAGGATTCGTGCGGCAAAATCGAGGTCGCCCGCTCGCGTGAAGACGATGATGCCCTGTGCGGCAGCGTGGATGTCGCGCGGGAAGACTCGTTTCTCGTCCCAGCGGGGCGCGCCGTCTCGCTCGAACAACTGGTCGCGATAGAACTGCAAACTCCGGTCGAGCGCCGGGGCAAACCGCGTTGCATCGACCTGTTCTGCGTAGCGCACGAGACACTCGATGATGAAGCCGTTATGGTGACCGTCCATCGAGAGGTGCGACGCCTCCGGCGGGTCGCGGTAGTACCACCCGCCGAGGGGCGTTTGCCGGGCGACGACGAAGGAGAGCAACGCTGTGGCCTTTTCAGCATACGCCACGGTTCCCGTGTGTTCGTACAGGTCACAGAACAGGCTCGCTGCGAGCGCGATGGCGTTGAGCGTGTGGTAGGTCGCGTCTTCCGCGGCGACGTAGGTGATGTAGGCTCCGTCTGCGGTTTCTGTGTAGTTGAGGTCGCGCGTGAGGAACTCGGCTGCACTCTCTGCGAGCGTCGCGTACTCGGGGTCGAACGTCGATAGTGCGAGCAGCGCACGCACGCCGTAGGTGGTCGAGACCACGTCTCCCTCGGTCGGCGCGCGCCGACTGCCGAGATCTTGGAGGGCGTGCGCGTGGCCGCCACAGAAGCCGTTGTACCCCGCTCGCCGGGTTTCTACGAGCCAGTCCGCCAGTCGCGTGGCTTCTGCGTCGTAGTCCACTTCGTCGAGCCCGAGCAGGCTCGCGTTGTGGTTGGCGAGCGCGAACAGCGCACTCCCCTTGAAGCTCTGGCGTTGCTCGACCAGAAAGAGCCGCCGGAGGTTAATCGGGGCGCGTTTGATACCCTCTTGGACGACGAGGTTGAGCCACTGGTTATCGATGGGAACGGCCTGCAGCAGCCGACTGCTCATGCCGTCTGCGTAGTCCCAGCCCGTGTACGCCCGCGTCCGGGCGTAGCGAAGCGTCTCTGTGAGTAGCGATTCGGCGTCGATGGAGCGCTCCAGAGCGGCAGTCATTCAGCAAACAGAGGAAGGCACGACGAATTGTTATGGCGAGCGTGTGCGCGATTGCCTGACTGTAATGTCACCTTACACGAACCCACAGAATCGCGGTCTGGTGTACCCTATGCATTATGTCGGGCTTACAGTGAATCGGTGAAAATATGCGCCGATTAGTAACGCCGCTTGCCCGCCTTTTTCCGGCAGAGATGCGATACCTGTTTTTCACAAACACCCCCGCTCACGTCCACCTCTACAAACACGCCGTGGCGCGACTCGAAGCCGCGGGCCACGACGTGCTCGTCCTCGGCAGAGACTACGGCGTCACTGTTCCGTTGCTTTCGTACTACGAACTGCCGTACCGTGTCTACGGGAAGTGTGGGCCGTCGAAAAACTCGCTGCTTCGAAACCTGCCCAGTCAGTTTGCCACTATCTTCCGCGAGGCCCGTCGCTTCGACCCCGACCTCATCTTCGGGATGGGGTCGTACGCCGCCTTCGCCGGGGCGGTCTCGCGCACGCCCGTCGTCCTCATTCTCGACTCTGAACCCACGACCTTCGACCACCTTGTCTCCCGTCCGTTCGCCACGGCAATCCTGACGCCACGCGCGTTCCGCAAAGACCTCGGCCCGAAACACGTCCGCTTTGCGGGCTTCAAAGAGACGGCCTACCTCCACCCGGACGTGTACGAGCCGAATCCCCACATCCGCGAACTGCTCGGCCTCGATCCCGACGAGCGGTTCGCCATCGTTCGCTTCAACGCCTTTGGCTCCCACCACGACGTGGGCCACGCAGGCTTCAGCCCGACCCAGCGCCGCGACCTCATCTCCGCGCTCGCCGCCCACGTCACGGTGTTCGTCTCCGACGAGTCGGAGGCGATGGACTTCGACGCCCTGCCTGCCCGCCGGTTTGCGCTGCATCCGGGCTTGCTCCACGACGCGCTCGCCGCCGCCTCCCTGCTCGTTGCAGACACCCAGACGATGGTCACGGAAGCCGCCTTGCTCGGGACGCCCGCGATCCGGTCTAACTCATGGGTCGGTGCAGACGACATGGGCAACTTCACCGATCTCGCCGCCCACGGCCTCATCTACAACATCCGGGCGTTCGACGACGTGCTCAACACCGCCACCGCGCTGGTCGCAGACGAGTCTGCGAAAGACGAGTGGGCCGCGAAACGCGACGCCTACGTCGCGGACAACGTGAACCTCACCGACCTCATCGTGGCCGTCGCAGAGCAGTTGGGCGACACAACCGGCCTCGATCTCACCGCCGACATCGCTCCGGTCAGACCGGCGGTCTGACCCTTGTCCACGTCACGCTGACAGTCTTCTTTTCCTCACAGTTCGGTGAGTGCTATTACCTCAGCCGACGTCATGTGTCCAATGGCAGAACTCACCACTTCCATCGACATCGACGCATCGCCAGCAACGGTCTGGCAGGTGCTCACCGACTTTTCGACATACCCAGAGTGGAACGATTACATGCACATCTCGGGGTCGCCCACGGTAGGTTCGCGCCTCCACATTCGCCCCGGCCCCGCCGCCGGACGTGTGCCATCGTTCAAGCCGCGCGTGCTCAAAGCCGACGAAAATCGAGAGCTGCGCTGGCTTGGCCACCTCTACGTGAACGGTCTGTTCGACGGCGAACACCGCTTCGTCATCGATGACCTCGGTGATGGCCGCTCGCGGCTCACCCAGGCAGAGCAGTTCTCCGGGCTGTTCGTCGGCCCGTTCAACCGCTTTATGGGTAGCCAGACCGAGCGCAACTTCACCGGCGTGAACGAGGCGCTCAAAGAACGCGCAGAAACACTCGAAAAATCAGTCCACTCAGATGCGGCGGTCTAACTCAGTTTTTCACGGCAATCGGCGCTTCGCGTGAGAGCACCTCGGAGATTTTCGCGGCGGCGTGGCCGTCGCCGTAGGGCGTCGGCTTCTCATCCATTTGTAACGCAAACTCGTGGGTCAGGCCCGCGCGAATCGCATCCGGGTCTGCGCCGACCAGCACGTTCCACCCGGCCTCGACCGTCTCCACCCATTCGGTCTCTTCGCGGAGCGTGACGCAGGGCGTATCGAGGAAGAACGCCTCTTTTTGAATCCCGCCAGAGTCGGTCGCCACGCGCTCTGCGCCCGCGAGCAGGCGGACGAGGTCGCGGTAGCCAACTGGCGAGATGAGTCGCAGATTGTTGTGGGCCATATCGAGCAGTTCGAACTCCTCTAGGCGAGCGACGGTGCGCGGATGGGCCGGGAACACGACCGGGAGCGGTGCGTCACCGAGCGTCTGGATGATGCGCTTCAGCGTTTTCGGGTCGTCCGTGTTCGACGGCCGGTGGATGGTCGCGAGGATGTACTCGCCGTCACTGAGGTTGAGGCAGTCGAGAATCGGTGATTCGGCCATCGCCCGGTCGTGAACCGCGAGGATGGCGTCGTACATCACGTCGCCGGTGAGGTGGACGCCGTCGGTGATGCCTTCCGTTTTGAGATGCGAGACCGCGGTTTCGGTCGGCGCGAACAGGAGGTCTGAAGCGTGGTCGGTGAGCACGCGGTTTACCTCCTCTGGCATCTCGCGGTTGAAGCTTCGGAGTCCGGCTTCGACGTGGGCGAGCAAGCAGTCTCGTTTCGCCGCGACCATCGCCGCGGCGAGCGTGGAGTTGGTGTCGCCGTAGACGAGCACCACATCCGGTTGTTCTTCGTCGAAGACGGCATCCAGCTTCTCCATCATCGCCGCTGTCTGGTGGGCGTGAGTTCCAGAGCCGACGCCGAGGTTGTAGTCCGGTTCTGGAATCCCGAGTTCGCTGAAGAACACCGCCGACATCGTTTCGTCGTAGTGTTGGCCGGTGTGGATGAGCACTTCGTCGTGGTCACGGCGAAGCGCCTGCGAGACTGGGAACGCTTTTACGAACTGTGGGCGGGCGCCCACGACAGCACAGATTTTCATTGCATATCACGTCGGTTTGGTTCGAGTGTGGGCGAGGAGTCGGTTGGTGACGACACCGACCGAGGGACGGGTTCCATCGCGTGGTCGCCCCGCCCCTCACCCGGCTTGTGGTGGACGAGCACGACGAGGTGGGCGTTGCGTTCGACATCTGCGCTCACGGCGAGGATGAGCAAGAGCGCTGAGAGCCAAAACATCGTTATCGTCAACATCACGTCGGCCATCATCGCCACGCCCGCAATCACGTCACGAATCGTGAGTACGGCGGCGACAACGCCGACGAGGAGGCCAAACAGCCCGAAGATGTAGCCGAACACCGCCGGGTGGAAATCGTAGACGAAAAACTTCATCTTGAGGCGCCAGAGGAACGTCCGCAACAGGATGTACGAGAGATGCGGGACGAACGTCGAGTAACGAATGTCGCTGACTTCGTCGCCGTAAATCGAAGGGTGGGCCACCTCCGCGAGGCGCTGGTCGTAGACGTTGAGCATGACGAGCAGGTCGTTCTCGAAGCCGTAGCCCTCGTAGAGTTCCTCGAAGGGGATGGTTTTGAGCGCCTCTATGGAGATTGCGGAGTACCCGTTTTGTGGGTCGACCATCTTCCAGTAGCCACTCGCCACCTTCGTCAGTCCGGTGAGAATCGAGTTGCCAAACACCCGCCATCGGCTCATCCCCTCGCGGTACTCTTTGTACCAGAGGCGGTTGCCTTTCACGAAGTCAGCCACGTCGTCCACGATGGGGTCGAGCATGCGCGGGAGCTGCGTGGGGTCCATCTGCCCGTCGCCGTCCATGCGCGCGACGATGTCGAGGCCGTCTGCGAGCGCGAGCGCGTAGCCCTGTTTCACACAGCCGCCAACGCCCACGTTTCGCGGGTTGTTCATCGGAACGACCCGCTCGTCGTAGCCTGCCTCACTCGCAATCGCCGCGTTTGCGGTGGCCGCGCTCGCTTGAATCACGTCCCACGTATGGTCGGTCGAACGGTCGTTAAAAACGTAGATGCGGTCGATAAAATCGGGAATCGTTTCGATGACAGTCCCAATGAGTTGGGACTCGTTGTATGCGGGCACGACGATGCCGACACGTTGCCCGCGGTACATCTATCGGCTCCCGATAGTGTAGACGCGGTGGTCGGCCGCCCGGCCGTGGAGCGTCCCGCGTCCGTCGATGACGGCCACGTTTTCGAAGCGCGACCAGTCGATGTCGTCGAACTCCTCGTGTGGCGTGACCATAATCACGCCGTCTACGTCGTACGTTTCATCGTCGTCGAGCGAGACGCGAACCGCGTCGAACTCGCTCGTGTCGTCCAAGATGGGATCAACCGCGAGCACCTGCGCGCCCATCCGTCGCAGCGACTCGATGAGCGGCTTTGCGGGTGCCGCGCGCGTCTCTTTGATGGCTGGCCGGTAGGTCAGCCCGAGGACGAGGATGGTCGAATCCGCGATCTGCTTCCCGGTCGCTTCGAGTTCCTCGCGCATCTTCCCGGCGGTGAACTCGGGCATGCTGTCGTTGACCTCGCGGGCGGTGCGAAGCAGCGGCATGTCGCCTTCTACCCGGCGCATGACGAAGTACGGGTAGTAGGGGATGCAGTGGCCGCCAACGCCAGGTCCCGGCGAGTGCAGGTGGCAGAACGGTTGACTGTTCGCCACCTCGATGGCTTCGTTCACGTCCACGCTCAGATCGTCTGCGTGGCGCGCCAGTTCGTTCGCGAGCGCGATGTTCACGTCGCGGTAGAGGCCTTCGAACAGCTTGACGGCCTCCGCGGTGGTCGCATCGGAGACCACGAGCACGTCGTTCGAGTTGATTTCGTGGTAGATGAGTTCTGCCACGCGGGCGCTCTCTGCGTCCACGCCGCCGACGACTTTCGGGTACGCGCCACGAATGTCTTGGAGGGCGCGGCTGCTTGAGGTGCGCTCTGGACAGAACGCGACGCCAAACTCCCCAAACGAGAGGCCGCTTTCGGCTTCGAGCAGCGGGACGACGAGGTCTTTGCTCGTTCCCGGCGGCACGGTGCACTCGATGATGACGAGGTCACCCGGTTTGAGGCCACGGCCAATCTTCGAGACTGCGTCTTCGAGAATCGAAAGGTTGGGGTCTTTCTCCTCGGTGATGGGCGTCGGCACGATGACGACGTGAATCCGAGCTTCCGCGACGGCGGTGTCGGCTTCCGTCGTCGCCCGAAGCTTCCCGTCCATCACGAGCTCAGAGACGAGTTCGTCCAGTCCGGGTTCGCGCTCGATGGGGCACTCGCCTCGGTTGATGGCCTCGACAACGGCGGGATTTACGTCCACGCCGATGACGTTGCTCGTCGCCTCTGCGTAGCACGCAGCGAGCGGGAGTCCCATCTTCCCGAGTCCGAACACGGAGACGGGAATTTCGCCCGAAACGAGTGCGTGGCGTTGGTCTTCGTGCGATTCAGTTGCGTTGTAGAGCCCGTTCATTCGGTGAGTACCTTTGCTTTCATCTCGCTCGCAGATGCGAGGCCGTCGATTTGCCGGGCGACTTCGATTGCGCGAAGCGCCTGTTCTGCGGTCACGAGCGGCGTTCCGCCGGTTGCGACCACGTCGATGAACGCGCTGAGTTCGCGCTTCAGCGGCTCGCCGGTTTCGACGAGCGGCCGTTCGGTCACGCTCTCGAAGCGCTGGCGCATCTTCCCACTCTCGTCCGTGTACTGCGGGTGGAACTGGCGGTGGATGCGCACCGTCTGGTCGATGTAATCGACCTCGATTTGGCACTCACGGGCGGTGACGTTGAGCGTCCGCACCTTCTTCTGAGTGAGGCGGCTCGCGGTGAGCACGCCGAGGACGCCGTTTTCGAAGGCCACCTGCGCGGTTGCGTGTTGCACGCCGCGCGCCCCGGTTGCCGAAATGCGTTCGATGGGACTGTCCACGAGCGACAGCAGAATGTCGATGTCGTGAATCATGAGGTCCATCACGGCGCTGTCTTCGATTTGGCGCGCCAGCGGTGGGCCAAGACGGTGGGCTTCGATGGCGATGACGTCGAGGTCGCCGATGAGTTCGAGCAGTGCGCCCACGGCCGGGTTGAACCGCTCGATGTGGCCGACCTGGATGATGACGCCGTGTTCTTTTGCGAGTTCGATGAGCTCGCGGCCTTGGTCTAGGTCGTCAACGAACGGCTTTTCGATCAGGACGTGGACGCCATTCTCGATGCACTTTCGTGCCACTTCGTAGTGGAACTGGGTGGGCACCGCAATCGAGATAAGGTCAGATTGCTCGATGATTTCGTCCAGCGTGAGCGCGGTCGTCCCGAAGGTTTCGGCCACGTCGTGGGCCGCCGCTTCGTTCGCGTCACAGACACCAACGAGGTGGACTTTCGAGAGTTCGCTGTAGATGCGGACGTGATTGCGTCCCATCACGCCGGTTCCGATAACGCCTGCTTTCAGTGTGCCGTTCATGTTGTTCATAGTTGTCCCTCCGTGTAGACGGTGACCGCATCCACGATGCGCTGGAGGTCTTCGTCCGAGAGCGTCGGGTGGACAGGGAGCGAGAGCACTTCTCTGGCCGCCTGCTCTGCTTCCGGCGCGTGGAACGTGATGTCCGCGTACGCCGGTTGCTGGTGGATTGGTTTCGGGTAGTAGACGCCCGAGTCGATTCCCCACTCGTCTAAGTGCGCCATGAGACCGTCGCGGTCTGGCGTGCGTACCGTGTACTGGTGGTAGGCGTGCGTCCGGTCTGCGGGCACGTGTGGCGTGAGAACGTCCACGTCCGCGAGCGCCTCGGTGAGGAAGGCGGCGTTTGCCTGTCGCGCCTGCGTGAAGCCGGGTAGCTTCTCCAATTGGGCGCGCCCGATGGCCGCGCCGATGCTGGTCAGCCGGAAGTTGTGCCCGACTTCTGAGTGTTCGTAGGTGCCCACGCGACCGTGGTTGATGTAGCGAGCGGCGCGTTCTGCAACCGCTTCGTCGTCGGTGAGAATCATGCCGCCTTCGCCGGTGGTCATGTTTTTCGTTGGGTAAAACGAGAAGCAGGCGGCGTCGCCGAGCGAGCCAACGCGCTTTCCGTTCACCGTCGCACCGTGGGCCTGGGCTGCGTCTTCGATGAGGGCAAACCCAAACTCGTCGCGGAGTTCGGCGAGGTGCGCCATGTCCGCGGGCAGTCCGTAGAGATGGACGGCGAGCACGCCGTCGATTTGTTCGCCGGTGCGAAGTTGGGCTTCGAGCGCGTGCGGGTCTACGTTGTACGTCGCCGGGTCGATATCGACGAAGCCGACGTCAGCGCCCGCGAGGCGGATGCCGTTTGCGCTTGCGATAAACGAGAACGGCGAGGTGACGATGCGCGAGCCTTCACCGAGGCCGAGTCCCACGAAGGCGGCGTGGAGCGCGGTCGTCCCGTTCGAGACCGCGACGCCGTGGGTCGCGCCACAGTAGGCGGCGAACTCGTCTTCGAACGCCCGGACTTCCGGGCCGTCTGCGAGCTGGCCACTTTCCATGACCGCGACGACGCGCGCGATTTCCTCTTTGCCCATGCGTGGGTCTGCAAGGTGGATTCGCTGGTCGGGAATCGACATCATGCGATCTGATTTCCTCCCTGCAGCGACTCCGGCAGCGGGCGATAGGTCGCGGGCACGCCGAGTGCGAGCGTTCGCGGTGGCACGTCTTCGATGACGAGCGCGCCGGCGGCGACGAACGACTCTTTGCCGACGGTGACGCCGGGGAGAATCGTCGCGTTCGCGCCAATCGACACGCCGTCTTCGAGGGTCGGTCCGACGAGGTCGAACTCCTTTCGAATCGGGTACATGTCGTTGGTCATGGTGACCCCCGGGCCGACGAACACGTCGTTGCCGATGGTGGTGTTCGTCGGGATGTAGACGTTCGTCTGCAGGCTCACGCGCGAGCCGATGGTCGTCTGCCCGTCGATGACGGTGTTGGTTCCGACGAGCACGTCATCCCCGATGGTCGTCCCCTCGCGGATGAGCGCGTTGTGGCCGGTTCTGAGATTGTCGCCAACCGTGACATCGGCGTAGATGTTTGTCCCCGCACGGATGGCCGCGCAGTTACCGATGGTCGTTGGGCGCTTGTGTACGTCGTACGCGGTGGCGAGATAGACGCCATCCTCGATACGGCAGTGATCTCCAAGCTGTACTTGCTGCGGTGCCGGCTCCCCCGCATTCACCGGCTGACTGTTATCGTAGCTGTGACTCATAACTCCCTGCCCTCCCCCCGTTTCCACGATACCCCGTGTTGGTGGTGGGCTTGTTAGTTGAATGCCTCTTTTCGCGCTTTGTTATTCAGGTACTGACCATCGGAAGTGTGGGATTTATTTGCGGAAAGGAATGACAAACCGGGCGTACTGTCCTGCGATTCCCGAATATATCGGTCGTTAATCTGCTCAGTCACGCGGGGCAGACCGCTCGCGGCGTCTCCGGCCCGAAAGCGAGAGTCCCGGGCGGCCATCGAGGAGCCAGAGTCCGAACGCAGCAAACAACAACCCGAACTCAAAGATGAGGTAGGCTGTGGCTTCCGGCGTTCCAAGCACGTCTACGTACTGGCCAAAGTAGTAGAAGAAGTTCGCAAGCAAGCCTTGGCGCGTACTCGACTCGACCTGAATGAGCGGCCAGAAAAACGAATCGAACTTCGGCGGGCGGCCAAGGGCGAGCGGATACAGGGCGTCGGCCGGCAGGTGAAGCAGGTAGCCAACGCCGAACGCGGTTCCCACGTCGCGCCGCCCGCGAAACAGCGCGACGATCCAGACGAGCGTGACCACCGGAACGGCGATGAGCACCGAATGGGCAAGCGATGTGCCACTCGGGAGGATGGCGAACGTCCAGCCAAGCGGTTTGTCGATCAGGTCTGGGAACTGCGAACCGAACGCTACGGCGAGTGCGGCACCCGCAGAGGGGCCTTTGCGGTGGGTGAGTCGAACGGACAGTGAATAGACGAGATAGCCAACCGCGAGGTGTTCCCAGGGCCACATGCTCAAGCAGCCTCAGTAACCGTCACCCAGAGATAGAGTTGCCGGTAGGCGTTTGCCTGCGTCGGCGTCTCCGGGGCATCCCCCTTGTAGAGGAGGTACGCGATTCTGAGGTCATCGCCCGTCGTCTCGGGCGTCACCGTGTGTGGGGCGACCCAGCGGTCGCCGTCCGCGACTGTCTCTGAAAATCGATCGAGTTCGGCGGTTCCCGTCACCTGCCCGGCGTCGTTTACGCGCTGTATCTGGACAACGACGGTGTACGTGACTGATCCTTGCTCGTAGTTCGAAACGGCGAAGACGAGGTTAGCTGGCTCGCTGCGAACCAACTCAGTCGGATAGCCTCCAGCGATGAGCTGGCCGTTTTCCTCTGCGAGTAACTGGAAATCCGTGTACGATTCGCCCGATTCCGGTGCGATGAGCGCGAAGCCAAGCCCGGTAAGCGACCCGGCGATTGCGACCACCAACACGAGCGTGATGGCGACATCGACGGAGTCGGTTTGCTGTCGCCAGCGGTGAATCGCTTCGTACTGTTCGTGTGGGACGACTGCAAACCGAACGGCTTCTGGCACGCGCAACCGGCGCAACGCCCCGAGCAGCGAGAAGCCAATCGTCAGAAACGAGACGGCGGTGACGAGCGGGCCAACCGAGAGGCCGAACGCCGTCTGCGAGATGAAAAACGCGGTGAGAACCACGACGATGAGGCTGAACGCGACCGAGAGCGCGAGTCGCTCTGCGGTGTCGAGACTCGGCACCACGCGGTCTGTGGCCGCCGCCTCGTCGTGGCGGTAGACGTGTCCGGGAAACGCAACCGTCGTCAGGGCGAAGCCGGGAAGGAAGGCTAACGCAAGCAACGAAAGGAGGATACGAACCGGCGATGCCGCGTCGAGCAGGATGATTGCCTGTGAGATGAGGACGAGAACGATGACGATGCTCACGTCCCACGGCAGTCGACGGTCGCTCGTCTCTTGGCCGAGGCCGATGCTCAACGGTTTCATCAGCTCCCTCTGGCCATCGGTTTCCCCCCACTCAGACCGTGCGTCTCCTGACTCATTTGTCTGTTACACGCGAGGAATGTGCTTTGTTAGTCGGCAGCTATCTGCCCGCTGGCTGTGGCTACTGGCACTGAGACGGTTGTTGAGAAAAAGCGGTCGTGTCCGTGTATTACTGCGATAGGAGTGTTCGAACTGTGACAGCCCGCGGACAGTCTGTCGCTCCTATGTTCTGGTTACATCACGGCGCTTAGGTACTGGCGTTCCCATTCGCGGCGCTTTTCGATGAGGTCTTTCCCCCGCTGGGTGATGTTGTAATAGTTTGTGCGCCGGTCGATTTGCCCCTTCTCTACCAGCTCCTTTTCGACGAGTGTATCGAGATTCGGATACAGCCGCCCATGGTTAATCTCGCCTACGTACTGCTCGAGTTCTTCTTTGATCGTTTGCCCTGATGGCTTGTCCTTGCCGTTTATGACGTACAGCAGGTCGCGCTGGAAGCCAGTCAGTTCGAACATCTCCATTGACATGTAGAGCATATACTGGCGCTAGGGATTTTGTTATCCACCCGTGAATGTCTGTTAATTGCGAAACACTATTCGGGTTGTATCTGCCCGCTGTCGTGTAATACATGCTTTCTTGTACAGGTTCTTGGCAATCTGACAAAACGTCTGCTCGCGGCTCAATCGGGCGAATTGTGGCCATTGGGGACGAATAGTGTGTGCTTGAATCCCCCAGAACTCAGCGATTAGGAGATACCTGTTCTCGACGTATCATTAATCGGTGGTTTATAACGACTCTGTAACAAAGATGGTCGCTCAAGTATAGTTGGTTGTTCGGGCACATGATGCACACAAGGGTGGGCAGGGATGTCCGTGGTCGCTCTCAGGAGCTGAACATGTCACAGACGACGGATACACTCTCAAAAGATAACATATTCGAGGTATTGAGCAGTTCTCGGCGTAGATACGTCATCTACTACCTCTACTCGCACGAGGGAACAGCGGAGCTGAAAGATTTGGCGACACATATCGCAGCGTGGGAAAGTGGTGAGCCACTCGACGCCATCACTGACGAAGAGACCAGACGAGTCTACATCTCACTCTACCAGACGCATCTGCCCAAGCTCGCAGAGTTCGACATCGTTCGCTACGATAGCGACGCCCGGATTGCAGAACTCACCCCGAAAGCAGACCAGCTGTCTCGCTATCTCGACTCAGAGCCAGCGCCGACGCTTCCGTGGCCGCTCTACTACGCGGTGCTCTCGGTCGTGAGTTTGTTCTTGCTCGTCGGGCTGTGGCTGCAGTTTCCACCGTTCGATTCGATGAACGGCACCTCTGTGGCGTTCATCATTGCGATTGGCGTCATCGGCATCACGGTCGTCCACTATCTCTACACGCGCCAGCGCGGGGGCAATGATATGTCCTCTATTGAGTCGTTGATCGAATGACCAACAATCGAGAGGGTCTTTAGGTCGAGAGTAACTAATGTGGCAGCTCTCGTCTTTGTTTTCCATGATTTCACAATGGGTGGACACTGTCCCCAAAGCCTGTGCATACATCACCCGCGAGGTCGATGGCTGCCCGCAGTTGCTCGTGTTCCACGAGGCTGCGGTTTCCGGCCTGCAAGTCCCGAAAGGCACCATCGAACACGCAGAGTCGCCGTATGACGCCGTGCTCAGAGAGGTCGCAGAAGAAAGCGGCCTCACCGACTTCTCGGCCATCCGCCCGCTCGGTGCAGATACGTGGACGCGCGAGAAAGCAGACCGTCTGAAACACTATCGTCGATATTTCTTCCACCTTGAAGTAGACGAACCGCGCGACGCCTGGGAGCACACCGTCACGGGCCGGGGCGAAGAGGTCGGTGACGTATATTCGTACTCGTGGGTGCCACTGCCGACCGATGCCGCGTTCAGACAGAACCTCGACGCACAGCTCTCGAAGCTCGGCTAACGCTGGTCTGCGAGGCGTACCGTGTTTTCGTGGTGGGGGGTAATCGAGATGTGGCCGCTACTGTGGACGCTCACCTCGTAGTTTTGGATTGAAAAGTGGATGTATCCAGAGCCACGCGGTCGCCCGTCCGGTTGGGAGTGAAACAGGCGGTCAAGGGCGTCAGGGTCGATGACGTCGTTGAGCGGGCCAAGCTCGCTCGGCGATTGCTCACTAATCGACGTGAGCGCATCCATGATTGTCGCTCCGATTCCGTCGTTGCCCGGTTCGTGGTAGCTGTGATACGTGTTTGCGTGTTGCTCGTGCAACGGTACCGTTCGGTTAGCAGTTTGGTGTGAGTCCATCGTAGGTGGGGTGAAATATCGAGTGCTCAGATACGTGGTCGCATTGTGGTGACTGCGGGTTTTCTACATTCGCTTGTGCGTCAAACCAGTATATAGTCATTCGGGTTTTGCTGGCACATAAATACCATATCGTTTTGAAATGCTGAGTGTCAGGAATATCTAGATGGGCGTTCTAGAGGTAGTGTGTTCGGGTTAACCCCTATAGTGGTTCAAATACCATACGTCCGAAATTTGGTATATTTGTCTGACTATCAGCTGTCGACCACATTGTTTAAATACGACTTTCTGCGCAGTCTCCGGCACACATTGCCGACACCGGGGGCTGTCTGGTCGTCGAACGCCGGAAAATCGGTCGCCGGTTACTTCGCGTCTTTCGCGCCACGAACGGTCGCTTCGACGGCATCGACGCCCTCATCGTGGACGAGGTCGCCAACGATGACCGTATCGGAGACGGACGCCATCTCGTAGGCCGCGTCGTAATCACCGATACCACCGCCGTAGAACAGCGTCGCGTCGTCAAGGGCGTCGTGGGCTGCGTTCACCGTTTCAGGGTCACCAAGCATGCCCGAGTACTCGATGTAGACGATTTCTTGGCCGAACATGTGCTCTGCCACCTCGGCGTACGCCGCCACGTCGTCCGGTTCGAGGTCGCAGTTCGCTTGGGTGTACTCAGCGACAGAGGAGTCGGGGTTGAGGACGATGTAGGCTTCGGTCGTCGTCATCTCCCAGTCGATGCTGTCGTCTATGCGCACCCACTCTTTGTGTGCGCCGGTCATCCACGTCATATCGCCCGCGTTGAACACGACTGGGATGAGATAGCCGTCGAGATAATCAGAGTGGACGACTGCCCCGGCGTGACTCGGCTCGATGTAAAGCGGCGTGTCGTACTTCCCACAGGCATCGACGACGCGAGACATCTTCTCCTCGGTCATGCCCGTCGTGCCACCGATTTCGATGGCGTCGGTTCCCGTCGCACACACGTCTTCGAACGTCTCGCCGTCGGCGAGTGTCTTGTCTGGGTCGAGCTTCACGATGTGGTCCCAGTCATCCCACGGATTTCGCATACGCTTTCAAATCCGATGGCTGACTAAAACCCCTTCGGCCTCAGTCTGCTTGGGCTTGCCACTCGCGGACGCGGTCTGCGCTCACGCCCTGAACCTGGTCTGCAACGTCTTCCGGGCTGGCGTTTTTGAGGTCTTCGAGACTCTTGATACCGGCATCCTTGAGCTTGTCTGCGGTCTTCTTTCCAACCCCCGATAAATCTTCGATGTCTGTCACTTCGTTGCGCGACTTGTACTCCTCGTAGTTACAGATGGGACAGCCGAGTTGCCACGGCTCGTCGCCGCTGTGGACGACGAGTTCGGGCAAGTCGTGTTCCTCACAGCGCTCTTCGGTGACCTCAATTTCGCCGCGTCGAGGGAGCGGGAGCGAGTAGTCACAGTCTGGATAGCGCGTACAGCCGACGAGCCGCGACCCCGTCCGCAGGCGTTTGATGGCGAGTTCGCCGTCGTGTTCCTCGCCACATTCCGGGCAGACGCCGATGACTTCGTCTTCCTGTTCGTCGGCCTCGTCTGCCTTACACTGGGGGCAGCCGTGGACGAACGTCTGGCGACCGGCGAGCATCTTGACGTGGCGCAGCTCGTGGTCTTCACACGTTTCATCTAAGATGAGCGGCTTGCCCGTCGAAGGCAGTGGCAGCGTGTACGTACACTCGGGGTAGCCGTCACAGCCGACGAAGTAGGAGCCGCGTCGGGAGCGGCGCACCAGCAGGTCGTTGCCACACTCAGGGCATGGTCCGAGCGTTTTGTCCGCCTTGAGCGACTTCTGGATGTGTTCGCCAATCTCCTCGCGGGAGGCTTCGAGCTCCTCGAACACCTTTTCGAGCATCTCCCGCGATTCGGTGGTCACCTCGTCTAAGGTGGCCTCGCCGCGGGCGATTTTCTGCATGTCGGCTTCGAGTTGGCTCGTCATCTCCTCGGTGACGAGGTTCTCCGCGTAGTCTTCGCCCGCTTCGACCACCGCCATGGCGAGGCGGGTCGGACGCGGCGGGTCGGATTCGACGTAGCCACGGTCGTACAGTTTCTCTAAGGTTTCGTGGCGCGTCGCCTTGGTGCCGATGCCCATCTTCTCCATCGTCTCGATGAGCCGTGACTGACCGTATCTGCGCGGCGGCTGGGTCTGTTTGTAGTCGTTTCGCACGTTGCTGACCGCGAGTTCTTCGCCTTTGTCCACGTCGGGGACGAAGTTCTCGTTGGTCGAATAGTACGGATAGACGGCGTGGTAGCCGGGGTCGAGCAGGCGTTTGCCGTTTGCTTTGAGGCTGAGGCCTTCTGCCTCCGCGACCACGCGCAGGTGCTCCCACTCCGCGGGGTCTGCACACGTCGCGAAGAAGCGCCGAACGACGAGTTCGTACACTTCCCACTCTGCCTCGCTGAGTTCGGTCGGCGTCGGAATCTCTCCCGTCGGGTGGATCGGCGGGTGGTCGGTCGTCTCGCTGTCGCCGCGCGTCGGCTCGATGGCTTCGACCTCAAGCAGCGATTTCGCGTCCTCACCGAAGGTGCGGTGGTTCTGGAACGTTTCCAGTAAGTCGCGCACGTCCAAGTCGTTCGGGTACACCGTGTTGTCCGTCCGTGGATAGGTGATGAACCCGGAGGTGTAGAGGTCTTCTGCGATGCTCATCGCCCGCTTTGCCGAGTGGCCAAGCGACCCCGCCGCGCGGATGAACTGCGTGGTGTTGAACGGCGCTGGCGGGTCGTCGGTGCGCGTCCGGCGGTTGACCGAGGTGACCGTCGCAGCCGTCACTTTCTGGAGCGTCTCGAACACGTCTGCTGCCGTCTGTTCATCCCAGACGCGTTCTGCTTCCGTGCCGTCCTCTGCCTCGTAGAAGTACTGCGCTTCGAACGCCTCGTCGTCTTTGGTGAGGTCTGCGAACAGTTCCCAGTAGTCTTCGGGGTCGAACGCCTCGATTTCGCGCTCGCGGTCGACGATGAGTTTGAGCGTCGGACTCTGCACCCGGCCGACGCTGATGAAGTCGTTGCCCAGCTGTCGGGCCGAAAGCGAGAGGAAGCGCGTGAGCGCTGCGCCCCACACGAGGTCGATGATCTGTCGGGCCTCGCCGGAGGCCGCGAGGTCGAAGTCGAGGTCGTCCGGTTCATCGAACGCGTTGGTGACCTCGTTTTTCGTAATCGAGGAGAAGCGCACGCGCCTGACGGGTACGTCCTCGTTCACCTCGCGGACGAGTTCGTAGGCTTCCTTGCCAATCAGTTCGCCTTCGCGGTCGTAGTCGGTCGCAATCGTGACCGTGTCTGCCTTGCGCGAGTAGAGGCGCAGGGTGCGGACGATGTTCTCTTTGGTCGCCGTTTTGACGACCTGTGCGCCGATGAGTTCGACCGGTTCGACGTCGCGCCAATCCGAGTACTCGGGCGGGAAATCCACGTCCACGACGTGGCCGGACAGCCCGATGACGCGCTTGTCGGCCCAGCGATAGACGTTGACGCCGTGTTCGCGCTCGACGCTCGCGTGTTCGCCGGAGAGAATGTCGGCAATACGCCGGGCGGCGATGTCCTTTTCTGTAATTATCAGCTCCACGAGGGGACACCCCGCGAGATTGCAGTCATTACCACCGACCTACGCGCAGGTCGTTTCTATACTTTTCGCCGTAAAACCGCCACACAGCGCCCGTGCGCGTCGTGCGCTTGCGCACGCGAGAGTGAGAATCGATTGCCTCTTACCCTATGGTGCCAAAGCCGCGGGCATGGACAAGGGAACCGTCCGCGTCCTCGAATTCATCGCGGCGCAACTCGTTCTCATCTCGGTGGGCGTTCACCTCTTTCTTGGTATTCCCCGCGTGCTCGTCTACTCCCGGCCGAGCGCCGTCTCCTACTACCTGAACTCGGCGGCATTCCCTGACCCACGCCCCTTCTTGTTCACGGCGTCCGCCATCGTCGTCCTCGTTGGCCTCTACGCGCTGTTCAACGGCCTACTCGACCGCAAGCTGCTCTACCTCCTCGGAATTGCCATGATGTGCACCTACATCGGAAGCTGGGTGCTTTGGCACACCGTCATCAACCACGGCCAAGCGTTCCTCGCGGCGGGCGGCCACACCCACGGCGGCGGCATCCTCACGACGGTCGTCCAGCACCTCGTCGAAGTGCCCTTAGACGCCGCCTCGAAACTCTCTGAGGCGGGCGCTGCGCTCATCCTTGGCCTGCTCTACTGGAAAACGGATTAGGGTTCGGTGGCCATGCCGGTGTCGCGCGGTTCGTAGGTCTCTGTTGCCCGCTCGTAGGCCGATGAGACGTTTATCTCGCCGTAGCCGCTCGCCGCATCCACCCCGTCTCTATCGATGTCGGTGGCCGAATCGGTGAGCAACGCGGTGATTTCGTCGCTCGACAGGCTCGGATACGCGGATTTCAACAGCGCGGCCGACCCAGCGACGTAGGACGCAGATACTGAGGTTCCCGCAGAGACGCCCGCAATGTCGACGCCGCCGACGCCACCCGGCGCGACGAGGTCAACGCCGGGGTCGCCCGCCGCGGTCGGCCCGCGCGAACTAAACGCGGCGACGGTGCCGTTTTCACTCGCCCCCACGGTCACCACCGACGGCGTGGTTGCCGGGGCAGCGAGGCTTCCCGCCGCGGTCGCATACGAGAGCGTGTGACTGGTCGAAAACAGGTTGAGCGTCGCGTTCCCGGTGGTGTCCTCGCCGTAGATAGCGACGTAGTACTTGCCTTCGGGCACCACCACGGAGATGCGCTCGACACCGTCTGTCCCTTCGCTGGTCGATTTGGCAACCACGGTGTCTTGGCCGCCGGTCTCACGAAGCAAGTAGAGGTCGTAATCTTCGCTCGTGTTCCACGTCAGCGTGAGGTGAACTTCGCCGCGGACGGGGTCGCCACCGGCGAGCGAGTTGCCTTCGACGCCGTCTGCAAACGCAACCCACGGTTCGTCTGTCGGCTGTAACTGCCCATGCCAGTGGCGCTCTGCGTAGTTTCCGGCGGAAGTGACGAACAGCACCTCTTCGCTCGCGCGGGCAGCGATATCGTTGATTTCTGACTCGCGCTCCCCGTGGTCGAAGTAGCTGCCCGCATCGAGGATGATTTCCACCTTTGCGTCGAGCAGCCACGTCACCGCCGCGTCGTACTCGTCGGAGGTGGTCTCCGTGCCCACGTCAGCGAGATACAACGATGCATTGGGGGCGGTGTCCGCGACGATGCTCGCAACCGCCGTGCCGTGGGCGTCTACAGCGGGCGGCGAGTCTTCGGTCGAGAACGTCCGATACGCGCCGACGGAATCTGCGATTTCGGGGCTGCTCACGCGAAAGCCCCGGCCGACGATACCAACGGTCACGTTCTCACCGGTGATGCCGTGGCGGTGTAACTCGGTCGCGCCAATCGTCTCGACGCCTGCAGCCACGCGATTTTTGAGTCGTGGCATGTGCGGTTGGCTCTCGATGAGGATGGTTTCGGTACTCGGGTCTCGAGAGAGCATGGTAATCTCGGAGTACGGAATCGAGCCGTGGAGATACTGGCTGCCTTTGCGCTCCTCTACGCGCTCTATCTGGAGGCTATGGCCCGTTGGCACTGGTGCGCCCTGTTTCAACATCACGACGACTTGCGCGTCGCGGTCTACCTGCTCGTGGCGAAACTCCTCTTCGACGGGGCGAAGCTGCTCTTCGAGTTGCGCAAGTCGCTCCTGACTCGGCCCGTCGAACTGGTCGCCCGTATCGAACACGAAACCGGGAGCGACGGCGACAGCCACCAGTGCGAACACCAGTGCAAAAACTGCAAACTGCCCCCCGCGCTCCCGCATACCTATACCCCCGTTATTAATCGTTAAATTCTTTCTCTTTTAGGTGTGCCCCGTTCGTTGACGTAGAGCCAGCCCGCGACGAGCGCGAGGACGAGCGCGCCACCGGCGAAGAACAACGCGCCGGGTGGCACGGCGTCGAAGAACGACAGCACACTTCCCGACGACCCGACCGAGTCGGGCACGCGCGGGAGGCTGCCGGGGCTGCCAACGCCAACGACGGTCGTTTGGACGAGCAGTTGGACGAGCAAGCTGGCGACGGCGAGCACGCCAACGGCGGCGAACAGCCGCTTTAACGAGTCGACGAAGCCGTCTTTTTTCTCTTCACGCCCGACGAACACTACGAGCGGTTCCTGTGCCGGGGCATAGACGTTCATCTCACGACCCTTTGGCGAATAGCGCATGTCCGCGACGCGAATCAGCCCCGCGTCGTCTAAGTTGGTGAGGTGATGGCGTACGTTCTGGAGCGAGGTTCCCACGGAATCGGCCAGCTCAGAGGCTGCTTGTGGCTCTTTGTGGAGTTCCGTGAGAATCGCCCGTGCCGTCTCGGAGGCGAGCGACGATAGCAGGTCACCCGCGTCCTCGTTGTCTAGCCAGAGCGTTCGCAGCTCGCCCTCTTGGTTCGAGAGAGCATCGCTGTCGGAGGGCATCAACCCTGACATTGTCATGGATACGGTGTGGAGCCATATTAAGCCCCATTGCCACTCGTCTGTTATCGTGAACGTTCGCCTCAGGCGTTGAGGCGCTCGCGTAACAGCTTGTTGACGGTTCCGGGGTCTGCACTGCCGCCGGTTTTCTGCATCACCTGCCCGACGAGGAAGTTGAGCGCGCTCCCCTCGCCGCTGTGGTAGTCGGAAACGGCGTCTTCGTTCTCCTCGATGGCCGCCTCGACTGCCTGCTCGACCTCGCCCGTATCGGCCTTACCGAGGCCTTCTTGCTCGACGATGGTGTCGGGGTCTGTGCCCTCGTCGAGCATCGCTCGGATGACGGTTTCCTGGGCGTGTTTGACCGTGATTTCTTCGGTGTCGACGAGTTCGATGAGTCGCATGAACTCGTCTAAGCGGTCTGCAACGTCCGTAATCGCCATGTCGCGGTAGTTGAGTTCGCCAAGCAGGTTGTCCGCGACCCACGTCGCCGCGAGGTCGGGGTCGAACTCGGTGGCGACCTGCTCGTAGAAGTCTGCCACCTGCTTCGTCGACGTGAGTTTCGAGGCGGCTTCGGCGGAGAGGCCGTACTCCACCTGGAACCGTTCGCGGCGGGCGTGTGGGAGCTCTGGGATGTCGAGTTCTGCTTTCCAGTGGGCGACTTGCAGCGGCGGCAGGTCTGCTTCACCGAAGTAGCGGTAGTCTTTTTCCTCCTCTTTCGAGCGCATCGAGACGGTGATGCCGCGCGATTCGTCCCAGTGGCGGGTCTCCTGTTCGACCTCGCGCCCGCGCATGACGGCGTTCTTCTGGCGGGTGACTTCGTAGGCAAGCGCCTTCTCTGCGCCCTTGTGACTGGAGATGTTCTTCACCTCGGTGCGGTTCGCGGCGGCGAGGTTCTCGTCGCTAATCGACCCGTCGGCTTCGACCTTGTCCGCGCCGATGAGCGAGATGTTCGCGTCGATGCGCAGCGAGCCGTCGCGCGTGGAGTCGAACACGCCGAGGTAGTCGAGCACTTCCTCTAGCTTCTTCAGGAAGGCGCGCACCTCGCCCGGCGAGCGGAAGTCGGGCTTGGTTACGATTTCCATGAGCGGCGTGCCCGCGCGGTTGTAGTTCACGAGGACGTAGTCTGCGGTGTCGATGGAGCCGCCGACGTGCTGGAGGCTGCCGGGATCTTCCTCAAGGTGGGCGCGCTCGATGCCGATGACGCGTGCGTCGCCTTTGACGTTCACTTCGAGTTCGCCGTCTTGGCAGATTGGCGCGTCGTACTGCGTAATCTGGAAGTCTTTGGGCAGGTCGGGGTAGAAGTAGTTTTTCCGGTGGAAGGTGGTCTCTTCGGGAATGGTCGCCTTCAGCGCCTTGCCGATTTTGACGGCGGCTTCGACGGCTCCCTCGTTGAGGACGGGCAGCGCCCCCGGGAGGCCAAGACAGACGGGACACGTGCGCGAGTTTGGCTCCGCGTCGGCGGCGTCGGTCGAACACCCACAGAAGATTTTCGTGGCAGTCTCTAGCTGGACGTGGACCTCTAACCCAATCACGACGGCGAGGTCCTGCGTCTCGGCAGCTTGTGCGGTCATTAGCCGCGATTTGACGGCTGGCGGCTAAAGACTAACGGGAACGGCCGGCCGCCGGATTTGGAATCTCGTCCAACTTTCGTCCGCATATTATGTGGTTATATCAACATTATCTCTGGTGGCTGAATATTCTTATATACTAGTGTGATAACCTCACAACTCACACGAGAAAAAGTAACACATGACTTCTGACTCATCACGGTGGGAGCCAATCCGCACCGCCGGGCGCTGGTCTGCACACCTGCGGACCCACGGAACCGTTTTCGCAATCGTCGTCGTCGCAGAACTCATCGGAACACAGGTCTTCCCCCTCGGACCGGGGCAGGTCGTTTTACTCCCGATGCTGTTCGCCGTCATCTTCGGCATTCTGCTCAGCTACAGCGTGCTCGGCAAAGTCGTCGAGCCGCTTCGCAACGTCGTTTCGAAGGACGTGAGCAAGATTGCCTCGCCGCTGCTCATCATCGCGCTCATGCCACTCGGCGTGAAGTACGGCTCACTCGTCGCCCCTGCCTTCTACAGTCTCGTCGAAGCAGGCCCGGCGTTCGTCCTCCAAGAGTTCGGCAACCTCGCCACGATTCTGTTCGCGCTGCCACTCGCCCTTGCGCTCGGACTGAAGCGCGAAGCAATCGGTGGGGCAGTGAGCATCGCTCGGGAGCCGACCCTCGGCGTCATCACCGACAAGTACGGAATCGACTCGGCTGAGGGCCGTGGCGTTCTCGGTACCTACATGACCGGAACCGTCCTCGGCACCGTCTTCTTCGGCATCCTCGGCGGGTTCGCCCCCGCAACGGGCCTGCACCCACTGTCGCTGTCGATGGCCTGTGGGATGGGGTCTGCGAGCATGATGACGGCGTGTTCGTCGTCACTCGCAAACGTCGTCACGACCGTCCCCAAAGAGGACATCCTCGCATTTGCAAGCACGAGCAACCTGCTGACCGGCATCACGGGCCTGTACATGGTGCTGTTCATCGGTCTGCCGGTCATCAACCGACTCTATGCGAAACTCGCTCCGCTGTTCGGAGGTGACGACTGATGGAAACCTCAGAGTTCACCACAGAATCGCTGAAAATGTTGCTCGTCATTGGTTTCCTTACGCTCACGGCGAACACCATCGCCACGGACACCGGCCCGATTGCGGCCCTCCCGGGAATGCTCATCATCATCGCCATCGGCCTCGCCGCACTCTTGCTCGGGCGGGTCGTTCCGCTCGACCTTCCGGCGTTCGCCTACGCCATGATAATCTCGTTCTTGCTGGCGATTCCGTTTTCGCCAGTGCAGGGCGTGTTTCTCGAATACGTAGAACGGATCGGCTTCCTCGCTACGACGACGCCGATTCTCGCCTACGCCGGACTCTCGATTGGTCTGCAGACCGGGCGCATGAAAGAGGTGAGTTGGAAGCTCGTCATCGTCGCCGTGTTCGTCTTCTTCGGGACGTTCTTCGGCTCTGCCCTCATCGCAGAACTCATCTTGAGCGCACAGGGGATTATCTGACGTGACCGACGCCCTCAAACGGCGCGTCTGTGCCGCTATCGACGACCACCGCGAGGAGATTATTGCACTCGCACAGTCGATTCAAGCCGAACCGGAACTCGGCTTCAAGGAAGTCGAAACCACGAAGAAGGTCGCCGCGGTGTTCGAATCGCTCGATTTAGAGGTGGAGACGGACATCGCCATCACCGGCGCTCGCGCTCGCGCTGGCTCTGGTGAGTTCACCGCCGCGGTGTTCGGCGAGCTCGACGCGCTCGTCAACCCCGAACACCCGCTCGCAGATCCCGAGACCGGCGCGTGTCACGCCTGTGGCCACCACGCGCAGGTGGCGAATTTGGCCGGCACGGCGTTCGGCCTCATCGCAAGCGACGTGGTAGACGAACTTGACGGCGAAGTCGAGTTCATTGGCGTCCCCGCAGAGGAGTATCTCGACCTTGGCTATCGCCGCGAACTGGTCGAATCCGGTGACATCGAGTTTTTCGGCGGGAAACAGGAACTCATCCGTCGCGGCTATCTCGATGACATCGACATGGCGATGATGATGCACGCGGGCAGCGACGAACCCGACCGCGTCATCACGAGCAACTTCTCGACCAACGGGTTTGTGGGCAAATTCGTCACCTACACCGGGAAAGAAGCCCACGCGGGGGCCGCTCCCGAAGAAGGTATCAACGCGCTCAACGCCGCGATGATTGGGATGAACGCGGTTCACGCCCAGCGTGAGGTGTTCAAAGACGACGACGCCGTGCGCGTCCACCCGATTATCACGAAGGGTGGCGACGGCGTGAACGTCGTCCCGAGCGACGTGCGCATGGAGTCGTACGTTCGGGCGAAAACGGTGGAAGCCGTCACGGAGGCAAACGAGACGGTCAACCGGGCGCTCACATCGGGCGCGCTCGCGGTCGGCGGCGACATCGAAATCAACGACTTCCCCGGCTACATGCCGCTTCGAACCGACCAGACCATCGTCTCAGCGTACGACGAAAACGCCCGCGAACTGGTGGGCGAGGATGCGGTCACACCGGGCCGTCCGCACATCACCGGTTCGACAGACATGGGCGACGTGACGCAGATTCTGCCGGGCATCCACCCGTGGACGGGCGGTTTCGAGGGCAGCGTCCACTCTCGGGAGTTCGGCGTCGTAGACGAGGAGATGGCGTACATCCTGCCGGCCAAACTCACCGCCTGCACGCTGGTTGACTTGCTCACCGACACCGAAGCCATGGACACCTTGCGGGCCGAAAAGGCCGAAAAACTCTCCTCCGACGAGTATTTGTCCATGATTCGGTCGATTCGAGCCGACGTCGCCGAATCCTACCGCGACTAATCGACTCTCCGATTTCACTGGTTATTTCCCCGAACCATCTCCAAACCTGTCATGTTTTTTCACAATGTCTGACGTATGTTTATGGGTGTAGAAAGGCGGGTATAAGTATGACTCGCGGCAACCGTGTCGAGGAACTCGAAACGCGCGTGAAAGAACTCCAGGCCTCCGTCTCAGGGCTGACCGACGAACTCATCGAGACCAAAGAGCGTGTCAAAGCGCTCGAGGAGGAGGTACAACCAGAAGATCTGCTCGACCGGAAACTCACCCGAAAAACCGAAGCCGAGGACACCTCCGAAGCCACTAAAGGGCAGGAGAGCGAGGATGCAGACAGCACCGACGAGGAATCGACGCAGACGGACGACATCATCGTCGCATAACACAGCCGACCCCGTCGTCACCCAAGATTCCTGGCCGCGTCGCGCGCCAGCTATGCGCGACATCTCGCTGACCTATGCATATCAAAGAAATCGTCCTTGACAACTTCAAAAGCTTCGGGCGCAAGACGCGCATTCCGTTCTACGAGGACTTCACCACGGTCTCTGGCCCGAACGGGTCGGGGAAGTCGAACATCATCGACAGCGTGCTGTTCGCCCTCGGACTCGCTCGAACGCGCGGTATTCGCGCGGAAAAACTGACTGACCTTATCTACAACCCCGGCGACGACGGCGACGCCCGCGGCGACGAAACCCGCGAAGCCAGCGTCGAAGTCGTCCTCGACAATTCAGAGCGGACGCTCAGCCGTCAACAGGTCGTGAGCGCCGCTGGCACCGAGAACATCGGTGAAGTAGACGACATCTCCATCCGTCGACGGGTGAAGGAGACGCCCGAGAACTACTATTCGTACTACTATCTGAACGGCCGTTCGGTGAACCTTTCTGACATTCAAGGGCTGCTCGCCCAAGCGGGCATCACACCTGAAGGCTACAACGTCGTCATGCAGGGCGACGTGACCGGCATCATCCAGATGACGCCGTATGAACGACGGGGCATCATCGACGAAATCGCCGGTGTGGCCGAGTTCGACGCGAAAAAAGACGCCGCCTTCGAGGAACTCGAAGTCGTCAAAGACCGCATCGCAGAAGCCGAACTCCGCATCGAAGAAAAACAGGCCAGACTCGACCAGCTCAAAGACGAACGCGAGACAGCGCTCGAATACAAGGGCTATCGCGAAGAGAAACAGGAGTACGTAGGCTACCTGAAAGCCGCGGAACTCGAAGACAAGCGCGCGGAGTTAGCGAAAACCGAAAAGCGCATCGAGCGCCACGAAAAGAAGCTCGAATCGCTCCAGTCCGACTTAGACGAAAAGCAGGGCCGTGTGCTTCGCTTAGAGGAAGAACTCGAAACCCTCAACGCCGAAATCGAGACGAAAGGCGAAGACGAGCAACTGCGAATCAAGCGCGAAATCGAGGAGGTCAAAGGCGAAATCGCCCGCCTCGAAGACGCCATTTCGGCGGCCGAAGAACGGATTCAAGAGGCAGAACAGCGCCGCCGCGAGGCGTTCATCCAAATCGACCGTAAACAGGAGACGGTCGATGACGTCGAAAGCGAAATCCGCGAGACGAAAGTCGCAAAGGCCTCCGTCGTTGCTGAGATTCAGCAACACGAAGCCAACCTCGCAGAGTTGCAGGCAGAAATCGACGCGGTGGACACCGAGTACGACGAGGTGAAAGCCGAACTGACCGAGAAACGCGAGGCCTTGGAAGAAGCGAAGACGGCGAAAAACGCCACCCAACGCGAGCAAGACCGACTGCTCGACGAGGCACGACGGCGCTCGAACGAGCAGGCAGAAAAGCAGGCAGAAATCGAGACCGTTCGCGAGGAGGTTCCCGCGCTCAAAGCCGCCGTCCGCGACTTAGAGGACGAACTTGAGAAGGCGAAGAAGAATCGGGAAAACATCTCACAGGTCGTAGACGACCTCAAACAGCAAAAACGCGAGTTGCAAGACGAATTAGACGAGGTCGAACAACAACTGCGCGCCCGCCAACAGGAGTACGCAGAACTCAACGCACACGCAGACGAGTCCGGCGATTCGTCTTATGGGCGCGCAGTCACGACCATCCTGAACGGGGACCTCGATGGGGTTCACGGCACGGTTGGCCAACTCGGCGGCGTCTCCCAGCAGTATGCGACGGCGTGTGAAACCGCCGCAGGAGGCCGACTCGCGCACGTCGTCGTCGGTGACGACGGCATCGGTCAGCGGTGTATCGAGTACCTGAAACGCCGGAACGCGGGTCGCGCGACGTTCTTGCCCATCAACAAGATGCACACGCGGCGCTTGCCGAGCGTGCCGAACCACGACGGTGTCGTTGACTTCGCCTACAACCTCGTTGACTTCGACAAAGAGTACGCGGGCATCTTCTCGTACGTCCTCGGCGACACGCTTGTCGTGGACTCCATCGAAACCGCCCGCGACCTGATGGGTGATTTCCGACTCGTCACGCTCTCTGGCGAACTCGTCGAAAAGAGCGGCGCGATGACCGGTGGGTCGTCCAGTGGCTCGCGCTACTCGTTTTCGAAATCCGGCAAGGGCCAACTCGAACGCGTCGCGGAGAAAATCGCCTCGCTCGAAGACGAGCGCCGGGAGTTGAACGAGGAGATTCGTGGCGTCGAAGAGCGCCTTGACGACGCCCGTGACCGGAAAACGGACGCGACCGACCAAGTCCGGGACATCGAAGCCGACGTAGAGCGCGTCCAAGGTGAACTCGACAGCACGGACGAGCGCATCGAAGCGCTCGAAGCGCGCATCACGGAAATCGAGAGCGAGCGCGAAGACGTAAACGAGGAGATGCAGTCGCTCGAAGCCGACCTGACGGCCCACGACGAGCGCATCGCGGAGATTGAGTCGGCCATCGCGGAGCTGGAATCGGAACTCGCAGACTCGAAGATTCCACAGCTCACGAACGAGATGGACGAGATTCGCGCGAGCATCGAGGAGTACGAGGCTCAACAGGACAAGTTCGACGCGCGGCTCAACGAACTCGGCTTGGAGAAACAGTATGCAGAGGAGTCCATCGAAGACCTCCATGGCGAAATCGAGTCCGCCCAGAACAAGAAGGCAGACCAGCAAGAGCGGATTGCCGACCTCGAAGGCAAAATCGAAGACCAGCACGCCGTTCTCGAAGAAAAAGAGAGCCAAGTCGAGGACTTAGAAGACGAACTCGCAGACCTCAAAGCAGAGCGCGAGGAACTCAAAGGCGACCTCAAGGCAGCCAAACAGACCCGCGACGAGGCCCGCGAGAAGGTTTCAGGGGTCGAATCCAAACTCGACAGCGCGAAGAGCGCCGCAGACCGCCTCGAATGGGAGGTTGACGAACTCGCCGCGCAGGTGGGTGAGTACGACCCCGAGGAGATTCCAGACCACGACGAGGTCAAACGCACCATTGGCCGTTTAGAGCGGAAGATGGAGGCCTTAGAGCCGGTCAACATGCTCGCCATCGACGAGTACGACGAGGTCAAAGACAGCTTAGACGACCTCACTGACAAGAAGGGGACGCTCGTAGACGAACGAGAGGCCATCAACGACCGCATTGAGTCTTACGAATCCTTGAAAAAGGAGACGTTCATGGACGCCTTCTCGGACATCAACGACAACTTCGAGGAGATTTTCGCAAGCCTCTCGCGTGGGTCTGGCACCTTGCATCTCGAAAACGAGGCCGACCCGTTCGACGGCGGCCTGACGATGAAAGCCCAGCCGGGCGACAAGCCAATCCAGCGCCTCGATGCGATGTCGGGTGGGGAGAAATCGCTTACTGCGCTCGCGTTCATCTTCGCGCTTCAGCGCTACAACCCCGCGCCGTTCTACGCGCTCGACGAGGTGGACGCCTTCTTAGACGCGGTGAACGCCGACCTCGTCGGCGAGATGGTGGACGAACTCGCGGGCGACGCCCAGTTCGTCGTCGTCTCCCACCGCTCTGCGATGCTCGAACGCTCAGAGCGCGCCATCGGCGTCACGATGCACGATGACAACGTGAGCGTCGTGACTGGTATCGACCTGAGCAGTCAGGAGGTGCCCGCCGATGACTGAAGCCGAACCAAAGCCGATCATCGAAGAAGAGGCCCACGAAGAGCCGGTCGAACTGCTCGTACAGTTGGCAGAAGAGGGCGAAATCGAGCCGTGGGACATCGACATCGTGGAGGTCACAGACAAGTTCCTCGCCGCGCTCGACGAAGCCGACCTGCGCACCTCGGGACGGGCACTGTTCTACGCGAGCGTCCTCCTCCGAATGAAATCAGACGCGCTGCTCGAACCGGACGACCCGGAACCCGAAGAGGAGTGGGTCGAGCCGTGGGAAGCCCCGCCCGGTCAGGAACCCGAGTTCGACGGTCCCGACCCCATCGCCGGACTCGAAGCCGAGATGGAGCGCCGTCTCGACCGCAAATCGGTGCGCGGCACGCCCCAGACACTCGACCAACTCGTGCGCGAACTGCGCGAGGCAGAGCGCGGAACGTGGTGGAAAGAGAGTCGCCAGTACGACACCTCGAACTCGCCAAAGGGCTTTCGTCGCGGCACGCAGACGCTCGACTATCGGTCGGCCGACGACTTCCGGATGGACGACGAACCGACCGAAGAGGAGGTCACGGGCACGGCCCACACCGAACACATCGAAGAAGTCATCGACGACGTGTGGCTGATGCTCAAAGAGCAGTACGAACACGGCCGCACCGAAGTGCTGTTCGAGGAGGTTTCCACGGCAGGCGGTTCGCGGGTCACGACGTTCCTTGCGCTCTTGTTCATGGCACACCGTGGGCGGGTTCATCTGGAGCAAGAGGACATCTTCGGTGACCTCTGGATTCAGAATCCGTCGGCCGTTTCGACGGCGAGCGATGCGGTGGCGGAGACCGACTGAAGCGGTTTTGTTGTTTTCGGTGTTCTCAGTGTAGAGTGGCGATACAATTATAATGGAAAACCATGTATGGTAATGTGTAGCATGACTCCAACGAAACTTCAGGAACGGCTCAAAGAGACGGAAGGACGGGTTGACCACGACGAACTCCTCCGAGCGCTCACGTACGTGCGCCATACCCGTCGGTAATACCCACTTTACAGCTGTCGAAAAACGCCGTGAGCGACGGCTTTACAGGTAGTCGCCGACGAGCAGTTCGACGCGCTCGCGAGTTGCTGCTGGAATCGCCTCCGCTGGCGTGTTTATCGTGCCTTCGAGCGCCGTGTGCGCGCCACATTCGAAGTCCTCGGGGAGCGTGCGGATGGCTTCCTCGACCGTGCGCTTGATGGCTTCTTGATTCTTTGCTGCGTTCTCTAAGACTTCGGCGAGCGTGACTTCGTGGTCTTTTTTCCACACGTCGTAGTCGGTGACGCCGGCGACGGTGGCGTAGGCGATTTCGGCTTCGCGGGCGAGTTTGGCTTCTGGAATCGAGGTCATCCCAACCACATCCCAGCCCTGTGCGCGGTAGAACTCGGATTCTGCGCGCGTCGAGTACTGTGGGCCTTCGATGCAGACGTAGGTGCCGCCCTCTTGGACGTTGGCGTTCGTGACTTCTTTCGCTGCCGCAGAGAGGTGGCTCACGAGTTCGGGGCTGTACGGTTCGGTGATGGGCTGGTGGACGACGATGCCGTCGCCGAAGAAGGTGGATTTCCGGTGTTTCGTCCGGTCGAAAATCTGGTTCGGGACGACGAGCGTGCCCGGGTGCAGGCTCGATTTCAGGCTGCCGACCGCGTTGCTCGCGAGGATGTACTTCACGCCGAGTTTTTTGAACGCATAGATGTTCGCGCGGTAGGGCAGATGCGTCGGTGAGCGACCGTGTTTCGAGCCGTGGCGCGGGAGGAAGGCAACTTCGCGGCCGGTGTCGCCGAACTCCCCGATGGTGACGGGTGCGCTTGGTTCGCCATACGGCGTCTCGACAACCTCCTCGCGGGTGTTTTCGAGCGGGAGGGCTTCGTAGATTCCACTGCCGCCGATAAAGCCAATCATAGACAAAACTTCTCGACCCCGCCACCTAAGAATTCCGAGACGCTACTCTGTGAGCGTCCACTCGCCCTGCCCGACCGATGCGATGACGCCGCGGCGGTTCATCTCACCGAGGACTTCGTTCAGGCGATTTGGCTGGGCGATTTCCATCTCGATGCGGTCTACTTCGTGGTAGTGTTTGAGGAAGTGGCGGATGTCCTCTTGGGTATAGCTGTCCTGTCCGGCTTTCTCCATCACACCGCTCGTGAGGTCAATCATGTCCTCTATGAAGTTCCACGGGTAGACGACCCACGCCCACTCTTCGAGTTTTTCGCCAACGAAATCCGGCTCGAACTCGCTCGTCCCGAGCAGTTGGAGGGTTGCGGTGCGGACCTCGCCGGGGTTGCGGTCGCGGACGTACTCGTCTGCGCGCTTGATGGAGCCGCCCGTGTCCGCGATGTCGTCGATGATGAGCACGTCTTTGCCTTCGACGGAGCCTTCCGGCATGGGATAGCGCACTTCGGGGCTGCCCGATTTCTGGGCGGTGCCGACGTAGTGTTCCATCTTGAGGCTCGTGAGGTCGTCAAGCCCGAGGAAGTCACAGATACAGCGCCCGGCGAACCAGCCACCGCGGGCGAGTGCGACGACCACGTCCGGCTCGAAGTTCGCGGCTTTGACCTCGTTGCTGACCTCTCTACAGAGGCCATAGATGTATTCCCAATTCGTGATGGTGCACTTGAATTCGTCCGGCAGGTCGCCCATACTAGATGTTCACCACCACGTCGGAGGTGGCGCGGACAATTAAGTGGTATGAAAGCGCTCAGCGGGGTGCGTGCCAGCGCGAAAAAACGGGGACTCAGACGATAGATCGGCCACCACGAGCGTGGCAGTTCGGGCATTCGACCTTCGCCATGTGTTGTTCGGGCGATTCGAACTCGGTGTCGCATTCGAGACACCGATACGAGTAGGTTTTCTCCTCGCCTCCCGGGACGAGGCCTTTTATCTTGTCTGTGAGGCTCATACGGCTGTCCTCGACAAAATTGCGTGCTGAAATACAATAAAGAAAATGGCCGTTTTTTTGGACTGTCCCCGTCGGAGACTTGATAGGCGGGGCCGCCAACGGGTGAGCTATGGAGACACGCCGCGCGCTACAGGTGGACGCCTTTACCGACGAACCGCTCACGGGTAACGCAGCCGGGGTCGTCCCCGACGCAGACGGTCTTTCTGACGGCCAGATGCAGGCTATCGCCCGCGAGTTCAACCAAAGCGAGACGGCGTTCGTCCTCTCGACGGGGAGCGCAGACCGACGGGTGCGTTATTTCACGCCGAAACAGGAAATCGACCTCTGTGGCCACGCCACGATTGCGATGCACGCTGCTCTCGCTGAAAACGGCGACCTCGACGTGGGCGACCATACGCTCGAAACGAACGTCGGCGTCCTCGACATTACTGTTGAGGAAGACAGCACTGTCTGGATGACCCAAGGCCAACCTGCGATTCGTGAAGTGGACGTAGACCCCGCCGAGGTGGCAGACGCCCTCGGTATCGACCCGGCGGCGCTCACAGACATCGAAGACGAACTGCCACTCGCGCGGGCGACGACCGGCTTGCCGTTTCTCATTGTCCCTGTCACCTTCTTAGAACAGCTCGGACAGGCAGACCCGGACATGGCGGCGGTTGAGCAACTCAGCGAGGAAGTGGACGTGACCGGCATCTACGCCTTCACGTTCGACGTACTCTCTGCGCAGGCGACGCTCCACGGCCGAATGTTCGCGCCGCGCGCAGGCATTCCAGAAGACCCCGTGACGGGCACCGCGAGTGGCGCGACGGGCGCGTATCTGCGACACTTTGGTGCGTTCGACACGATGCCCGACGAGATGCTGTTCGAGCAGGGGCACTTCGTCTCGCGGCCGGGTACGGTGCGCGTGCGCGTCGGTGACAAGATTCAGGTTGGCGGGCGCGCCGTGACGTCATTCGACGGGTCGGTCGTGGTTCCCACGCTCGACGAAGACGAGATTCTCGAAGCCTGAATCCTGTCAGTTTATCGCAACTGAGGAGGCGGATTCCGTCTGCGAACTTTGCTCAAACCCGCAGTTCATGCTACGTTATCTCATCCATAAGAGCCGGAACCTTCTTTATCGCACTTAGTCAGCATATGGATGAAGATAATGCCTGTACTCTGGCTGGACGAAATCAGGGCTGATGACCTCGAATCCGTGGGTGGCAAGGGCGCGTCCCTTGGTGAGCTTACGAATGCGGGGCTTCCCGTACCCCCGGGATTCGTCGTAACGGCGGGTACGTACCGAACATTTATCGAAGAAACCGGCATCGACGAGGAGCTGTTCGAAGCAGTTGACGTCGATGCCGATGATTCGAAAGCACTCGCGGAAGCCGCACAGCACGCGAGCGACCTCATTCTCAAGACCGAGATGCCCGACGACCTCCGCGAGGAGATCCTCGACGCATACCGGAATCTTGGAGAGGGGGATTCGTTCGTTGCGGTGCGCTCGTCTGCGACCGCAGAAGACCTGCCTGATGCGAGTTTCGCGGGCCAACAGGAGACTTTCCTCAACATCCGGGAAGACGAACTCCTCGATAAGGTTCGCGAGTGCTGGGCCTCGCTGTTTACCCAGCGGGCGATTTACTACCGGCAACAGCAGGGCTTCGAACACGATGTGGTGAACATCGCGGTCGTCGTCCAGCAGATGGTCGATTCTGAGAAAAGTGGCGTCCTCTTTACGAGCCACCCTTCGACTGGCGACCCGCGCGTCATCATCGAAGCCGCGTGGGGGCTTGGCGAAGCGGTCGTCTCCGGGTCTGTCTCTCCTGACAACTACGTCGTAGACCGCAAATCCGGCGAGGTCGAGGAAGTCACCATCGCGGACAAGAAAATCAAGTGCATCAAAGACCCAGAGACGGGCCACACCATCGAAACGGAAGTCGAAGACGACCTCCGAACGAAGCGCGTCTTAACCGAGAGCGAAATCGAGCGCCTCGTCGAACTCGGTGAAATCGTCGAAGCCCACTACGACACGCCACAAGACGTCGAATGGGCCATCGTTGACGGCGAAGCGTTCATGCTGCAATCACGCCCCATCACGACCATCTCGAAGGAGGCCGCGAAAGCCAGCACCGACGGCAACGGGACGGCCACACAGAAACACAAAGACAGCGTCATCTTGAACGGGCTCGGGGCCAGCCCCGGAATCGCCAGTGGCAAGGTGCGCATCGTCCGCAAGCTCGACCAGCTCGACAAGGTCGGCGAAGGCGACATCATCGTCGCCGAGATGACGACGCCCGACATGGTGCCTGCGATGAAGCGCGCGGCGGGTATCATCACGGACGAAGGCGGCATGACGAGTCACGCCGCCATCGTTTCGCGCGAACTCGGTGTCCCTGCCGTCGTCGGAACGGGAAGCGCCTCGCGCGAACTCTCTGACGACCAAGTCGTCACCATCGACGGCGACAAGGGCACCATCCGCGAGGGCGGTGCAGCGGACAAGGCACAGGAGCGCGACCCAATCGAGGAAGCCCGACCGAAGACGCCGGTCAAGCCGATGACGGCGACCGAAGTGAAGGTCAATGTCTCCATCCCCGAAGCCGCCCCACGCGCCGCCGCGACGGGTGCAGACGGGGTTGGTCTGCTTCGGCTCGAACACATGATTCTCTCGACGGGCAAGACGCCAGCGCGCTACATCGAAGACCACGGCGAGGACGCCTACGTCCAGGAAATCGTCGAGGGCGTCCGCGGGGTCGCAGACGAGTTCTACCCGCGTCCGGTTCGCGTCCGCACTTTAGACGCCCCGACCGACGAGTTCCGTCAGTTGCAGGGCGGCGAAGACGAGCCGAACGAACACAACCCGATGCTCGGGTATCGTGGCATCCGCCGCAGCTTAGACCGACCTGAGGTTTTCGAACACGAACTCACCGCCTTCCGTCAGCTCTACGAGATGGGCTACGACAACGTCGAAATCATGTTCCCGCTCGTCAACGACGCAGAGGACGTGGTGAAGGCGAAGAACCTGATGGAGGGTGCAGGTATCGACCCACGCAAGCGCACGTGGGGCGTCATGATTGAGACGCCAGCGAGCGCGCTGTGCATCGAGGAACTCGCCCAAGCGGGCATCAAGTTCGCCTCCTTCGGGACGAACGACCTCACCCAGTACACGCTCGCAGTTGACCGCAACAACGAGCGCGTCGCAGACCGCTTCGACGAACTCCACCCGGCGGTTCTCAAGCTTATCGGCCAGACCATCGAGACGTGCCGCGACTACGGCGTGAAGACGAGCATCTGCGGGCAGGCCGGTTCGAAGCCACAGATGGTTCGCTTCCTCGTCAACAAGGGTGTCAGTTCCATCAGCGCGAACATCGACGCCGTCCGCGACGTGCAACACGAGGTAAAGCGCGTCGAACAGCAACTCCTGCTCGATTCGGTCCGGTAAGCGAACGGAGTCTTTTTTCACACCCCGCCACAGACCTGAGCGCATGCAACGGACAGCGACAACGCTCGCGCTCGTCGCGCTCGTCGCGCTCGCGGGGTGTTCACTCCCGTTTGCGGGGAGTGACGCGCCCGGTGCGGGCGATGCGACAACCGCACCCGGCGTGACCGCGGAGGGAATCACCAACGAAACGGCGCTGTTAGCGGCGCACGTAGACGCCTTAGGAGCCCAGAGCTACGAAACCGATATCGTCATCAACGGCACCATCATCCGCGAGGAGCAGTCTGTCGAGTTCTCGCGCCACCAACAGGTGCTCGTCGCTGAAGGTTACTCGCCGTATCAGTATCGCGTGACCGAAACCGCCGGGGCGTCTACGGCGCAGTTCGACGTGTGGGCAAACGAGAGTGCCCAGTTCGTCCGCGTCCAGAGCGGCGGTAACACCCAGTATCAGCGCGGCAACCCACAACCGCCTGCGAGTCTCGCAAGCGCGTCGTTCATCGACACCTTCGTCGACGACAGCTACACCGTCGAGAGCACGAAGGAAGAAGACGGGCACACGTACACGACGGTCACCACGGACACCGCACCGGACAATGTGACGAACCTCGTGCAGGGCGCATCAGACGTGTCCAACTTCGAGGGGACCATCATCGTCACCGAAGACGGCCGCGTCCACGCCATGTCCATCACGATGGAGTACATGCTGAACGGGTCGAAAGAGACGATGACCGTCGAGTATCAACTCATCCAGAACGGCGCTCCAGTCGAAAAGCCGTCGTGGGTCTCCGGAGGCGAATAGGCTAGTATGTCGTAAATTTGACTCCTGTATATGTGGTAGGGTGTACCACGATTTCTCGTGCCGTTCCCTCAAGACTTAGGTTCGCTGGGTTCTGACCAACGAGTGTGTCACCCGTTGCACTGGTGTCTGTCATCGAACTTTCCCTCTCCGTCGATGGCTTCTTCCATGCATTAGAACAGGCCGTTCAGACTGCGACGGGACCGCTCGGCCTCTTTATCATCGCGCTGTACTCGTTTCTCATTGCGATTGTCCTCCCGCTACCGAGCGAAGTCGTCCTCGGCGCGCCACTTGAACTTGGTCTGCCTCACTCGGTCGAACTCGGACTCATTATCTTAGTCAGCGGGCTTGGGAAAGCCGCAGGGAGCGTGTTCGCCTTCCACATCGGTCATCAGGCGAAGCAAGCCGGGCCAATCGTTCGTGCGCTTGAACGCTCCGGTATCGACATCGTCGCGTGGTCTGAGCGGCGCATCGTCGCGCTCGCCAAACGCTTCGGGTTCGTCGGCCTTGCCCTCGCGCTGTCCGTGCCCGGCTTCCCGGACACCCTCTCGATTTACGCATTCACCGTTTTAGAAGAGGACTACGTGAAGTTCGCCGCGGCCACGTTTGCGGGGAGCGTCGGGCGATTGTTGTTCACCCTCGGCGTCCTCGGGGCGTTCTCATCAGTGTTCTAACAAAACCATACGCTTAGGCTCTGAGGCGGCGAATTTCACTACTATGGCAGCTAGTCGTCGCAGGTTCTCTGGCCAACTGCTCACCGGTGGGGTTATCATCATAATTGGGCTGCTGTTGCTCATCCAGACAACGGGTTTGTACGACACCGGCCGGCTCTGGGAGTTCGTCCCGTCGTTGTTCGTCCTCCTCGGCGTGTGGGCCATCGTCCGCAGCAGGGGGCGCAATCTCGTCGGGCCGGTGTTCCTCATCGTCGTCGCCGGAACCATCCAACTGCTCGTCCTCGACGTGCTTTCCGATGCGTTCGTCGCCCAGTGGTGGCCCCTCGGAATCGTCCTCGTCGGCGCAGCAATCATCCTCAACCGGGCGCGCCGCCGCGATGTGCCTGCCGAACTCGTAGACCGTCTCGATACGATTGTCGCCTTTGGCGGCGTAGAGCGCCGTCTCGCCTCGAAAGCGTTCACTGGTGGCGAGGTGATGGCGATTTTCGGCGGCGCGGACATCGACCTCCGCGACGCGACGATTGCCCCGCCTGCGACGCTCAACGTCATCGCCATGTTCGGTGCCGCAGAGTTCAGAGTACCCCCGGAGTGGGACGTTCGCTTGGAAGTGTTGCCCATCCTCGGCGGCGTCGAAGACTCGCGCCTGCGCCACCCGATGGATGAAGACCGTGAGGCACCAGACCTCGTCATCACGGGCTTTGCGGCGTTTGGTGGCGTCGAAATCACCGACTGAGGCGCGAACCTTTTTATCCGATTGCGGACTACGGGTTTCTGTGACGCAGACGGCTCCGTCCCAGTTTTCGATGCGTATGTAGCCCGCGCTCCGTTTGGAGCCGTCGTCGGGAGGAAGTCGCGCAAATCGCCTTCATACGGTGGCTGCGTGGTGGAAACCCGGTTTTCAAGTTCTGTACCGAAGCGCGACCAGCGGCTAATGAACTAATGACACACGACCGAAATCGGCGGGTTTTACACCGCCACGAGAGTGAGCACAGAGTATGAGTCACGATTCGTTTCCGACGGACAATCCCGCGGTGGTGACGTGCGGGTTGCCCTACGCAAACGGCGACCTGCACATCGGCCACCTGCGAACCTACGTGGGCGGCGACATCTATTCGCGCGGCCTGCGCAAACTCGGCCAGCAGACGGCGTTCGTCTCCGGCTCCGACATGCACGGGACGCCCGTCGCCGTGAATGCGTGGAAAGAAGGCGTCACGCCCGAGGAGTTCGCACTGCGCTTCCACGAGAAGTACGAGGCGACGTTCCCGAAGTTCAACATCGCCTTCGACAACTACGGCCACACCCACGACGAGACCAACACGGAACTCACCCAGGAAATCGTCCGCAAACTGGACGAAGAGGGCTACATCTACGAGAAGGAGATTATGGTCGCGTGGGACCCCGAAGAAGACCAACCGCTCCCCGACCGCTACGTCACCGGGAGGTGTCCCTACTGTGGGGAAACCGCACGCGGTGACGAGTGCGACGAGGGGTGTGGTCGCCACTTAGAACCCGGCGAAATTGAGAACCCGACCAGTATCATCACCGGGAACCCCGCAGAGTACCGCTCGCGGCCACACAAGTTCTTCAACTTGAACGAACTGCAGGGCTATCTTCAGGAGTTCATCGACCGTTTAGAGGGCACGGACAACGCCCGCAACCAGCCACGCGAGTGGATTGAAGGCGAACTCCAAGACTGGTGTATCACCCGTGATATGGACTGGGGTATTGACTACCCCGGCGAAGGTGCAGAAGACCTCGTCCTCTACGTGTGGGTTGACGCACCAATCGAGTACATCGCTTCGACGAAACAGTACAGCGAACGCGTCGGCGCGGACGTGTACGACTGGGAGGAGACGTGGAAAGAGAGCGGCGAAATCGTCCACGTCATCGGCCGCGACATCATCCAACACCACACCATCTTCTGGCCCGCAATGCTCCACGGCGCGGGCTACAACGAACCGCGCGCCGTCATGGCGAGTGGGTTTGTGAACTTAGACGGCAAAGGCTTCTCGACCTCGCGAGGCCGTGCGGTCTGGGCTGACGAGTACTTAGACGAAGGCTTCCACCCGGACCTCCTGCGATTCTACATCGCCACCGGCAGTCGCTTCCAACAGGACATCAACTTCTCGTGGGAGCGCTTCCAAGAGCGCGTCAATTCCGAACTCGTCGGGACGGTCGGCAACTTCCTCTACCGCTCGCTGCTGTTTGCCCACCGCAACTACGAGGGGACGCCCGACGCAGAACTCTCTGATGAGGTGCGCGAGCGCATCCAACAAGCCATCTCCGAGTTCGGCGACGGCCTGAACGACTACTCCATCCGGCAGGCGACGACCGCCGGTGTGCGCCTCGCCCAGTTCGGCAACGAGTACATCCAGCGCAACGAGCCGTGGAAGCTCACTGACGACGACCCAGAAAAGGCCGCACAGGTCATCTACGACTGCGTGCAGCTTTCGAAGGCGCTCGCCGTCATCCTCGCCCCCGCGCTGCCCGAGAAGGCGGATAATCTCTGGAGCCAACTCGGTGAAGACGGCTCGGTCCACGACGTGGGCATCGAGGCCGCCCTCGATGAACCACAGCCCGATTTCGACGCGCCGAGCGAACTGTTCGAGAAAATTCCGGACGAGCAGGTCGAAAAACTGAACGAGAAATTAGAACAGGCCATCGCCGCCGCGGCGGCTGAAGACGACGCAGACGAAGACGACGATTCCGACATGCCAGAACTCGAACCCCTCGCAGACGACCGTATCAGCTTCGACGACTTCCTCGCGCTCGACCTCCGTGTCGGGGAAATCGACCTCGCAGAGCCAATCGAAGGCTCCGACAAACTCGTCCGCCTCGAAGTGGATATTGGGATTGAAACCCGCCAAATCGTCGCGGGCATCAAGCAACTGCACGACGTAGACGACCTCGTCGGTGAGAAGGTCATCATCGTCGCAAACCTTGAGAAGGCAGAACTGTTCGGCGTCGAGTCGAACGGCATGTTGCTCGCCGCGGGCGACCAAGCCGACCTGCTGACGACGCTCGGTGACGCAGAACCGGGCACGAAGGTCGCGTAAGCACCGGCTGGTCGAGCAACCTATTTGTTGGTAGGGTGACGAATTCACGTATGTCACTCCGCCAGGCGATTGCGTTCCCCCGACTGATTATCGTCGCCGGATTCTTTTCGATTGTGTCCGTCTCTATTTCGATAAGCATGCAGGTCGAATCGACCGCGTCGCCGCGTCTCACGTAACTCGGCTTCGCCCTTGGGACCATCCTCCTCCCGATTGGCCTCATCCACCACGCCTACACCCGGCTGTGGTGACGACCTCTCACAGCCTTTTTCCCGTGCTGTCCCTTCGTTTCGAGTAATGCGAAACGCCAAAATCGTCTGTACGCTCGGCCCTGCTTCTTCTGGGTCCGGCGTCATCCGCGACCTTGCGGACGCGGGGATGTCTGTCGCCCGACTCAACACGAGCCACGGCTCCACCGAAGCGCGAAAAGACCTCGTCAAAACCGTCCAGCAGGTGGACGACGCGACCACTGAGCCGCTTTCTGTCCTCCTCGACCTCGCCGGGCCGGAAGTCCGAACTGCACCCTTAGACGACTCCATTGTCCTCGAAACTGGTTCGACCATCGAGTTCTACGAAGGCGACGACGCCACCCCAGAGCGCGTCGGCCTCTCGGTGAGCATCGACGGTGTCTCCGAAGGCGACCGCGTCCTCTTAGACGACGGCCGCATCGAAACCGTGGTCGAAGCCATCTCCGAGGACGCCGTCACCGCCCGCGTCGAGAGCGGCGGCGAACTCAAAGGCCGTAAGGGTGTGAACATCCCCGGCGTAGATTTGGGCTTAGACGTGCTCACCGAGGACGACCGCCGCGAACTCGATTTAGCGGTCGAAGCTGGCGTGGACTTCGTCGCCGCGAGTTTCGTCGGGAGCGCAGACGACATCTACGCCGTCCGCGAAGCCCTCGAACAGCGCGGCGCGGCCATTCCTGTCATCGCCAAAATCGAGCGCGCGGATGCGGTCGAGAATTTGGATGAAATCGTCGAAGCCGCCTACGGCATCATGGTCGCCCGTGGCGACTTGGGCGTCGAATGCCCGATGGAGGACGTGCCAATCATCCAAAAGCGCATCATCCGCGCCTGTCGGGACGCGGGCGTGCCGGTCATCACCGCGACCGAAATGCTCGATTCGATGATTCACTCTCGGCGTCCCACCCGCGCCGAGGCCTCAGACGTGGCGAACGCCGTCTTAGACGGCACCGACGCCGTGATGCTCTCCGCTGAGACGGCGGTTGGCGACCACCCCGTGCGCGTGGTCGAAACGATGAATCGCATCATCCGCGAGGCAGAATCGAGCGACGACTACGTCGAAGGCCGCGAACAGCGCATCCCGAAAGCCGGTGAATCGCGCGCCGAGGCACTTTCTCGCTCCGCGCGCTACCTCGCCCGCGACGTTGGTGCGAGCGCGGTGGTCGTCGCCTCCGAATCCGGGTACACGGCGCTCAAAACCGCAAAGTTCCGCCCGGAAGTGCCCATTGTCGCCGCCACGCCGAACGACGTGGTGCGTCGCCAGTTGACGCTCTCTGCGGGTGTCAACCCGCAGTACGTCGATTTGGGCGCGAGCGAAGGCGTGGGGACCATCATTGACCGCGCCGCACAGGCCGCCCTCGACGCGGGCGTCGCCCAAAGCGGGGACACCGTCGTCGTGGTGTCTGGGATGATGAGCGAACTTGAAGGGCGTTCGACGAATATGCTCAAGGTGCACGTCGCGGCCGAACCGATCTCGACCGGCCGCAGCGTGCACATGGGCCGGGCAGTTGGCCCCGCGGTGACGCTCTCAGACGGCGACCTCTCGGATGTAAAACCCGGTTCGATTCTCGTCCTCGATGAGAACTTCGACGACGAGTTCGACGGCGACCTCTCGGTGATTGCGGGCATCGTGGCCCGCCAGCCCGGCATGACGGGGTACCCGGCGCTCGTCGCCCGCGAACTCGACGTACCGATGGTGAGCGACGCGGAGCTGTCGGTACCTGCGGGCACGACGGTAACCCTCGACGCTGAACGCGGTGTCGTCTACGAAGGTAACGTGTTGCGCGGCCCGCGACGGGAGCCCTTTTGAGGCGGGAGCAACTAGAGTAACGCATGTCTGATGGCGACTGGAAATACGAACTCGAAGACCTAGAAGACCCCGACGCCGAGGCGGAGGCAGACTCGGGGCTCACCCCTGGCTCGCCGAAGCCAGAGCACATCGCGTTCGTCGTCCTCGGAGCGTTGCTCGCCATTTTTGCCCTCTCGCGGCTCCTCCTGTAGGCCAAACGTTAATCCACACCCCGGACCAAAGTGGGGTATGGTAGAGCTTCTCGACCAGTCGCTATCGCTGTTGCTCGTTATCGCGGGCACCATTCTCGTCGTTGCAGAAGCACTGGCACCGGGTGCACACTTCATCGTCCTCGGCGTCGCCCTGCTCGTCTCCGGTCTCATCGGTCTCTTTCTCGCCTCGTTTATCGGTCCGGCGCTCATGCCCTTCGTCCTCGCTGGGCTCGTCCTCGGCGTTGGTGGGGCTGCCCTCTGGGCGTACCGCAACCTCGATATCTACGGCGGAAAGGGGTCGGGACAGACAAGTGACTCTGCCTCGCTCAAGGGCCAAACCGGCCGCGTCACCGAAGAGGTCACCCAGACCGCAGGCGAGGTGAAACTCGACGCTGGCGGGTTCAACCCCTACTACGCCGCCCGCTCGGTACACGGAACGATTCCCGAAGGAACCGAAGTCGTGGTCGTAGACCCCGGCGGGGGCAACGTCATCACCGTCGAATCACTCGAACTCGCAGAAGACGACATCGACCGCGAACTCGCCCGTGGACGCAGCGAAGCAGAACGCGTAGAGCGGGAGTCTGAGTCGGACGCCATCTAAATACCTGTGGCGACTGCTGTTTCTCGCACAAACGTACCCACACGCCGATAATACGCCAGTCGGTGGCCAGTTTCGGAGGAACCCTTTTCAGCCTACCCTTCTAGAGATTCACATATGCTCCCTGTAATTCCCTTGCAAACGCTGGGGCCGAACTTCGTGTTCTCGATTGGAGCGGTCGTGGCGCTGTTGCTCGCCATCATCATCGTTTACCAGATGGTCGAAATCGTCAACGCGTACGAAAAACGCGCGCTGACGGTGTTCGGTGAGTACCGCCGCCTGCTCGAACCCGGTATCTCCTTTGTTCCGCCGTTTGTCTCCCGAACCTACGGCTTCGACATGCGTACCCAGACGCTCGACGTGCCGCGCCAAGAGGCCATCACGCGCGACAACTCGCCGGTGACCGCCGACGCCGTCGTCTACATCAAGGTGATGGACGCGAAGAAGGCGTTCCTCGAAGTCGAAGACTACAAAACTGCGGTTTCTAACCTCGCCCAGACCACGCTGCGCGCCGTCCTCGGTGACATGGAACTGGACGAGACGCTGAACAAACGCCAAGAAATCAACGCGCGCATCCGCCGCGAACTCGACGAACCCACCGACGAGTGGGGGATTCGCGTCGAATCGGTCGAGGTGCGCGAGGTCAACCCGAGCGCCGACGTCCAGCAGGCGATGGAGCAACAGACCTCCGCCGAGCGTCGCCGTCGTGCCATGATTCTCGAAGCCCAAGGTGAGCGCCGCAGCGCCATCGAGCGCGCAGAGGGTGACAAGCAGTCGAACATCATCCGCGCCCAAGGGGCAAAACAGAGTCAAATCTTAGAAGCACAGGGTGACGCTATCTCGACCGTCCTGCGCGCGAAAGCCGCCGAATCGATGGGCGAGCGCGCCGTCATCGACAAAGGCTTAGAGACGCTCGAAGCCATTGGCCAGAGCGAATCGACGACGTTTGTCCTGCCACAGGAACTCACCTCGCTGTTCTCGCGCTACGGCAAGCACCTCACTGGCAGCGACGTCCAGATGAACGCAGACCAGCTGACGAGTCTCGAATTCGACGACGAAACCCGCGAGATGCTCGGGCTTGACGACATCGAGAAAATCCTGGGTGAAATCGACCAAGAGGCCGAAGTCGATATCGAAGCCATGGAGGAAGCCGCCCAAGCCGTCAAAGCGGGCTCTGCTGACATGCAGAGCATCGACGATGCCATCGAAGAGATGGACTCGAAACTCAGCGACGACCTCGATGTAGACAAGTCGAAACTCAAAGCAGACGAAGCCAACGAAACAGAGCCTGAAGCCGAACCTGAAGCTGAACCTGAAGCAGAACGCGAGTAAATTTCAGCCAAGCGAAGGCGTTTTATCGCAGAGCGCCTAATTTCACCGCATATGTCTGGTGGCCAGAACGTCGACGAAAGCAAGCGGGCGACCCTCAAACGGTTCGCTGCACTGGGTGCGGCAAGCCCGCTCGCCCGCCTCGTCGATTCCGGCCGAGACACGGGCGAGAGTGACGCTCGTGAGGCCATCGCTGGCTACCTCGCGGCCACCCCCGGCGCACACTTTTCGAAGATTCGTGACGACCTGAAACTCGGGACTGGCGAAACCCAACACCACCTGCGTCGCCTCATCGAGGCCGGTGCCGTCGAAAGTCGGCGCGACGGCGATTACAAGCGTTTTTTCGCCGCGGGGCAGTTTACCGAGTTCGAGCAAATCGCGCTTGGCTACCTCCGGCGTGAAACCCCACGCGGGATGCTGATTGCACTCCTGCGCGACCCCGAAATCACGGCGAGTGTGCTCGCAGAAAATCTGGACGTGTCGCGACCAACGGTGAGCAAGTACGCTGCCGAACTCGAACGCGCGGGCCTCCTTTCGCGGGCCGATGGCTACGCGGTCTTGAAACCAGAAACTCTGCTCACGCTGCTCGTCCGCTACGCAAACTCCTTTGACGAAGACGCCGCAGCGTTCGCCGCAGACGCCGCCTCGCTGATTCGCTACGACCCTTAGACGGTGACCTTCCACGTCGTCGATGAGGAGTAGCCCCACTTTTCGACGTGAATGTCGAATTCGCCATTTTCGATGGCCGTCATGTTCGTCCCGACCTCTTTTGCCGACAGTCCGAGATCTTTGCCGATGAGCCGCGATTTGAAGTAGGTCTTCGTCTCGCCGCGTTCGCGCAGGTACTGGAGGATGCGCCGTTGTTTATCGGAGAGATTGACTGCTGCCGCGCTCGTGCTCATACTCCATTCTATGCGCGAGGGTACTTTAGCCAGTTTGGTACGGCCAGTTAACACGCCGCAGTCTTGCGGTTCTTGAGTCGAATACCCACTCTGTGACCTCCCCTGTTGGCCCCGTTGGTACAGCCGGTTAACGTCCACGCCCGAGTGAGACTCCACAGTGTGTACGTGTTAGCCGGCGAGCGGCGGTACTTCTTTATCAGTTGCCTTCATTACCTCACGACGGAGGTTTACCCTTGGAGATTTCTGATAAGCTCTTGTGTCTGTTCAGCGCGGACGTGACGGTCACCGACGACACGTACGTCGTCGAGATTCCACGTCGTGAAATTGAAACTGGTTCTATCGAAGCCGGCGAAACCTATCGAGTTGCACTCATCTCCCGCCAAGAGGCGGAAGAATCGCAGAGCAGCGACGCTAGCGAACCAGCACCATCGTCCGGGTCTACGGTCTCATCTGAGCCCCAGCCACCCGTCGAAATCGGTGAAATCCGCTACGTCGAAATCGAAGATATCGGCAAGCAAGGTGACGGCATCGCTCGCGTCGAGCGCGGCTACGTCATCATCGTTCCGGGCGCTGAAGTCGGTGAACGCGTCAAAATCGAAGTGTCGGAAGTCAAGTCGAACTTCGCCGTGGGCGAAATCATCGACGACGACGTCCTCTAGGAACTTTTTGCTGTGGAGGGCCGCGCAGCGACCCCCTCTTGCAAAAACTTCCATGAAAAAGGCCGAGAGCGATACCTCGCTCTCGGGTGCTAAAACGTGGAGCGAGCGCGCCACACCGCGACGCTCCACAATTCGCTTCGTTCTACGAAAAACAAGCTGCTAATGGAAGTTCTCGGTCAGTCTGAGGCTTCCATCTTCTTTACGCCCTCACTGGCGGCTTCGAGAGTATCCTCGTAGGACTCGTCCAGTGGGCTGAACTCGACGAGTTTCGTCCCAGCTTCGATGGTCACGTTGTGTCCGGGCTTGATGTAGTACACCTCGCCAGCCTCGACAACCTCCTCCTCATCTTCGAATCGGAGGGTCATCTGTCCTTCAATCAAAAATCCCCAGTGGGACGACTGACAGCGGCCGTCTGGCAGGTCTTTGAACATCTCATCGGTCTCGACGTGGGCGCTAAACGTTTCGTAGCCTACGTTCATGTTGCCGAGGTGCATCTCGCGGAGAACCATCTCGTCGTTCGCAATTTCGGTGGGAATCGACTCTATTTTCGTGTGCATTTGCGCTTCCCAAGGGAGGGTTGGGTGCGCGAACGCTTCGTTAGATTCAGACGACCTACCGATTTGACCTATTAATAGTGAGTGTCCATCCTTCTAGCCAGAAGCACGGTCGGCGTGTCGTTTGCAGCCAGCAGCCCACTATTCAACTTTTCTGGGGTGGCGTCGTGATGACGGAACCGTGTGGGAAAACGGCAAAGGTGCCGCAACCCCCGAGGCTTTACCGCCGCCGAAACTGGTTCCACTATGACTACAGCGGGAGCATCCTCTAAGCGCCCATGGCTGGCGCTTGTGGGCTGTTTTATCGTCTCAATCGGGTTCAACGCCTACCTCTTTGCTCCCGCGAGCATCATGCCGTCGTTCGTCGCGGCGTTCGGCATCGACAAACCGACTGCCGGACTTTCAATCAGCGCCGTCTTCCTTGCGTGGGGGCTGTTTCAGATTCCGAGCGGCTTCCTGATGGACCGCTACGACAATCGGAAACTCGTGTGGGCCGGGGTGTTCCTCTTTCTCGTCGTCTCTGTGGCAAGCCTGTTCGCCCCGACGTACCCGACGTTTCTCGCAACGCGGTTCGTTGGCGGCATCACGGCCGTCTTTCTCTGGACGGCGAACGCCAACATCGTCAGCCAGTCGTTTCCACAGTCACATCGGGCCCTCGGGACGAGCCTGTTCGTGGCGAGCGCCCCCGCCGGAGTCACGCTCGCGCAGGCCGCTGGGCCGACGCTCGAACCACTTCTCGGCTGGCGTGGCGTCGTGGCCGTGTACGCTGTCGTGACGCTCTGTGGCTTGCCGTTGTTCGTCTGGGCGCTCGATGAGCCGGTTCGGAACTCGTCTGTCCTCTCGGTGTCGAAATTCGTGGCCGCGCTGGGGAATCGCCGGGTGTTGGCCATCGCGGTCAGCAGTTTCTGTGCGTACTCTCTGTTCGTGTTCTTGAACTCGTGGATGCCCACGTATGCGACCGAAGTGATCGGGGTCGATATCGCCACCGCGGGCGCACTTGCCGCGCTGGTTCCCGCGATGGGACTGGTCGCCCGGCCGGGCGGCGGGTGGCTCTCAGACCGCATCGGTGGCCGACGGCGACCGGTGATTACCGCCGCGTTCTTACTCGTGCTTCCGGCGCTCATCGTCGCCGTGTTCACCACATCTGTAGTCGGCTTTGTGGTTGCGCTGGTGCTCGCTGGCATTGGTTCGCAGCTCGGGACGGGCGTGTTCTACGTCTACGTAGAGGAACTGTCCCCGAGCGAATCCGGCGGGACGAGCCTTTCGGTGTTGATGACCATCTCTATCGCGGGGTCGCTCGTCGCGCCGGTCGCCGCTGGCTGGCTCATCGACGTCGTCTCGTGGACGATGACCTTCGCCATTGGCGGCTTGGTCGCTGTGTGCGGGATTGCCGCCTTGGCCCGCCTTCCAAAAACAACATCCGGTCACTGACAGCCGAATCCAACAGCCCACCCCTCAGCGGTCGACCGGTGTTCCGTCCACTTGCTTTGCCCCTTCCGAATCGTGTACCACGATGTCGCCGTCGTCGGGAGTGGTACCTGTGTAGTTGTCGCGGACGCCGATGGCTTCCTCCAACTCACGAATCGCGCGTTCTTTGAGCGCCGCTGCCAACGCCTCCGCCTCGTCGCGCGAAATATCGCGGCCCAACCCTTCGCACTCGTGGGCGCGAACCATCCCAGCTTGGTCGACGGCTTCGCCCATTGGCTGGCTGGTGCCGCCAAGCGCCACGCTGAACGGGTAGGTCTGGCAGATGAGCGGTCGGTCGTCGTGAATCGAACACGCACCCTCGCCGTCTGCTTCGACGTAGAACGAACAGTCGCCACAGCCTGTGGTCTGGATGGCCCATTCGAAGGTCTCGCCCGCTCCATCATCTAAGCCGTAGGGCATCGGCCGGGCCACGTCGCGCCAGTCGTACTCGTGGGTCTGCTGGATGTCCCTGATTTCGTCGGGGAAGATGGTCGCCGTGTGTGGGTCTTCGTCGTCGGCTTTACAGCACGCGCCACACCGGGTACACTCGAAGCCAATCGACTCGATGGCGTCGGCTAACTCGGAAACAGCGAGCGAGCGGGCCGTTTCGAGTTCGGCTTCGAGGCTTTGCATACGCCTGCTACCGCCCGAGTGCTGAAAAACGCGTCGTCAGCGTGGATTGGCGCGTGCGCCGTCCCAGTACACCTTGTGCTCGACGGCAAGTTTCTCTAGGTGGGCGGCGACGGTTCCCTCCGCGAGCGGTCGCACCGCAGAGATGTCCTTTTCGTAGGCCGCGTCCGTGATGGCCTCCAGCGTGGTCGCCCCCTCGCGGACGGCGGTGAGCACGCGTTGCTCGCGGTCGAGTCGGTGGCGAATCAGGCGCGCACAGGTCTCACGCACGTTCTCGATGTCCTCACCGTGGCCCGGATACAGCCGCGGGGGGTTGCGGGCGGCGAGCCGGCGCAGGGAGGTGAGGTAGGCGCGAATGTCGCCCTCGCCCGCGGCGACGACGACGCTTCCTTCGGCGACGGCGAGGTCGCCCGAGAAGATGCCATACTCGCTTTCGAGGGCGACGTGGTCACGCGCGTGGCCCGGTGTGTCGAGGACGGTGACTTGCTCGCCACTCCCTGCAGTGAGCGTCGTGCCCTCGATGCAGGTGCGGTCGGGCGCGACGCCGGTCGCGTCCTCGAAGGCGGCTTCGCGCCCTCGGCGCGCCCACACGGTCGCCCCAGTCTCTGCGGCGTAATCGGCGACGCCACCAACGTGGTCGGGATGGGTGTGGGTCACCAAGATGCGTGCGACCGTTCGTCGGGAGACTTCGCGGTCGAGGGCGTCGCTCCGGGCGGCGGGGTCTACGAGAATCGCGCCGCTTGTCCCGACGAGGTAGGCGTTGGTCGCCCCTTCCGGTGCGTAGGTGGCGACGCTCACGGGGCGTTTACAGACGGGTTCCATACCACAAAAACGTGGGTGGGTGACGAAAAGACTGGGTTCAGTTTTTCAGCGTGTAGACCTGCTTGCGCGCGTCGTGAAACGAGTAGCGCGAGTTCACGAGGTCGACTTCTTCGAGGCGGTTGAGCGCGTAGCGAACCGTGCGGTCTGGGAGCAGCGATTCGTCCGCGAGTTGGCCCTGTGAGAGCGGCGATTCGCCTTCGAGGACTTTTGCGACGAGCTTTGCGCTTGGGGGGAGCTCCCGCAGTCGCTCGCGGAAGTCAGGATCTGCGAGTGGTGATTCTTCGGCTGTGCGAGTACGTTCCTTGGTGGTCGTGCTCATACCACTGGCTCAGCGAAGGTCTGTGGTAAATCTTGTCTCTATACACATCCAAATAATAGGGATGCATAAGTGCATATAATCATCCTTTAAACATAGAAGGTTGACCAGTCACTCTCGTTGTCACGTTCGGGCGCTACGCGCGTCGGAAGTGGTCTGTTTGTGGATTGTCACCGTGGCGGTGGTAGCGACCAAGCGGTGCGTTACAGCCCGGACAGTGGATGACCACGAGGCGCGGGCGTTCGTGACGGATGAGTTGCTCGGTCGCGTAGTCGTTGCCGCAATGCGTACACGTCGGCATCGTACTATGTAGTTTGGTAGCAAGGGGCATAATTATGCCGCTCTTACCCGCTTTGGTCAGACTGTTCCAGTATCGTTTTATCCCCCCAACAGAGTAGTGAAGGTAGCGTGAAAGGGCAGGAGTGGTACCAGGCGGACGAGGTGGCCGAAGAGTACGATACAAAGCGGTTCTCTCGAGGCGGCCGACTCATCGACCGCCGGGAAAAACAGGCGTTGCTCGATGCCATAGGCGACCTCGAAGGCAAAGCCGTCCTCGAAATCGCCTGCGGGACCGGTCGGTTCACCGTGATGCTCGCAGAGCGCGGGGCTGACATCATCGGTCTCGACATCTCGACGGCGATGCTCCAACAGGGTCGCCACAAGGCACAGGCCGCGGGCGTCGCAGACCACATCGAGTTCATGCGCGGCGACGCCGCCCGTCTGCCGTTCCCCGACAACCACTTCGACATCGTGTTTGCAATGCGGTTTTTCCACCTCGCAGATACGCCTGCCTCGTTCCTCTCTGAGATGCGCCGTGTCTCGAAGGAAATCGTCTTTTTCGATACGTTCAACGCGCCGAGTGCGCGTTCTGTGTACAACTGGCTGCTCCCGATGGGCTCGCGCCTCTACACCGAAGACGAGGTCTCCTCGCTGTTTCGCGAGACCGACCTCTCGCTCGAACACGTCGAACACGACTTCCTCTTGCCCTACGGCTTCTACCGAAGCATTCCAAACGGCATCGCCTCGACGGCGCGCCGTCTCGACACCTCGCTTGGCGACACCCCGCTCGGTGATCTCGCTTCCGTGTCCTACTGGAAAGCGACGATAAATTAACAGGTTTGCGGCCCTGAACACCGGGTATTTTTACCTATCCGTGGCGCTATCGAGTACTATGAAGCTCTCGGTGGTCATCCCAACGCTCAACGACCGAGAGCGCCTCGTTCGCAGCCTCGATTCGCTGCGTGAACACGCTCCTGCCGTCGAATGCGTCGTCGTAAACGGCCCATCGACCGACGGCACGACGGGCATGATTCGTGACCGCGACGACGTCGCGACGCTCGTCGAAATCGCAGACCGAAACCTGAACGTCGCCCGCAACGCCGGGGCCGTGCGGGCGACCGGCGACGCGATTGCCTTTCTCTCCTCGAATCGCGCCATCGAACCCGGCTGGTACGAAGCCGTCATCGAGCGTCTCGAAACGGCAGATGCCGCCACGGGCCCGACCCACCGCGAACTGCGGACGGGTCTCGCCTCCGAAGTCGTCGAATCGCGCTCGATTGCGGGCCGCGAGGTCACCTACATAAACGGGTCGAACGCGGCGTTCCACCGCGACGTGCTCACCGAGTTAGACGGCTTCGACGAATACCTCCAGACAGGGGGTGCCCGCGACCTCTCGCACCGCCTCGCAGCAAACGGCTTTTCTGTCGGCTGGGCGGGCAAAATGTGCGTTCGAAGTGGCCTCGAAGCAGACGGCGGTCGCCACGAGCGCGACTGGGGGTGGAAGTATCGTGCCCTCTCGTATCGCCTCGTGAAAAACTACGGCATCCGCCCGACGGTCGCCCGTCGGATGTTCAGCCACGGCGCGTCGGATGCCGTGGGAACGCTTCGTGACGTCGCTCGCGGCGAGGCGACGCCCTCGAGTTGGGTGGGCAACGGCCGCGACGTGCTGAGAGGGATGGGTCGGGGCACCGCAGACGCGGTGTTCGCGCGGCGAAAAGACAAACACACCCGACGCAACCCGAACGGCATTTCCGCACGCGCAGACCGTGCGGTCGAAGTGTACACCTGGCGTTAAGGTGCGAGCGCGTCGATGACGCGCGAGGGATTTTTCGAGAACACGCGAGCCATGGCGTCTTCCGGCACGTCGAGCGTGAGAATCTCCATCACCGAGACGTTTGGGTGGGTGTCGGGCGCGCCGCTGCCAAACAGCACCCGGTCTGGATGTTCGCGGATGGCGCGTTCGAGCTGGCCGCGATACCGGACGAAACTCGTGTCGAGATAAAGCGAGTCGTAGTCGTCTAACAGCGAGATGGCCTCGCCCATCAGGCCGCGGTTGAGCGGATGGCCGCCGAAGTGTGCGAGAATCACGGGCACGTCCCAGTCGAGAAACGCCTCTGCGACGGCCGCCGGGGGGAAACTCTCGCCCCCGCGCACGAGCAGCGGAAGCGACACGTCTGCGAGTTGCTCGACGACTTCGGTGTCCGGGATGCCGTCTGCCTTCGGGTCGAGCATGAAGCCGCTGAAGCGGTCGTCGTAGGCGTAGCGTTCGACGTCCTCGGGCGAGGTGTGGTGGGGTTTGCGTCGGGCAGTGAGATTGCGCACCCGCGCACCGAGTCGCGCGTCCGCATCGAGCGCGCCGTTGATGCGAGCGAACGCGACAAACGGGCGTTCGACGCTCATGCGGGCGACGGCGTTGTTCGCCCGGAGGTAGTTCCCTTCCACAGAGCCGGGATAGACGACGGCTTTCACGACACCTGCTTGATGAATCTCGCGCTCTAAGTTCTCCGGGCCGATGGCGCGGCCGCGTTCTGAGACACCTTCTTCCGCCGTGCTGAGACGGGTGTGTACGTCCACAACACGGAATCCGTGTTCCAGCTCCAGCATTTCACAAGGCATGGTTGGGGTGGGATATGGTCGTACCGATTCATGTCTGATGAAATACGTGTCGGTAGGGGTGAACACGCCCGCTTTGCCCCACGATTTTCGAGTTGACTGGCGGAGACTATCACATAGTTGAACGACCCTCTCACCAGAATGCGCCGCGCTACACCGTCGCTTGCGTGCGATTTTTTCGCACAGGCAGCAATCTTTATATAGAATTGTAAACATTCCTATAGCGAGGTTTCAATTATGTCACAAGCATTCTACGCCGGGGGTCAGCCCCTTTTCATTCTGAGTGAGGGAACGCGACGAACCCGCGGGCGCGACGCCCAGGGGTCGAACATCGCAGCAGGCAAAGCCGTAAGCGGCGCGGTTCGTACAACACTCGGGCCGCGTGGGATGGACAAGATGCTCGTCTCGTCGTCCGGTGACGTGGTCATCACGAACGACGGCGCGACCATCCTGAACAAGATGGACATCGAGCACCCGGCCGCCCAGATGATTGTCGAAGTCTCCCAGACCCAAGAGGACGAAGTCGGTGACGGAACGACCACCGCGGCAGTTCTCGCTGGCGAACTGCTCGCCAAGGCAGAAGACCTGCTCGAAGACGACGTCCACGCGACCACCATCGTCGAAGGCTACCACGAGGCCGCCCGCCTCGCCCACGAGGCCATCGACGCGCAGGTACTCTCCGACGAACTCGACGACAACCTGCTCGAAAAGGTCGCAGAGTCCTCGATGACCGGCAAGGGAACCGGTGACGTGGCCGCAGACGTGCTCGCAAAGACCGTCGTGAAGGCAATCCGCCACGTCCAAGGCGAGAAGAAAGTCGAGCGCGACAACGTTCGCATCCACACGCAGGTCGGCTCGTCGTCGTCCGCGACCGAACTCGTAGAGGGCGTCATCCTCGACGAGGAACCCGTAAACGAGAACATGCCACGGACGGTCGAAAACGCGACCATCGCCGTCCTCGACATGGAACTCGACGTGCGAAAGAGCCACGTCGATGCCGAGTACAACATCACCTCCATCGAACAACTAAACGCCGCAATCGAGGCAGAAGAGGGTGAACTCCGCGGCTACGCTGCGGCCCTCAAAGATGCCGGAGTTGACGTGGTGTTCGCCACCGACGACATCGACGACCGCGTCGGCTCGTTCCTCGCCAAAGCCGACATCCTCGCCTACGAAAACGTGGGCAAGAAGGACGCGACGGCCATCGCTCGGGCGACCGGTGCGACCCGCATCGGCACGCTCGAAGACGTCTCCGACGACGACTTCGGCCACGCAGACCGCATCCACGTCCGCCGCTTTGGCGACGAGGAACTCACCTTCCTCGAAGGTGGCGCGGCCGCAGAGTCCGTGACCGTCTTCGTCCGCGGTGGCACCCAACACGTCTGTGACGAACTCGAACGCGCGCTCGAAGACGCCCTCGACGTGGTCACCGCGGCCCTCGACAAGGGTGGTGTCGTGCCCGGTGCGGGCGCGACCGAAATTGCGGTTGCAGACTACATCCGTGCGAAATCCGCGGGTATCGAGGGGCGCAAGCAACTCGCCGTCAACGCCTTCGCGGACGCGGTGGACATGCTCCCGCGCACCCTCGCAGAGAACACCGGGATGGACCCAATCGACGCGCTCGTCGACCTCCGCTCGCGGTTCGAAGCCGAGGGTCGCGCAGGCGTCATCGCAGAAGGCCAGACCGGCGTCATCGGTGACCCGCTCGAATACGGCATCATGGACCCAGCCGCCGTCAAGCACGAAGCGGTCGAATCGGCCACCGAAGCCGCAACCATGATCGTCCGCATCGACGACGTCATCGCCGCAAAATAAGCTCATCCACCCACTTCGACGCGCGGCAACGACCAGTCGAAGCGAAGGGCCAGTAACCGCAACAACACGACCGTCGCGGCGCAGACCGCGGCCGAAAGCTGTTCGCCCACGCCATTTATCGTCGCTATCCAAAACACGACTCCACCAGCGATGGCGCACGTCGCGTAGAAATCTTCTTTGAGCACGCCGGGCACGCGCAGGAGCAGTATATCAGAGATGAGGCCGCCACCGACGCCCGTGAGCGTGGCGAGCAAGACGATACCGAACCCTGAGACGCCCGCGTCCGCACCGACGAGCGCGCCCGTGGCGGCGAACGCGGCGAGGCCGATGGCGTCGGGGACGAGAATCGCGGAGTGTTGTACCCAGTTTTTCCGGCTCCGCGAGAGTACGAGCGCGAGGACGACGCCCACGAAGGCAATCGTCACGTCGTCGGTTGATTGGAGCGCGTTCGGAATCGCGCCGACGAGCACGTCGCGGGTCATTCCACCGCCGAGGGCGGTGAGGATGCCGAGCACCGCGACGCCGAGCACGTCTAAGCGCTCTTCGATGGCTTTGAGCGAGCCGGTGACGGCGAACGCGAGCAGGCCGACGATGTTCATGACGGCGAAGGCGTCGAGCATCACCACGACAGTTCGACGCGGTCGCCGGGGTCGAGCGAGAACACCTCGTCGCCGCGCCCGCGGTTCACCGCGAGTTCGACGTTGCCGTGGCTCCCGACGGTGACGACCTTCGCGCCGATGCCGACGGCCGCGAACGTGTGGCCAACGGGAACCTGCAGGTCGCCCACGCGCAGCATGTCTTTGTCTGCGAGGACGTGCCCCGGAATGTTCGTAATCACGTTGCCAAAGTCATCGACGACGAGCACCTCACCTTCTGCGCTTCCGGCGTTGAGGACGGGGTCGGGGAAGCGTTCGATTGCGTAGTCGTCGGTGGGCGTCACGCCGTCTATGTCTGCGAGCGTGTCTAGGCCTGCGTCGTGGATGGTCGCAGCCCACGGCGCGAACACGTCGCGGCCGTGGAAGGTCGCACTTGCGGGGTTTTCAGCGTCGAGTTCGAACACCTCGATGTCGTCTGCGAGGGAGTGGGCTGCGGGCAGCGCGACGCCATTGTCGGGCGCGACGATGGCGTGGTCACCCGCGCGCACGGCGAGGGCTTTGCGGTCAGTGCCGACGCCGGGGTCAACCACGACGAGGTGGACGGCCGGTGGGAAATGAGGGAGCACCTCGCGGAGCCAAAACGCCGCGGCGCGCACGTCTTGGCGTGGAAACTCGTGGCTCACGTCGACGAGGCGCGCCTCACTTTGCTGGAGGATGACGCCTTTCATCGCCGCCGGATAGGGCGAGCCGAAATCAGAGGAGAGCGTAATCATCCGTCGTTTGCGTCCGTGTCGCTTACGTGCTGGATGCGCTCGATGCCGTCGATTTCCTCGATGACCTCCGCCACTGCATCTGGGACGAGTTCCTCCCAGTCGGTGCCATCTATCATGCGCGCGCGAACTTCGGTTCCTTCGAACACCGCGCGGTTGAACATGGGCGATTGTCGCACCGTGACACCCGCCTCTTTGAACAGGCGGACGACGAGGGGGTTGTTCGAGTAGGCAACGTCGAACGTCGGGCTCATGCTCTGGACGTGGCTCACCCAGACGGAGTTGCGGTCTAAGTCCTCGATGGGAACGGCGTAGGTGACGAGGTCTAAGTCGGTGAGCGCTTTCGTTATCATCATGATGCGCTCGCCCGCGGTGAACGGGTCATTGGTGGAGTGGCTGTCACCGGCGCTCCCGATGCCGAGGACGAGCTCGTCTACGTCTTCTGCGATGCGCTCGACCATCGCAAAGTGTCCGTTGTGGAACGGCTGGAAGCGGCCGATGAAAAACCCACGAGTCATACCCGGAGTTACAAGCCGGGTTTATAAAATCCGTCGGGTCGGCCGAATCGTCTGGCAAGTTTCTCCGGAACCTCGCTCAGTCCGGGAGTTTCGGTCGTGTTTGCCCGGGACAATCGGGGAGAAAGTATATCAAAGGATAGCCCCTGAATCTCAGGTAGCGGAAACCGTAGTTCTATGAGTAACGACATGGATACTGACAACGTCTCGTCGGAAGCCGAAGAAGAGGTTTCTCCGGAGCCTGAACGAGACGAATCCAGAGATGAACTCGGCAGTGATGTCGAGGTCGGGGCCGAGTCGGCGGTTGTCAAAGCGGACGAAGACAGCCTGCTTGGTGGCCTGCAAATCACGTCCACAGAGGACATTGAAATCCCCGACAGATTGGTCGATCAGGTCATCGGCCAGGACCACGCCCGAGACGTCATCATGAAAGCCGCCAAACAGCGGCGTCACGTCATGATGATTGGCTCGCCGGGTACGGGCAAATCGATGCTCGCAAAGGCGATGAGTGAACTCCTGCCAAAAGAGGAGATGCAGGACGTCCTCGTCTACCACAATCCGGATGACGGCAACGAGCCAAAGGTCCGCACCGTCCCCGCGGGCAAGGGTGAACAGATTATTGAAGCACACAAGGAGGAAGCCAGAAAGCGCAACCAGATGCGCTCGTTCCTCATGTGGATTATCATCGCCATCGTGATTGGCTACTCGCTGCTCGTCGCCCAGCAGATTCTGCTCGGCATCCTCGCAGCGGGTGTTGTCTATCTCGCCTTCCGGTACGGCAGCCGGTCGAGTGACGCGATGATTCCGAACCTGCTGGTCAACAACGGCGACACGAAGAGCGCGCCGTTCGAGGACGCAACGGGTGCCCACGCGGGTGCACTGCTCGGTGACGTGCGCCACGACCCGTTCCAGTCCGGTGGGATGGAAACGCCAAGCCACGACCGCGTCGAGGCTGGTGCCATCCACAAGTCGAACAAGGGCGTGTTGTTCATCGACGAAATCAACACGCTCGACATTCGCTCCCAGCAGCACCTCATGACGGCGATTCAGGAGGGCAAGTTCGCCATCACGGGCCAGTCCGAGCGTTCCTCGGGTGCGATGGTCCAGACCGAACCCGTCCCGACTGACTTCGTCATGGTCGCCGCAGGGAACCTTGACGCGATGGAGAACATGCACCCCGCACTCCGTTCCCGTATCAAAGGGTACGGGTACGAGGTGTACATGGACGACTCCATCCGCGACTCCCCCGAGATGCGCCGCCGGTACGCCCGGTTCGTCGCACAGGAAGTCGCCAAGGACGGTCGCCTCCCACACTTCACGGAAGACGCCATCAGCGAGGTCATCCTCGAAGCCCGCCGTCGCGCGGGCCGGAAGGGTCACCTGACGCTGCGCTTCCGTGACCTCGGTGGCCTCGTCCGCGTCGCGGGTGACATCGCCCGCGCCGAGGATGCACAGGCAACCACGCGCGACCACGTCCTGCAGGCAAAACAGCGCTCGCGCTCCATCGAGCAACAACTGGCAGACCAGTACATCGAGCGCCGCAAGGACTACGACCTCACCGTCAACGAGGGCGCAGTCACCGGCCGCGTCAACGGGCTTGCGGTCATGGGAGAGGACTCCGGTATCGTCCTCCCCGTGATGGCAGAAGTGACGCCATCGCAAGGCCCCGGCCGGGTCATTGCGACTGGTCAGCTCCAGGACATCGCAGAGGAAGCCGTCCAGAACGTGAGCGCCATCATCAAGAAGTTCTCTGACGAGGACATCTCGGAGAAGGACATCCACATCCAGTTCGTCCAGACCGGACAGGGTGGGGTCGACGGTGACTCCGCCTCTATCACGGTTGCGACGGCCGTCATCTCCGCGTTAGAAGACATCCCCGTCGAGCAGAACCTCGCGATGACGGGCTCGCTCTCGGTTCGTGGCGACGTGCTCCCCGTCGGTGGGGTGACCCACAAAATCGAGGCTGCCGCGAAGGCTGGCCTCACGAAGGTCATCATTCCGTCTGCAAACGAGCAGGACGTCATGATCGAAGACGAGTACAAAGAGCAGATTGAAATCATCCCGGTCAGCCACATCAGCGAAGTGCTCGAAGTCGCACTCGCGGGCGAACCGGAGAAAGATTCGCTCGTCGACCGCTTGAAGAGCATCACCGGACAGGCGCTCGACAAGTCGGGCCGTCCCGGACCCGGTAGCCCAAGCCCGAACTAAGGCCGTGGCCAGGTGGGCGGCGTTTTCGGGACTCGTCGCCCTCATTTTACTGCTCTTATTATCGCTCTCCTACGCCTCGCGTTCGGTCGTGAGCGAGGAGGACGAACCCGAACCGACACAGAACCTCTCGACGGGCTTGTTGCTCGTGAACGTCGCCTTCTCACAGGGTATTCTCGGCCTCTTTTTACTCCTTGCGGCGTGGATTGCCCAGATTCCGTGGGCTGCGCTTGGCGTTCACCTTCCTGATACAGCAACCGTTGGCCTCGGCCTCGGGCTCGGGGCCGTCCTATTTGGCGGCAATCAACTCGGCGCGTGGACGATGCGACGGCTCGGCTTCGACCACGAAAACGACCTCCGCGCCGCGCTCGCGCCGACCACGACGCGCGGCTGGCTGTTGCTCTTACTCGGTGTGTTGCCCATCATCGCAGGCTTCGAAGAACTCCTCTTTCGCGGGGCGCTCGTCGGGGCGTTGAGCGCGGGCTTCGTCGTCTCGCCGTGGGCGCTCGCCGCCTTCTCCTCGCTCGCATTCGCGCTCGGTCACGGCGCACAGGGCGTCGCCGGCGTCGTCGTCACCGGCCTCGTCGGCTTCGTCCTCGCCGCCGCGTTCATCGCCACTGGCAGCCTCGTGGTCGTCGTCGTGGCCCACTACGTCGTGAACGCGCTCGAATTCGTGGTGCACGAAGGCATGTTGTGAATTACGGCTCGACTCGCACACGCAGCTCGATGCTGTCCGGGTCGTGGACTCGAAGCTCGGAATCGGAATCGTCCACGTCGTAGCCCGCATCGGAAAGGCGCGCAGATAGCGCGGCGAGCGCGTCTGCATCTGGAACGACGAGTTCGAACCAGTCAAGGCCGCGGCCCGTCGCCGGTTCGGTGCGGCCGTTCCATGCGTTCGCGCCGATATGGTGGTGATACCCACCAGCCGAGACGAACAGCGACGATTCGCCGTACGGCGACGGCAGCCTCACGGGTTCGTCCATGCCGACTACTTCGGTGTAGAACGTCCGCGACGCTGGAATTTGCGACACTTCGAGGTGGATGTGTCCCACGTCGGTGCCCGCGGGCATTCGGCGCTCTGGGTCGCCCGCCTCGCGCAGTGACGAAAGCGAGAGCGGGAGCGTGTCCATCCGGAGATTTCCGGCCTCGTCGCGCTCCCACTCCTCGCGGGGGCGGTCTACGTACAGTTCGATACCGTTTCCTTCCGGGTCTCTGAGGTAGAGTGCCTCGCTCACGAGGTGGTCTGATGCGCCAGAGAGCTGCCAGTCACGCTCTGCGCGCACGAGCGCATCAGCGAGTGCGGCCCGAGTGGGCACGCGAAACGCGGTGTGAAACAGCCCAGTTTCCTCTCGTGTTCGCTCCGGTAGGTCGGTCGCGGTGAGTTCGAGCAACTGCGTCTCACCCACGCCGAGGGTGGCTGTCGTGGCCGTCGTTTCGAGCACGTCCAAGCCAATCGTGTCGCGGTAGAAGGACACGAGTTCGTCGAGGTCGGTGACGTGCAGGGCAACGCGGCCAATGTGTGTATCGGGGGCGATAGAATCAGTCATCGAAATTCACCGTGATTGTGTCTGGTAGGGGACGTGTTTGGATAGCCCCATCGCTCGGTGCAACGTGTGTCGCGTTCTGCCCGTCAGAGTCCTTCGAGCGACCGGAGTTTCTGCTCGATTTCCGGCGGTGCGGCGCTCGGTGCGTCGCGCACGCGGTGGTCTGGAATCAAAATCGGTGTCGGGTTTTCGTCCAAGGCGGTCCGCACGAGCGTCATATCGTCGTCGTCTTGGGGGTTCAATTCGGGGGTCAGGCGTGCCACCTTCTCGACGGTGTACTGTTCGCCGTACGGGATTTGTCGGACCGTTTCGAGCACTCGTCGATGAGCGGTGGGCACGGTGAGTGCAATATCGACCGTGGCGAACGACTCACGAACACCTTCTAAATACGCAAAAATGCGGTCGAGAATTGGGTGTTTCGAGGAGCTCGCAGCATCGACCGTGTCGGGAAAAGAGACGGAGATGACCCGGTCGCCTGCAACGCCAATCTGAACGTATCGGTCGAGATACTCGGATTCTCGTGCGTAAATACCGGCGGACTCGTCCATAGCAGGTAGAGGGTCGTCACGGACTTGAACATTCGGCACTGACGGCCTGACGGCGCAAGTCTTATGTACAAATCAGTTCATCATTGAACAACAATGGTAGTTAGAGACGAGGTCGCCCCCGAAGTGGCGGCCATTCTCGCCTCCGCACGCGAGCGAGATGGGGTCACAGAACGGGTGTCCGTCGACCCGCGGTCGCTCGAATTGGCGTTTGCAGCCGTCGAGGACGCCGGTCGGGTGCCACTCATCACGGAGGTGAAACCGACGAGCCCGACGACCGAGGGCGTGCGCGCAGACGACCCGGCCGAACTCGCCCGCGAGATGGTCGCGGGTGGGGCGGCCGCCATCTCGGTACTCACCGAACCCGACCACTTCGGTGGCTCGCTTTCGAATCTCCGCGCCGTCCGCGAAGCGGTGGACGTTCCCATCCTTCGCAAGGATTTCATCCTCCGCGAGGAGCAACTCGACGCCGTCGAAGCAGACGTTGTTCTCCTCATCGTCCGCTTCGTCGATGATTTGGAAAATCTGCTCACCGCCGCCCGCGACCGCGGCTTTCAGGTGCTCGTCGAAGTCCACACCGAAACCGAACTGGACGAAGCTCTTGGCGCAGGCGCGGACATCATCGGCATCAACAACCGCGACCTGACCTCGCTCAGCGTCGACCTCGGCACGTTCGAGAAATTGGCACCAAAGGTGCCAGACGACGTGACACTCATCGCAGAGAGCGGGGTGTCGACGCCGGACGACGTGGCGCGGATGCGCGCCGCTGGGGCGGACGGCCTGCTCATCGGAACGGCAATCATGGACGGCGACGTGACTGCAAACACGCGACTCCTCTCACAGCTATGAGCGATTCACCTGCGAAATTTGGCGACTACGGCGGCCAGTACGTCCCGGAAGTGCTGATGCCCGCCATCGAGGAACTGACCGACGCGTACGAACGCTACGTGCTCGAAAACGAAGACGGGTTCATGGACGACTTTCGCGCCCGGTTGCGGGACTTTGGCGGTCGCCCCACGCCGCTCCAGCACGCAGAACAGCTGAGCGCACGCTACGGCACGGAGGTGTACTTAAAGCGCGAAGACCTCGTCCACGGCGGCGCACACAAGCTGAACAACGCGCTCGGCCAAGTGTTGCTCGCCAAGTACATGGGCAAAGAACGCATCGTCGCGGAAACCGGCGCGGGCCAACACGGCACGGCGACGGCGATGGCCGCGGCCCATCTCGGCATGGACTGCGAGGTGTACATGGGTCGCCGAGACATCACCCGCCAGCGCCCGAACGTTTTCCGCATGCGCATCAACGGCTCCAAAGTCAACCCCGTCGACGTGGGCCGCGGAACCCTGAAAGAAGCCATCAACGAGACGATGCGCGACTGGGCGACCAACGTCGAAGACACCCACTACGTCATCGGGTCTGTCGTGGGGCCCCACCCGTTCCCACGGATGGTGCGCGACTTCCAGTCGGTCATCAGCGAGGAAGCGCGCGCGCAAATTCGTGAAAAGACCGGTGGCCTCCCCGACAGCGTCGTCGCGTGTGCGGGCGGCGGGTCGAACACGATGGGCGCGTTCCACAACTTCGTCCCCGACGAGGACGTGGCGCTGTACGCCGTCGAAGCCGGTGGCTCCAGTCTCGACGTAGACGAGGAGACGGGCGTTGCGCCGAACTCCGCATCGCTCTCGACGGGGTCGGTCGGCGTGCTCCACGGTGCGCGCACCCGCCTGCTGCAGTCTCGGGACGGCCAGATTCTCGAATCGCACAGCATCAGTTCGGGTCTCGACTACGCCGGCGTCGGCCCGGAACTCGCCCACCTCGTCGATACTGGGCGGGTGACGCCCGTGACAGTTCCCGACGACGCCGCACTCGAAGCGTTCCACCGCTTCTCGCAGGAAGAAGGAATTATTCCAGCACTCGAAACGGCCCACGCGATTGCCTACCTCGAAACGGCCGACGACCTCGGGGAGTCGGTCATCGTGAACATCTCCGGGCGCGGCGACAAGGATTTGGAGTCCGTGCTTGAGGAGACGGCAAAGCGCGACCTTGCGAACGCGCCGGAGATGGGGGTGTTCGAATGAGCGAGATTGGCGAAGCCTTCCGCGACGGCCCGGCCCTGATTCCGTACATCACGGCGGGCGACCCGGACGCAGAGAGTACGAAAGCACAGGTTCGCGCGCTCGCCCGCGGTGGGGCGGACATCATCGAACTCGGCCTGCCCTTCTCGGAGCCAATCGCGGACGGGCCAACCATCCAGAACGCCATCCAGCGGTCGCTTGACGCGGGAATGACGCCACAGTCGTATCTCGACCTGGTGGCCGACCTCGACGTGGCCGTGCCGATTGTCTGCATGACGTACTACAACCTCATCTACCAGTACGGCGACGAACCCGTCCGGGCGTTCGTCGAAGCGGCCGCCGAAGCAGGAATTTCGGGGCTTATCGTCCCCGACCTCCCCGTCGAGGAGTCGGACGACCTGCGGGCGGCCTGCGACGAGTTCGGCCTCGACCTCATCTTCATCGTCGCCCCGACGACGAAAGGCGAGCGTTTAGACCGCGTCATGGAACAGGTTTCGGGATTCGTCTACGTCCAAGCCCGCCTCGGGACGACCGGGGCGCAGGCGGACGTGAGCACCCAGACGCACGACAGTCTCGGTCGGTTGGCAACGTACGACGTGCCAAAGGCCGTCGGCTTCGGCGTGAGCGAGGGCCACCACGCCCGCGAAATCGTCGCGGCGGGAGCAGACGGGGTCGTCGCCGGGAGCGTCTTCGTCGACCTGATTGCTTCCGGGGAGAATGTCACGTCGAATTTAGAACGAAAAGCGAGAGAACTGGCAGAAGGCGCACGGACCGGATTCGAACAACGTGTGCCGCGACCGGAACGCACATAACTAACGCTTGCTACACACTAACATACTAATGACTATCGGAAAAGCAGCTCGGCTCGAACGCATCGGTACACGGGGTCGATTCGTCATCGTCCCGATGGACCACGGCATTACACTTGGGGCTGTACAAGGCCTCAAAGACATCGAATCGACAATTGATGCGGTCACACGCGGTGGCGCAGATTGCGTGCTCACCCAGAAGGGGATTGCACCACGCGTCCACGGAAACAAAAACGGCAAAGGCTACATCGTTCATCTCAACGCTTCTACGACAATTGGACCGGATTCTAACGACAAACGCATGACGGGCACCGTAGAGGACGCCATCCGCGCGGGTGCAGACGCCGTCAGCCTCCACGTCAACGTCGGCTCTGACCATGAGCCAAAGCAGATGGAAGACTTAGCGCGCGTCACCTCCGAGGCAGACCGCCTCGGCATCCCCGTGCTTGCGATGACCTACGCCCGCGGTCCCGGCATCGACGAACACGACGCAGAAGCCCTCGGCCACGCCGCTCGCTTCGGTGAGGAACTCGGCGCGGACATCATCAAAACCGCCTACTCCGGCGACCCGGAGAGCTTCCGACACGTCACCGAATCGACCCGCCTGCCGGTCGTCATCGCCGGTGGCTCGCGTGGCACTGACTTAGAGACCATCCAGATGGTCCGTGGTGCGATGGACGGCGGTGCGGCGGGCGTCTCGATGGGCCGGTCTATCTTCCAACACGAGAGTCCAGAAGCAATCGCCCGTGCGGTCACCGACGTCGTCCACAATGACGCCCCCGCGGACAAAGCCCTCGAACGCGCTGGCCTCGCCGTCAAAGCCTGAGCCCGACACACTGTTTCTCTCGAAATCCCCATATAGAGCGGCCGCGCTGAAATCGGGCGGTGAGACGGAAGTGCCACTTCCGCCACGTTCAAGAATCCCCGCCGCGAGCGTCAAAGTATGACACGCTCCGTATGGCTCAAAGCCGACGACACCGTCGGCGACTGGGAGGCGCGACGAAAACGAATCACCGCCGGACTCGAAGCCGGTGTCGACTGGGTGCTCGTCGATAGCGAGGACGTTTCGAAAGTCCGCGAACTCGGTCAGGTGAACGTCGCGGCGTTCGCAAACGGCGACGTCCACGTCATGGACGCAGAACCCGACGCCGTCGAAGACCTCCCCGACGTGACCATCGTCGGCAAAGAAGGCGAAGGCGACGGCACGGTCGACCTCCCCGCTGATTTCTCTGGCTCTGCTGACCTCTCTACCCTGCGTCGGAGCGACGACCGCGCCCACGGCGCGTACGTCCGCATCCTGAACAAAGAGTACGAGGCGTTCGCAGAAGCCGCCGCCCACGACGCAGAGTACACCATCGTCATCGGTGAAGACTGGACCATCATCCCGCTCGAAAACCTCATCGCTCGGATTGGTGAGGAGACCGAACTCGTCGCGGGCGTCCAGACCGCAGAGGAGGCCAAAACCGCATTCGAGACGCTCGAACTCGGCGCTGACGCCGTGTTGCTCGACACCGACGACCCGGACGAGATTCGCCGGACGGTCGATGTGCGCGACGAATCAGAGCGCGAATCGCTTGACCTCCAGTGGGCGACCGTCACCGCCGTCGAACAGACCGGCTCTGCAGACCGCGTCTGCGTCGATACCGGGTCGCTGTTCGAACACGACGAAGGCATGCTCGTCGGCAGCATGAGCCGCGGGCTGTTTTTCGTCCACGCAGAGACCGCGGAGTCGCCGTACGTCGCTTCCCGGCCGTTTCGGGTGAACGCCGGGGCGGTTCACGCCTACGTCCGGACGCCAGACGGCGGCACGAAGTACCTTGCCGAACTCAAAAGCGGCGACGAGGTGCAGGTCGTCGATACGGCGGGCCACACTCGTGAGGCAATCGTCGGGCGGGCGAAAATCGAGAAACGTCCGATGTTCCGCGTCGAAGCCGAAACGCAAAGCGGCGACCGTATCGAAACCCTCCTCCAGAACGCAGAGACCATCAAAGTCGCCACATCTGAGGGTCGCAAGGCAGTCACCGACCTCGCCGTCGGCGACGAGGTGAAAATCTACTACGAGGACACGGCTCGCCACTTCGGGGAAGCCGTAGAAGAGAGCATCATCGAGAAGTAATCAGTTTGCGCCGTCGCCCATCGTGGGCGGCAGTTCCGTCGTACACCAGTGACAGAAGTCGAGTTCGGGGTCGATGTCGCGGCCACACGACGGACACCGCGTCCCCTCGACGACGGCTTTGACGGCCTGATTTTTCGTTGCCGCGAGCCGGTAGGCGTCGATCATGCTCAACAGCGTGATGAACAGCACCGTAAACGCCGCTTCGAGCGACAGCTGCTCGCTCGCGCGAGTGAGAGCAGCAATCGAGAGGTCGGCCGTCTGGACGGCCTGTTCTGGAATGACGAACGACGCCGTTGCAATCATCAACCCGAACCAGAGCAGTGCTCTCAGCCATTCACGGATGTAGACGTGACCAAGGCCGGGATAGACGAACGCCAACAGCGCCGCAAGCCACGGGCGCTTACGCGAGGTTTGCCCCATTACTTCCTCCGTCTCGGTTGTCACCGTTTGTTAAACTTCCGAAGGTCACTGTCTCAGTCATTGCTGTCGAGTTTGTCAACGAGCAGTCGCATCGTTTCGAGGTCGTACTGGCCGGGTGCGGTCGCATCTTCCGGCTTAATTGGGGCATAGCCAATCCGCGAGCCGTACAGCGGCGCGACGACGCGTGAGTGTCTGCCCACCTCGCCCATCGCCATCGTCGCTACGGCGCGGCCGTTCGCATCGAACGTCCGGGTGGCGAACAGCACGTCGAGGACGTCATCGAGCGAGGTCGCCGTACACGCGAGCTTCGCCACGTCGCCGTGGTCGCTCGCGGTTTTTAGCAGGTGGCGAAGCTCGGCAATCGGTGGCGTCGCCTCGAAATCGTGCATCGAGACGATGACGGTCGTCTCCGCCTCACGGGCGGCCGCAACGACGCGCTCGCCGTTGCCCGATTCGATGGCTTCGAGTTCGATGTCAACCGCGCAGACGGCATCGTGTTCGGCCGCCTCACAGAGCGCGTCGAGGCGGGCTGCGTCGTCTGCGGCCTCACCGCCTTCCCAGTGGACGCGGTTGGTCGCGATGAGTGGCAACTCGCCGTCGTAGTCGCGGAGCGCCGAGCGGGGGTTTGTGGCGAGGTCCATCCGGTATTCGACGGCGTCGGCCACGGGGCGGGCGTCGGGTTCGTCGCTGAGCGTCGCCGTACTCGCGGCGAGGACGAACTCGTCGAAATTCATAGCTGTGTGTACGCGCTCAGATGGAAAAACGTACCCCTATTCGGTGTGGCGCTCGTGGCGGACGAGATAGCCGTCTTCGTGGGGTTCGACCGCGGCGACGTCGTAGAGCAAGATGTTGCGTTCTTGTTTGGTCACGACAGCAAAGTCGTAGTGGGTCGCGTCGTAGTCGAGCGATTCGCCCGTCGCGGCTCTGGCGGTCACGAAGTCGCGGTGGGAGTCGAGTCGGTTTTCGAGTCGTTCGCTGGCGATTTCAGGGACGTTCTCGACGCGGTCGTCGAAGCGCTCGATGAGGGTCTCGTCGAGTTCGTAGCCCACCGAGTTTCGCCCCGCGACCATCGCCGCGAGCGTCGTGGTTCCGGTTCCCCAAAACGGGTCTAAGACGGTGTCGCCGTACACCGAATACATCTGAATCAGGCGCAGGGGAATTTCGAGCGGGTAGGCTGCAGACCGCTCGCGGGTCGCCCCGTCAAGCGACTGCCCGGTTCCCTGTACGTCCGTCCAGAGGTCTGAGAACCACTCGTTTCGTTCCTCCCAGAAGAAGGCGCTCTCGTAGCGTTCTGCACACCCGGGGTCGAACGCCCGGGTGCCGCCGTTTCGAAACACGAGGATGTACTCGTGTTCGAGGGTCGCATACGCGTTCGACGGAAGCATCCCTGAGCCCATGAACTTCGTCAGCCGGTTCGAGGGCTTTCGCCAGAGGATGTCGGGGAGTACCGAAAACCCGCGGTCGCGCATGGCGTCGATGACGGCGACGTGGTTCGGAAAGAGTTGAAACTCGCCGCCAATCGAGCGGGTGGCGTCGCCGATGTTGATGCAGGCGATGCCGCCGGGGCGGAGGACGCGCTTGAGTTCGTCCCAGACCGGGGCGAGGGCGTCGTGCATGGCATCGAAGGCGTCGTCACCCGCGCCCGATTCGAGGTGAGATTCGACCGTCGAATCGAGCGACGAGAACAGCCCATCCCACATCTCGATCATCGGATAGGGCGGGGAGGTGACGACGAGGTCGACTGCGCCCTCGTCTACGTGTGCCATCTCGCGGGCGTCCGACGCGTAGATGGCGTGGTCGGTCTGCATGGACATACAGTCAGGGGCCTTCCGTACTAGTCTTGCGGTCTCTCGACTCGGCGGTGGTGAAAACGCAAAAACGGTGGTGTCCGAACTTACGCCATCGGCACGTCCTGCTCGGCTTCGAGCAGTTCGTGGTAGCGGTTGCGGATGGTGACTTCGCTGATGTCTGCGACTTCGCTCACGGCGGCTTGGGTCGTCTTCTCGTTAGTGAGCAGCGCGGCGGCGTAGACGGCGGCGGCGGCGAGGCCGACCGGCGATTTGCCGCTGTGGACGCCCTGTTCTTTCGCGTTGCGAAGGAGCTGTCGGGCGCGGTGTTCTGCTTCCTCGGAGAGGTCGAGCGAGGAGGCAAAGCGCGGGACGTAGCTCTCTGGGTCGGCTGGGCGCACTTCGAGGCCGAGCTCGCGTACGACGTAGCGGTAGGTGCGCGCGATTTCGCTCTTTTCGACGCGGGAGACCTCTGCAATCTCGTCGAGACTGCGGGGCATGCTCGCTTGCCGGGCGGCGGCGTAGACGGCGGAAGTGGCGACGCCCTCGATGGAGCGGCCGGGGAGGAGGTCTTCGGTGAGCGCGCGGCGGTAGATGACGGAGGCGGTCTCGCGCACGTTGTTCGGGAGACCGAGGGCGCTGGCCATGCGGTCGATTTCGCCGAGCGCCTGCTTCAGGTTGCGCTCCTTGCTGTCGCGGGTGCGGAAGCGTTCGTTCCACTTGCGAAGCCGCTGCATCTTCGCGCGCTGGCGGCTGCCAAGGGACTTGCCGTATGCGTCCTTGTCGCGCCAGTCGATGTTGGTTGAAAGCCCCTTGTCGTGCATGGTGTTGGTCGTCGGTGCGCCAACACGCGATTTTTTATCCTTCTCGCGGGCGTCGAATGCGCGCCACTCCGGGCCGCGGTCGATTTCGCCTTCGTCGACGACGAGACCGCAGTCCTGACAGACCGTTTCGCCGTGGGTCGAGTCGGCGACGACCTTGCCGGAGCCACATTCTGGGCAGTCGAGTTTACTGCCCGATTCCTGTTCTTTCTCGCTCTCTTCTTGGTTCGCTCGGGTTCGTGTTCGAGTGTGTTCTCTCATGGGTGTGCGCTGGCGGGGGCTGTCCGGGAAGCGTATCTGGAGAAATCCCGGATGGCTGTCCGTGGCCCGGGCTTCGGACGAAACTTATATAACCGTTTTGGTTTACCTCACCGAACCCGGTCGAAACCAGAAAATATGGCCGTTTCAGGCCAAATCAGCACAAGTGTTATATATTGTCATGGTCGGGCCGCGGATACGAACCACCAAGTGCCCGGCCTGCCACCGCCCTGCTATGCGAGTGGGCGTTGGCAGTCAGAATCCAGTCAAAGTCAGGGCGACCGAACGCGCCGTGGGCGACGTACTCTCCACGACCGTCGACGCCGTCTCGGTCGACTCGGGCGTGAGCGAACAGCCCTACGGTCTCACCGAAACCATCTCGGGCGCTGAAAATCGGGCGCGTGCGGTGCTTGCCACGGGCGAATACGACCTCGGCGTGGGTATCGAAGGCGGCGTGGCACCCATCGAAGGCGAGCTGTATCTCGTGATGTGGGCGGCCGTCACCGACGGTGAAACTGTGGGCAAAGGCGCAGGCCCGAGTCTCGCGTTGCCGGATTCTATCGCCACACGCATCGAGGCGGGCGAGGAACTCGGCCCGGTTATGGACGACGTGCTCGACATGACCAACGTGGCGAAAAAACAGGGTGCTGCGGGCGCGCTCACGGCGGGCGTCGTCGACCGCGAAGACGCACTGACCCACGCCGTGGCCGGGGCGCTTGGCCCCTTCGTCACTGAACTTTACTAGTTATCGACGGCCTCGACGTCTGGCACGTCGCGGCTCTCTTTGACCGCCGTCGTGAGCGAGACGTTGAGCAGCAACATCGATGCGACGCCGCCGATGACCGTCACGACGTTTTTCACCGCGTGGTCGACGATAGCCGCACCAAGGGCGAGTTCCCACGAGACGGGGAGCAGGGCGACCACGAGCAGCGAGAACGCCCCTTCGTAGAGGCCGACGCCACCGGGTGAGAGCGGCAGCACTTTCGCCAAGTTCCCGACGCTCACGGCGAAGAAGCCAACCGCGAGCAGCGTCGTGAACGGCAAGGAGACGCCGAAGGCGGCGAACACGAGGACGGCGGTGAGCACGTCGAGCGTCCAAATGAGGAGGCTACTCGCGCCCACGCGGGCGAACGCTCGCTTGTCGTTTGCGACGACCTGTACGTCACCGGCGAACCGCTCTAAGACGCCCGCCACGTAGTCCGCATACGAGTCGTTGCTGATGCGGGTGATGAACGAGCGGACGTAGTTGCTCTCGGTGCGTGCGGAGGCGACGATGAGTGCCGTCGCAGAGATGGCTGCCACGCCGACGAACCCGGCGAGGTAGAGGGCGTATCTCCCGCTGTTACCCCGTTCGCCACTGATTTGCGTGATGGCTTGAGCGAACCCTTCGACGCTCGTGAAGCCGGTGAGCGCGAGTAGGATGAACACCGACCCGGCGAGCACCGTGATGGTGAGCAAGTCGAACACCCGTTCGACGGCGAGCGACGCGAAGCCGGAGGGGTACGGCACTTTCCGCCGGGTTTTCACGACGTAGGCGCGCACCCCGTCACCGAGGCGGGCAGGGAACACGAGGTTCCCGGTCTGGCTGATGAAGATTGCGCCGGTGAGAAAGCCGGTCTTCTCGCGGAAGCCGAGTTTGTCGAGGATATCCTTATACCGTGCCCCGCGAAGCGGCCACGAGACGAGGTAGACAAGCGCGGCCACCCCGATGAGGACGGGGTCTGCGCCCTCCATCTCCGTGATGACCTGACTGAAGTCGAGGTACTGAGTCATGAAGACGAGCGCGACAAGGGTGAGCACCGTCCCCGCCGCGAGCGTCGTGGTGCGGTTGATTTTCGGGCTCACGGAGAACTCGTACCAGACGCGCAGAATCTGACTGCCCATCCCGAACACGTCGCGGACGAGGTCGACTTTCGTGTCCTCCATCGGCGTCCAGTCGACGGCAAACTCCTTGATGCGGTAGCCCTTCTTCTGGGCGCGAACGAGGACTTCCGTGTCCCAGAACCAGTGGTTGTCCTCTACGTCGTCCATAATCGAGAACAGCGCCTCGCGGTCGAACGCTTTGAACCCACACTGGTGGTCGAGCAGGTCAGAGCGCAGGAACAGCCGCGTGAGGCCGTTAAAGCCCTTGCTCGGAATCCCGCGCTTTGCGGGACGGTCTATCTCCTTGCCCGGCATCCACCGCGACCCGGTTGCGATGTCGTACTCGCCGGAGCGAACGCTCTCTACGAGTTCTTCTAGATGCCGCATATCCGTCGCCAGGTCCGTGTCGAAGTACACCAACGTACTGCCGTGGGACGCCTCGAATGCCCGTTCTAACGCGCCGCCGCGGCCGAGTCGTTCGTCTGAGTGGAAGTGGCGAACCGCCGGGTAGGCCGCTTCCATCTCGTCTGCGAGTTCTGGGGTGCGGTCGTCACACCCGTCCTCTGCGACGATGACTTCGAACGAGCCGGGGGGAAGAAATGATGCGAGCGTATCGAGCGTGGTTTTCACCGTGTGCTCGATGGTTTTCTCCTCGTTGTAGGCGGGGAGAACAACGCTCACTTCAACGTCTTGGCTCATTACCCGAATTTCGGCCACCGACTCCTAAAGCACTTCTGGCCTGCGTTCAGCGGCCAGACCAGTCGCCCCACAGAGTAGTTTTACTGGTTGGGAAGAAGCGTGTCGATGAAGGGGCCAACGTCCGCGCCGACCTGCGATTTCAGGTCGTCCGGCGCCGTGTAGGGTCGATTGACAATGATGTCGCCAGCACGCTGACGGCCAAGCCCGGGAATCGCCATCAGCTCGTCCATCGACGCCTCGTTGACGTCGAGTGGGTGGCAGACGCCCGAAATCGAGCGATAGCCGTGGTCGGTCACCGCGATGTCCACCGACTGCCCGAGTTCGCGTTCGCCCGGTACGGCGACGAGCAGCGGATACGTCCCGAGTTGGCGGCCGAACGTCTTGCCGTCTTTGTGGTACTCTAAGTGAACGTTCGGGAGGATGGTTCCCGGCGGCGCGACCCGTTTGAGCATCGGGTTGTCGATCTCCTCGCGCACCTGTGTTTTGTACTTCTTGAACAGCTTCTTGTGGTCTTTGGCGATGGCCGCACCCGTCTCGGACATCTCGGTTCCAGCAAACGCCATGACTTGGCGGATGTTCACCCGACGAACCATCAGCCCCTCGTCGTAGACGCGTCGGAGGAAGTCCAGATTGTGCTGGTAGGTTGCTTTCGTCTCGCCTTTGAGGCCGTGGAGCAGGTTGATACCGGGGAGCAGCTTTGGGAGCCGGGCTGCTGCGTCCTCGCCGTGGGTGGGCGCGACAGACGGGTCTTCGCCGGGTCGCCAGCCCGCCTCTTCGTTGACGACTTTCACCGCCTCGAAACACTGTTCTGCGGTGACGTTCAGGTTGTTTTCTTCTTGGACCACGGGGTCTGCGCTTTCGAGGCCGAACGCCGCGGTGTCGCCGGGCGTGTTGTGTTTGGCGATAATCCGAATGCCCTCTCTCGACAATTCGGGCCACTTCACGACGGTAATCGGGTTCATGTTGTCGAGGTGGAGCGTCCCGAGGTCGGGGGCTACCTCGCGGATGCCGCCGTAGAGGTCGCGCAGGGCGTCTGGGTTCGGCTTCTCGCCGTCGCCGCCAAAGGCGAGGATGTCGGCCTGTCGCCCGAGGCGGAAGTGGCGCGCACCGCGGTTGTAGAGCGCTTCGACTTCGCTCACGACCGACTCAGCCGAGCGGAAGGCGGGATTGCCGTAGAGGGGTTCGGTACAGAACGAACACCGGTAGGCACAGCCCCGAGAGGTCTCCATCTCGCAGATGAGGTACTCGGGGTAGTTCGGGTGGTTCTCGATGACGAACGCGCCGTTTGCTGCCCAGCGGTCGATTTCCTCGTTCGAGCGCATCCGGTCGCCAAAGCCTTCGAGACCGCTTTCGACGAGGTCGTGAGCTGCGGCCTCGATGTCGCCTTTGGCGACGAAGTCGTAGTCTAAATCCTTGCGCTCCATGTCGCTGCCGCCCTCGTTCTGTTCGCCGACGCCGAAGCGGATGGGGCCGCCCATGAGCGTCGTGCCCGTCGCGGTCCACGCGAGGCGTTTCACTTCGTCGGGTTCTGCGGGCGTCCCACCGACGTACTTGCCGGGGACAGTCATCCCGCCGACGTAGATAAGCAGGTCTGCTTCCTCCACGTCCTGCCAGTTCATCATCTCGTCGCGGAGGGCGTCGATGGTGTGGTAGGTAATCTGGGCTTCCGGAACCCCGGCGTCTACCAGCGCGCCCGCCGTGTAGCGAGGGTACGTCGAGATGTACGGCGGCACGCCGAAGTGCGCCGGTTCGTCGACGTAGCCGTCAACGATGGTAACCTGCAGGTCGGCGGGGTCAGTCATTGGGCCTCCTAGCCAGTCGAGCGGTAAAACGGATGCGAAAGCCCTCGCGCTTATACTCGTGGATACACTATCCACCCCCATGCCCAAGACCGTCGAAGTAGCCTGTACCAACGACGCCTGCGAACTCGACATGTTCGAGCTGCACTACACCTACGACATGCCAGAGAGCGTCACCGTCGCGGACTTCATCTGTCCGTACTGCGGAGACGGCGATTCGCTGGAGGAAATCACCGTATGATAAAGGAACTTGGCAAATCCATCGGCAACGTCATCGTCGAGAACGTCGGCCGCGCCTCTTCGCGCGTCCAAGAGCGAAAGCCGCTTCCCGTAGACCTCCTCGAAAGCGACGAGGCCTATCTCGCCGTCTTTGACGCGCCCGGCGCGACCCAGAGCGACATCCAAGTACGCTTTGCAGAGAACGCCATCCACGTCCGCGTAGACCGCTTTCGTGACTTCCACGACGGCTACGAGATGCGGTTTCCCGGCCGCGGCCTCTCGCTCGACGGCAGTGTCACCCTCCCACCAGAGGCCGAGGTAAACACCGACGAAGCGACCGCGACGCTCACGAAAAGCGGCACGCTCGAAGTTCGCGTGCCGAAAGAACGCGAGACGAACGTCGAAGTCGAAACAGACGAGACGGTCGAAATCGACGCCACGCAAGGCGAGATGGACGACGGACCTCTCGACGCCGACGAAGAATAATCAGCTCAGCCCTTCGACGATTTCGAACTCCTCGTCGCCGCGGAATCGCCCCGGGTCGAATTCCTGTATTCCTTCTCCGCCGAGCACGTGCTCTGCGAGCCGTTCTCCGATTGCTGGCGCGCGCATGAAGCCATGGCCTTGGAACCCACAGGCGACGTACAGCCCGTCTCGAAGTTCGCCAACCAGTGGGTCGCAATCCGGTGTCGCGCCGCACATCCCCGCCCACGCACGCGAGACGGTTGGCTCGAACGCAACCCGATTTTCGACCCGGGAGCAATTTGTCTCGACAAAGCTGTCGTCGGCGTCTTTCGGGTAATCGTCCGGGTCGCGCTCGAACAACTCTGTTCCATCACCAACCAGCAGACCGCCCTTTCGCGGTCGGAAGTAGAACCCTTCTGTCGCGTCGTAGGTCATCGGAATCTCGGCGCTCGCCTGCGTCGGCTCGGTAGTGAGCGCCTGCACGCGGTAGGGTTTCATCGGAATCTGGATGCCACTCTCCGCGAGCACCTGCTTCGTTTGAACCCCGGTTGCGAGCACCACGGCGTCGAACTCCTGAGTCACCGCAGGTGTCAGAATCGTTCCCGATTCCCTCAACCGAACCGGCGTGTCCTCTTCGATGCGAACACCAGCCTCTCGCGCTTTCGCCCCCATCGCCCGAACGTACGTCGCTGGCTCGGTGTAGCCCGCATCGTCACATCGTGCGGCGACGCCGATACCAACCGTTTCGAGCGCGGGGAACGCAGTACGGAGGGCGTCGGGAGAGACCACCGAAACGTCCGCACCGACCGCGTTCATCTGCGCGACCTGTTTGCGCACGCCGTCACACCGTTCTGTATCATCTTCGTGAGCGAACCAGACGTAGGGACACCCGGTAAACTCGAAGTCGTCGCGGCTCTCAGAGAGCGCACGAAACCGGTCGAGTGAGCGACGGCCGTTTTCGGCGTCTACGGCGTGGGGAAACGCCGAGTAGCAGACGCCCGCGGCCCGGCCGCTCGACCCACTCGCCAGCTCGTCGCGTTCGAACAGCGTTACGTCCGCACCGTCGCGGGCGAGGTCGTGGGCGGCGGTCACGCCAACGGCTCCGCCACCGACGACGGCGACGTGCAGTGTCATACCGGAAAAACGAGCGAGGGGGACTTAGTTTTCAGCGGAGGAACTCGTCGATACCGCGGGCGGGATAGCCAACGACCGTATCCACGCCAACCGCGCGCAGAGCGTCGATTTGTTCGCGGACGCCTCGGGGCGTCCCGACGAGCGCGTAGTCTCTGCTCGCAGCGAGAAGCACCTTCCGTGCACGCCCGGTGGCCGACGAATCGGTGGCCGCGCCGTCGGGGAGCGCCCGCGCGACGGGGCGTCTGCGGGACGCATAGGCTCCGACCGCGTCGAGAATCGCGTCCTCGTCGTCGGTGAGAACCGTGGGTGCGTACACCGCGAGTTCGCCGTCGTAGCCCGCCGCTCTGAGGGCGCGGGTATCTCGGCGCGTCGTCCGCGAGAGCAGGTCGAACTGCGTCCCGCCGGTGGCGAGCGCGATTCGTTCGATACCCTCCGTACCGACCCACGAATCAGGCGCGGCAGCGAGTGCGGCGGACAACCGAGGCGCAATGGGTCGTTTGCGCTCGGCGTCGGTGAGATACGCAGAATGCCCGGCGACGAGCACCTGTTTGATGCCCTCAGGTAACTCGTCGTAGCGCGAATCGTCGCCAAGGGGGTCAAAGCCGTCTGCGCGAACGGGTGTCGTCAGCCTGACTTCCTTGGTCTCGGTGAGCGTGGCAAGCACCTCGGCATCGGGGAGGTGTTCTGCCCCCTCGTAGTCGATTGTGATGACGTCCACTGCCAGAGTTGCTGCTCGGCCCACGTCACACTCTGCGGGCTTGAGCGCAACTGCGTCCAGCCCGGTCTCAGAGAGACGCGTCTCGCCAGTTAGCATTGGACACCTCGCATGGAAAATACACTATCGCCAGTCCGGAACTCGATCCATCGTCTGTGCGACCATACCTCTTCTATCGCCGTTCCCGGCAAAAGGCTATCGCTCGTGGCGAAATTATCGATTGCATGCTTGGAACGCTCTCGAAACGCTGAGAAAAAGAGACGTTCGTTGCCGGCGTTTTCTCAGGTAGGGGTGGACGTATGGACACAGTTACCTCAGCAGACGGAACCACGATTGCCTTCGAAAAAACGGGACACGGGCCACCACTTGTCCTCGTCCACGGGACGACCGCAGACCACACGCGGTGGGAACCAATCCGCCCTGCGCTTGAAGAACAGTTCACGGTCTATGCGATAGACCGTCGTGGTCGCGGCGAAAGCGGTGATTCTCCTGAGTACGCACTCGAACGCGAATTCGAGGACATTGTCGCCGTCATCAATTCGATTAGCGAACCCGTGGTGTTGCTCGGGCACTCCTACGGCGCGCTCTGCTCGCTCGAAGCGGCACTGCGTACTGACAACATCAGAAAACTCATCCTGTACGAGCCGCCGTTCTTGCGCACGCCGGGAGAGCTCACCCCGGCAGCGACGCTCGCAGAACTCCACGCACTCGTCGAAAACGAAGAAAACGAACAGGCACTCGTGCAGTTCTTTACTGACGTTGCCGGTATGTCACTCGACGAAGTAGACGTGCTTCGCGCCGCACCCAACTGGCCAGCACGCGTCAGTGCGGCCCACACTGTGGTCAGAGAGGAAGCCGCACCGGCAGCGTACGTGTTCGACGCCGACCGACTGGCACCGCTCGAAACACCGACGCTCCTGCTGACTGGAAGTGAGAGCGCGCCGTTCCTCAAAGAGGCGACTGCCGCGCTCGCCGAGGTGCTCCCGAACTGTCGTGTCGTCACCTTCGAAGGCCACGGCCACGTCGCAATAAATTCGGCGACAGACCGCTTCGTAGCGGAGGTGCTCGCCTTCGCTGGTGAGTCTGAGTCACTTCCGCAGACGCCGTGAAAAGTCAGGACGGAAGGTCGGCATCCGGATCAACCACCCGATCAACTTCCGGCGGCATCTCCCAGTCGGTTGCGATTTCGAGGAAATTCACGAGGATGCGGCCGGTTGCGCCCCAGACGGTGTAGCCATCGACGTGGAAAAAGTGCAGGCGGATGTCGCCGTAATGGGGATGCAAGCGGCGCTCTGATTCGTAGTTGTCGAGGTTCGTGAGATCAGACAGTTTGAGCACGACGATTTCTGCGACCTCGCGCTCATCGGGCGTGTACGTCGCGTCTGGAACCGTGGCGACGAACGGGCGGACAGCGTAGCTCGTGATCGTCCGAATATCGTCGAGTTGGCCCACGATGTCCGCAGTTGTAGGGTCTAAGCCAATCTCTTCGTTCGCCTCTCTGAGCGCGGTTGCGGCGAGGTCATCGTCTGCGGGTTCGCGCCCGCCGCCGGGAAACGCCATCTGACCGGGGTGCTCGCCAAGGTGGTCTGCGCGCTTCGTAAACAGCAGGTGTGGTTCGTCGTCGCGGGTGAGGATGGGGACGAGCACACCCGCTTCTCGCTCCTCGTCCGTGACTGCCGTGGGCGAGTAGCGAGCCACCCGGTCGAGATTCATAGTCAAAGTCATGCGATGGAGCGGCTTAATTCGCCCGGGCCGCGTCGAGCAGGTCGCGTTCGTCGCCCAATTCAACCGGTCCCCACGCCTCTAAGTCGTAGCTCACGTCGAGGAGGTGGTGGATGCGCTCGTCATCGCCGTCGTCCACCGCGGCTGCGGCGTCCTTTCGAAACTGGGCTTCGAGCGGCGTGATAATCGCCTCGCGGTCTACCTCGCGCTTCTCGACCGAGAGGATGTGCGGGAGGTCTTCGCCGCCCTCGGGGAGTTCGGGAAACGCAACCGGCCCGGGCGTGAGATACGTCGTGCCTTCGCGCTCGAACTCGACCAGAAAATAACGCTCTATGGCCGCGTCGATTTCCTCGACTGGAACGTCGCCTTCCTCGCCGTTTCGGTAGGCGAGTTCCGAGAGTGCGGTGGTGAGTTCCTCGCGCGTGAGCGCAGAAAAGAGCGAAACTACCCCCGCGAGTTCGTCGTGAGTCAACTCCATTGTCTGCACATATTGGCCACCCGTGCTTAATCTTCATCCCTCGCGTGTGCGAGGTCAGCTTGTGCTGCCTCCCACACCTCGTCGGGTGAGAGCGGACTCTCGTCCCACGACGGCAGGCGCGTATCCTCCCTGAGTGGGTCGATGGCATCGGCGTATACGGCCACCTGCTCGCGCTCTGCCTCGCGGTCGTAGTTGAGGCCGTTGAACGCGGCGTCTGCGGCGTACTGGCGGATGAACTCGTAGGCCACTTCTTCGTAGCGACTCGGCAGACTCTCGTAGGCGGGCGTCACGTCGTGGTCTGCGAGCACCTGCAAGAGCGCCTGCCCGACGCCGTGGCTCATCTCAGAGAGGCCGGTCGGCCCGGACACCGCGCGGTGGTCGTGTTCGTGTCTGCCCAAATCGACCTGCGCGGAGCCGGTGAAGCCAACCGCACCGAAGGCGTCACCGAGCGTCGAGAGTTCGAGTCCCCACTGACGCTGGGGTCGGAGGTGGCGCGCGAGCTTCGAGGTGACCGCGAACTCACCCGCGAGTGGGTAGCGAAACGCCGCCAGATAGTCGAGAACGGGCGCGTCGTGTTCGTCTGCGAGCGCCCGGATGAGTGGAGCGACGAACAGCCGGGCCAGCCGCCCGTAGAGCTGGTTGTTCTCGACGCGCGCGTAGTAACCCTTCGTGAACTCAAACTCGCCTGCGAGCGGCGAGAGCAGGCGTGGGACGTGCGCCCGCGAGTAGGTTTTCGCGTCGGCGTCGTGGACGACGACGAACTCCTCGCTCGCCGCGAGGCCGAGCGCGAGCCACACGTCTCTACCCTTGCCCATCGCCCCCGAGACGCCAGCGTCCGCGAGGAGCGATTTCAGTTCCGGGCCGTTACACCAGAGCAGGTCTACGTCGAGCTCGAAGGCGTCGAACCAGTCTCGAAAGTCCTCAACGTGGTCTGCGCTGGCGCGAAGGGGGACGACCACGCGGGCCGGGGATACGGCTTCGAGCGTCGAGAGCACGCGCTCTGGGGCCAGTCCGGCGTACTCGCGTTCGGTCATCGGCACCACGACGGCGGCCCGGTCGGTCGGGGCGTCGGGGACGTAGCCAGTGAGGTCGTGGAGCGTCGTGACGCGCTCTTGGACGTACTCCATTGGCGGCTGATAGGTTCCGGGTCGCAAAAAGCGGCGCTATCTCTGTGCACGAGTATACTCGTCACAAAACTTAGGTGTGTGGTGTCGCATTCAGACACATGAAGCGGTCCCATCGGGTGGCGATACTCGGAATAATGTCGCTTCTCGTGTTGCTCGTGGTTTTCTCCGGCGGATTCTGGGGTGCCTCGGTGGAACATAAGGTGGTCATCGACAATCACGACGACTCGGATCACGCTGTTAGCGTCCAGATTGCAAAGAATGGCGAACTCGTTCGTGCCCGAGAGACGGTTGAGCCGGGGGCGACGTGGAACGTGACAACGCTCTCTGCCAAGGGTGACTACAAAATAACAGTCACCGTAGCTGACGAACGAATGGCAAGAGAGGCGTTCTCGCTCCCGTTAGAAACGGATGGAACCTCGTATTCTTCCTTCACAATCCAAGAAAATGGGGGCATTGAGTCATCGACGTACTGGCAGGACTAACTGCGAAGCAGGTTGGCCCGGGTTAGTTTTGAACCTCGCCGCGCCGTGGAATCCGTCCCGTCCGGTTGAGCACGAAGAGCACGACCATGAAGCCAACGAGACAGAGGGCGAAAAACTGGTACACCCGCGAATAGCTGTACCCGATGTCCGTGAGGCTGCCGACCACGTACGAACCCGTCGATTGCAACGGCATCATCGTCCCGCTGAACACGGCGTAGGCGCTCCCTTTGTGTTTGTCCGGCAGCGAGGTGAGCATGTAGGTGTCCACGGTGGGGAAGATGCTGTGGATGAAGAATCCGAGAACCACGCTCACGGCGATGAGCGGGACGAGCCCGGAAGTGAGCGTGAGCGCCACGAGACTCACAGAGAACGCGCCGATGATGGCGAACAGGAGTCGGACGGTATCGAAGCGGTCTGCGAAGCGGCCGCCGATGAAGAAGGCGGGGACGCCCGCGGCGAACACGACCGACAGCATGGTTCTCGACGTTTCGGGAGTCAGCCCTTTTGCGGTCAGATAGGACGGATACCAGTTGAACAGCCCGTTCCAGACGAACGAGGTCGCGCCGATGAAGGCGATGCCAGCGAGTATAACCGGCCACTGGTGGCGAACCGCGGCGAGCAGGTCGCGGTCTGACGCCCCGCTGTCCGGGATGTCCGTCCGACGCGCAACGAGATAGAGCACGCCGGTCGCGAGCAGCGCGACGACGGCGACGAGTTGGAACACCGCCCGCCACGTATCGAGGAACAAGACGGCGGTCACCAGTAGGGGTGCGAGAACCGCCGCAAGCTGGCTCGACATGCCGTGAATCCCGATTGCCCGCCCGAGGCGCTGTGGATACAGCTCGCTCACGAGCGGGTTTGCGGCCATGAAGTACGCCCCGCTCGCAAGCCCCATCGAGAACGAGCCGACCATCAACATCTGGACGGAGGTGGCGAGCGAGGTGAACAGCGAGGCCACGGTCAGGATGAGTCCCGTGAAGAGGATGACTCGATGACGGCGGACCCGCGTAAGGAGGTAACCCGTCGGAATCCGGGGGACTGCGCTGCCCATCCACGCGAGGGTGGCCACCAGCCCCATCGTCGTCCGCGTTGTGTTGAAATCGACGATGAGTGGCTCTAAGAGGGGGGCAAACAGCACTCGCCCCAAGTTGACGAGAAACACCATCGCACAAAGCGACCCGAAGAGCTGGCGGCGTGACACACTCGGATTTTCGCGAGCGCCCCCCTCAAAGGTTGCGAACTGACCCCGGTATTTTTCCCCGATGGCTTCGTAGGCCGGTGGTATGGAATCCACCCGCAAGGGCCTTCGGTCGGGCGCAATCACCAAAGACACCTACGAACGACTCACCTGCGCGGAGTGTAAAAAAACGCTCAAAACCCGCAACGACCCGGACGAAATCGGCTCGGTTCGAGCGTGTCCGGACTGCGGAACCGAGTGGCGAGAACTGCGCTAATCACTCGAAAATCGCGTCGAACGCTCGGGCACCCATCGCGTCTCCCTCACCGGCTTTCAAATTCTCTTCGACGTGGACGGGCGAGGACATCCCGACGAGCGAGCACGTCACACCCGGCGCGCTTCTCGCAAAGTTGAGCGCGCGCTGGGCCGTCGTCTCGCCGGGCAGTTGGGCGGCCACCGCCTCGGGGAGGCCCGTCGCCAGTTTTCCCTGCAGAAGGCTCGCACTCGTGAACACGTTGAGGCCAGCCTCGCGCGCAAACCAGAGCGCGCTCTGGGGACCGTCCGGGCCGTCGTGGCTTTCTTCGGTGAACGCATCCGCCATCCGAACGTTGAACGGCAGTTGAATCGCGCGAAAGTGCGTCGCGGTGTTACCCGCCGCACGCGCGGCTTTCCGTGCTCGGGAAACGACTTCGACAATCGAAAGATAATGCTCATGTTCTTTCGGCACGCGGAAGGCATCCCACGTCGCCACGCCGTAGTGGTTGATGTCGCCCGCCGCTGCCCGCTCTTCGAGTCGGGTGAACGTGGCTTCAAGTTGGTCGTATACGTCCTCGGGTGAGCGCACGTCGAGTTGCGTCTCGGGGTTGTGGACGTAGTAGAGATCGATGGTATCGAGGTCGAGATTCGAGAGCGAGCGGTCGAGTTGGTCGTCGATAAAGTCAGGAGAGATACAGTGGCTGCCGTGAGCCAACTCGTCGCGGGAAACCAGCCCAGAATCGACGTACTCGGACTTGATGTACGCCCCCGGATTCTCGGGTCGGTCGCCGTCGAACGTCACGAACCCGCCCTTGGTTGAAAGCAGGATTTCGTCGCGTTCGACATCGGCGGCTTCGAGCGCCTTCCCGACCATTCTCTCCGAGCGTTGATTCCGGTAGTTGATGGCGGTGTCGACGACGTTACAGCCCGATTCGAGCGCGGTGACGATGGCGTCGTGATACGCCTCGTCCACCGCGTCGGTTGGCTCTCCAAGATAGGTACCGAGGCCGATGCTCGTGACCGTCTGGTCGCCAAAGCGTCGAAAGTACGCGCGGCCGTACCGCTCAAAGTAGCGGTTACGGTAGCGCCACGTGCCGTCCTGTGTGGCCATACAGTGCCTTACGGCGCGAGGAATAAAAGCGGGGAGTTAGAGTTCGCCCGCCATCCCGTCGAACAGGCGGTCTACGAGTTCCGAGCGGTTGAGGCCTTTTCGCGGCCCGATGCCCTCCATGTGCTCAAGCGAGAGTTGGCCGCCACCCATTCGCGCGTGGCCGCCCGCACTCGACATCGGGATGTTGTCGACGACTTCTTGGAGGGTTTTGCCCATGTGGACGCGGTCGTCGCGCGAGCGCCCCGAGAGGTGAATCGTCCCGTTTTGCGAACCGAGGACGACGACGGCGGTCACGCCTTCGAGGCGCACGAGTTCGTCTGCGGCTTGGGGAATCGCATCGACGATTTCCACGTCGCCCACGTCGCTCACGGCGAACGGCGGGTTCACGTCGCACTTCGTAATCGCACGGGCCTTGATTTTGAGCACCTCACCTTCGACCTGCGGATTGGCGATGCGGTCGAGGGCATCCTCGTCGACGCCTGCAAAGAGGTAGCTACACGCCCGAAACTCCGCTGCAGAACAGCCTTTTGTCAGGTGTTTTGTGTCCGATTGAATACCGTACAGTAACCCCGTCGCCAGTTCGCGGGGAAGCGGCGTTTCGACCGTATCATCCTCCCGATGTGGCTCGTAGCCCAACTGGTCTATGTACTCTGCGAGAATCGTCGCACACGCGCCGTAGTCGGTTCGACAGTCGGTAAACTGCGTTCCCGTGCCCGTTCCGGGATGGTGGTCGATGACCGCAAACGGAGTGATTCCCGACGCGCCGTCGAACCCGCGTGCGACGTTGTGGTCTACGAGGACGACGTTCTTCGAGGCGAGTTCGCTCGCGTTGTCGATGTTCTGGAGTTCGAGGTCGAGCACCGTCTCGAACGCCCGATTTTCCTGGTGGCGAATCTTCCCCGGATACTGCAACGTCGCGTTTGTATCCACACTGTCGGCGAGAAAGGCAACCGCGGCCGCACAGGCCATCGCGTCCGGGTCGGGGTTAGGGTGCATCAACACCGACACCTCGTCGTACTTCTGTAGCTGCTTTACAAAGCGTGCACCTTTGGGTCGTAGAAGCCGAGGTGGGCCGTTTCTGAACACCACCACGAGAATGAGGAGCACCACAAGCGCAACCACGACGAGGACGAGCGGATTTTGCTCGATAAAGGCCGAAGCAGTATCGGTCAACTGACCGAAATCTCCTCCTACGACGGCCTGTTTCGACATATCAATTCGCTCTACGCCGATTGGTAAGTATGTTACCCTCAATCACGAAACCCAACCGAAAGTTGTTGACATATTACGTGCCTGCGTCGCGGTACGCGTCGATCGTCCCCCGGTAGCCCTCGCGGTAGGTCGGATACGCAAGCTCGTAGCCGAGCGAGCGCAGGTACTCGTTTGAACACCGTTTGCTCGTCAGAATTCGGCGTTTTGCGGCCGCAGAAAGCGTCTCGTCTGCGAGCCGCTCGGCTTTCGTCTGCTTTGGCGGTTCTGGGACGCCACACGCCGTGGCGAGCCAGTCGGCAAACTCCCACTTCGGGGCGGGTTCGTCATCTGCGACCAGTACCACCTCGCCGCGTGCGCAGTCGGTTTCGAGGAAATAGCGAAGCGCACCGGCCGCATCGTCTCGGTGCACCATGTTGAGATAGCCCTCCGTGACTGGCCCCGTGAGGTAGCGGTCGAGGCGGTATCTGTTCGGGCCGTACAGTCCCGCAAAGCGTGCGACGGTGCCGTCGATGCCGACTGTGTCGGCCGCAGAAAGCGCCACATCCTCGGCTTCTGCGAGGACGCGCGTCTTCTCGGTGGTCGGGTCGATTTCTGTCTGCTCGTCCACCCACGCGCCGTCGTGGTCGCCGTACACGCCAGTACTGGAGGTATACAGGAGGCGGTCGGGGACGGTTTCGCGCTCGCCAAAGTGTTCGAGTGCGCCGTGGAGACCGTCCACGAAGATTCGACGGGCGGCGTCCGGGCCACGGCCACCGGAACTCGCCGCAAAGACGAGCGCATCGACGTCTGGAACCGCCGCCAGTGAGTCGGGGTCGGTCAGGTCTGCCCGAACTGCGTCGAAGCCAGCAGCCTCGATGGCGGCCAATCCCGCAGCAGACCGGCGGACACCGACGACTTCGTGGTCGGTCGAAAGCTGGCGGCCGAGTTCGAGGCCGACGTAGCCACAGCCGAGAATTGCGACGCGCATCAGCGTTTGCGGCTTTCGATGAACTGATGGAGCGACGCGAATTCGGTGAGCGTCATCGGCGCACGCCCTTCGATTTTCTGCTGGATGTCGCGGGCGTCGAGGTGGTTGTTCAGCCCCGATTCGATGGCTTCGACGTCGAGAATCGCCATCGTCATCCCCATCAGCAGGTGGTCACGGACTTCGACCAGAATGGTGCGTTTGTCGGGAAGGTCGTCGTCACAGGCGAGAATCGAGGCAGCGTCTTCGAGCGTCAGCGCCGGGGAGTCGCCGCCTGCGAGTTCTTCGATGATTTCTACGTCCACGTCGCTCTTGGTTGCGACCGTTTCGATGCCCACCGCGGAAATCGTTTCGCGCAACTCCGTCTCGTAGAGGGCGCGAAGCTCGGTGGGCGACAGGTCGCCCGCTTCGTCGCTCACGTCGTACAACATGCTCCCCGGTATGCCCTCCGGGTACAAGTGGTTGTCACTTGCCGTGCGACTGCGTGCCATCTCCCCAGCCTGCAGAGCGTTCGTCTGCGTTCCCGTCGATGTCCCCAACGCCCGTCCCGCCGGGTGGCACGACCACCGCGACTGCGGTTTCGACCGAAAACGACACGCGCGGTGCGCGCCCGAACCGTTCTTTTTCCCCCATCGCCATCTACATCGAGCGTCGCGGCCTGAGCGTGAGTGTCTGGTTGGTGAGCGCACGCTCCGGCGAGACTGGGTCCGTTCGCTCTGGAAGCGTTTCGATGGCCGTCTGAAATTGGCTCATCGTCGCGCGCAGTTGCGTCTCGGTCGATTCGACGCTCGCACGCTCGATTGCGGGCAGGCTCACGGCGACGAGCGCAGTCGCCAACAGCAACGCGAGCACGACGCGGAGTATCACCGCGCTCTGAACCGTTCGAGCAGTCCAGTGACCTCCTCGCCGGTGTCCTCTGCTGGCTCGAACGAGTCGAGCGACTGGCGCGGTTCGGGTTCGGGCTGGGTCGAATCGAGGGTTCGTTCGAGGCGGTCAACTGCGGCGAGCGCGGCGTCTGCGCGCTGTTCGACGTCGTCATTCACCGCCTTCTGTTGGCCAACGTAGCCGCGAACCGCCTGTACCGCGGCGTCGAGTCGGTCTGTGACGGCGTCGATTCGTTGGGTGAGTGCCGCGACATGTTCGAGGTCGGAAACGAGCTGGTCTGTGTCCGTCAGTGTGCGCTCAACGGCGCTAAGTCGCTCTTCGAGAGCGTCTATCTCGGTCATGGCTCACGCTGGTTCCGCCATCCGGTTTGAATGATCGGGACAACGTTGAATAGTTTCGACATTGACCAGTAGGTATGAAAGCTGTTCTCATCGGGGTTGGTCAGGCTGGGGGGAAACTCACACAGCGAATGGCCGAGTTCGATGCCAAGATGGGATTCAACGCCATCCAAGGCGCACTCGCGGTCAACTCGGCCCGCGCAGATCTCCAATCGCTTACGCTCGACACGATTCTTATCGGCCAAGAGCGAGTGAAGGGCCACGGTGTGGGCGGCGACAACGAGATGGGCGCGAAAATCATGGACGAAGACGCCCCAGAAGTGATGGACGCTCTTGACGGATGCATCACCTCAGAAGCAGAGGCACTGTTCATCGTCGCTGGACTCGGCGGCGGGACAGGCAGTGGCGGTGCGCCGGTGCTGGCTCGCCATCTGAAGCGTATCTACGACATTCCCGTCTACGTTCTCGGCGTGCTTCCCGGCCGCAGCGAAGGCTCACTCTATCAGGCGAACGCTGGTCGCTCGCTCAAGACAGTCGCCCGCGAGGCAGATGCCGTGTTGCTCATCGACAACGACGCGTGGCACGCAACGGGTGAGAGTGTCGAGGAAGGCTTCTCGAAAATCAACGAGAACATCGCCCAGCGCGTGGGCCTCCTTCTCGCGGCGGGTGAGGCCACGGAAGGGGTTGGCGAGAGTGTCGTGGATTCGAGCGAGGTCATCAACACGCTTCGTGGCGGCGGCATTGCGGCACTTGGCTACGCGAGCGCGGAAGCCAGTCCGGACGCGAGCGAGAATCTGACCGTCATCACGAGCGTTGCACGCAATGCGCTGCTCACGGGGTCGAGTCTCCCGAACGCCATCGAGGCAGAGGCGGCGCTGCTCGTGATTGCCGGGAAACCAGACCGCCTCTCGCGCAAAGGCGTCGAGAAAGCGCGCCGCTGGCTCGAAGACGAAACGGGAAGCATGCAGGTGCGCGGAGGCGACTTCCCGCTTGAGAGCGACCGAATCGCCGCGCTCGTCCTCGTGAGCGGTGTCGAACGCTCGCCGCGGCTGGCCGAGTTCATGGAACGCGCGAAAACGGCCCACGAGTCGCGCCCACAAAAGCGGGCTGACCCGGCGGCCGCGTTCAAAAGCGACGAGTTAGACGACCTCTTTTAGAGCAGGCTCGCGCCGTCGTAGGCGTCGCGGGCGAACTCGATATCCATCAGGTCGAGGATGGTTGGTGTGATGTCGAATAAGTCTGCATCGCGGATGGTCGCGTTTTCGTCGTCGATATAGAGCGAGGCGTTGTCGAAGCTGTGCATCCCGTTTCGTGGCCCCACGTCGAACACGTCGCCGTGTGGCTTGAAGCCGGATTTGAGGTCGTAGCCGTGGTTCGGAATCACGACGAGGTCGGGCGCGATGTCCTCGTGGTTACCGCGGAAGGCTTCTTCCTTTTTGACGACGCGCTCAGCCACCTTCTTGCCGTCGGGGCCTTCGAGTTCTTCGAGCTTCGTCTTCAGTTCCTCGCGGACGGCTTCGTACTCCTCTTTCGGGACGCTTCCACGCGGTTCGCGGCCTTCTAGGTTGATGTAGAAACGGCCGGGGATGAGCGAGTAGGCCTTGCTGTCTCCAGAAATGTCGCCGAGACCCGAATGGTCGTCTGACTCGTAGTCGAGCCAGCCCTGCTCGTGGAGCCAGGCGTTACAGTGGACTTCGTAGTTGAGCGTCGTGAAGCCGTGGTCGCTTGCGACGACCATCGTCACGTCGTCTGCGAGGGCGTCCCGCAGTTCGCCGAGGTAGCGGTCGACCTTTCGGTAGAACTCGATGAACTCCTCTTTGTACTCGCCGTCGTGTTCGTAGTCTTTGAACAGGAAGTGGTTGACCCGGTCGGTCGTCATGAACACGCCGAAAAACAGGTCCCAGTCGTCCTTCTCGACGAAGTGTTTGAACGCGTTAAAGCGCCCGTCGAGCGTCTTGTGGGCGTCTTCGATAAACGCGGTTTTGTCGTCGTCGTGGCCGAGTTTGGCGTTTACGTCGATACGATAGCCCATCTCCGAGAGCGGCCCTTCGAGGTCTTCTGGATAGGTCGCCTTATCGAGACCCGGCGAGAGGAACCCAGAGACCATGCGCTGGACGTTGCGCTGCGGGGGGAACGTGACGGGGACGTTCATCACCGTCGCGTTTCGTCCTTCGGAGGTCACGCGGTCCCAGAGGCGCTCTGCTTGCACGTCACGACCCATCGGAACGTACGTGTCGTAGGACCCGACTTCGCGGTCTTGGAAGCCGTACACACCGGTCTCGCCGGGGTTCTTCCCCGTCGTGAGCGATGGCCAACACGCGCTCGATTCGGGTGGGACGATGCTGTCTATCGCACCGGCTGCACCGTCGGCCGCGAGCGCGGCGAGATTCGGAAATTCATCCTCGTGTTCTGAGAGTAGGCTGTACGGCACCCCGTCGATACCGAAGAAAGCGACGCGAGGGGTATCGTCGCCACGTAGCCGGTCGAACAGACCCATACACACCCTTTCCGCCGTGGGGCACATGAAGTTTCGTTTCGACCGCGAAAATCGGGTGGACTCAGTGATGGCGGCAAACGAGGGGTCATTTCTCTCTGCTGACGGAGGTGTCTGTTCGCGCGAGCAACGTTGCGGGAACCAGCCCGTCGGCTCACGGCGCGGTGCGATGAAGTGGTGGGCGGTGAAAGCCCCCGAAAAACGATTATCCGAAGTGCTGTTCGTAGAGGTCGCGGGCGTGTTCGATGGCGTCGTACGCCGCCTGCTTGTCCTCCCAGCCTTGGGTCGTGACTTCCTTGCCCTTTTCTAAGTTCTTGTAGGTCGAGAAGAACTCGTCAATCTCCTCGCGCAGCTGGTTCGGAATGTCCTCTAAGTCTTCGATGTGGTCGAAGCGCGGGTCTTCGTTTGGCACCGCGATGACCTTGTCGTCTTGCTCACCGTCGTCGTCCATCTTCATGAGGGCGACGGGACGCGCTTCGATGATGCACCCGGGGAACGTCGCGTCCTCTACGAGGACGAGCGCGTCGAATGGGTCTTCGTCGTCGTAGTACGAGCGGGGGATGAACCCGTAGTCGCTCGGATAGTGGACGTTCGAGTGAAGCACGCGGTCGAGGACGACGCCGGGGATGTCCTTGTCGTACTCGTACTTGTTGCGTTCACCTTTCAGGCATTCGACGACGACGTTGATCACTTCGGGCGAGTTCGGCCCTGTCTGCAGATCTTCCCAGAGATTCGCCATGCACCTGCGTCTCTGGCAGGCGTCCCAAAAGTCCTTTCGGCCTGCTTGTGGCCTGAATATTCTCGAACGGTGCCACATACATGCGCGAACTGACAGGCGGGTTCCCTCGGCAACAAAATCCGCAATTGCACCCGAAAACCGCTGGATGGTTGAGAAGTGTTAAATGGATTGATGACATATATTCAAGCATGTCAGAGGCACAAGCAGTATCGGACGAACTGGGCATGGTTCGGAACCTAACGGCGTTCCAACAGAACATTCTCGTCATTTTGAGCGAGCAACCGATGTACGGGCTCGCAATCAAGCGAGAACTTGAGTCGTACTACGGCTCGGAAGTGAATCACGGACGGCTGTATCCAAACCTCGACGACCTCGTAGAGATGGGACTCGTCGAAAAGAGCGAACTCGACAAGCGCACCAATCAGTACGCGCTTACGAGCGATGGCGAAGGTGCCGTCGTGGACAAGCTCGAGTGGATTCTCGCAAAGTTCGTGAACGAAGACGACCGCGCTGACACGGTCCGCGACATCATCAACGCGCAGTTATAGCGGCGACGGTTTGCCTGCGAGTTCGAACACTCGCGACAAACTCGCCTGCACAATCGTTTTTTGTGACTCCGTTGGCCAGGCATTGCGCTGGTAATACTCTGAGAGGAACTCTTCGACTTCGTCTCTCGTCGCAGAGTCCATCGGCCGAACGTAGTGGTTGCCCATGAAATCCGCGAATATCCGGGCGTTCGCGGCGTGGTCGTCACCGAACTCGGCTTCGACCTGACCGACGAGCGCCTGGTTGTGGGCTTCGACGTTCTCCCACTCGTTTTCGACGCCGGGACCGTCGATGACGCGCTCGACTGCGCGAGTGGTATCGTGGATGCGGTCGAACTGTACTTCGCCGTCTTCGACCCACTCGGCGGGATAGAGCACGAGCGTGTGGCGAACACCCTCTTCGCGCACCCGGGCGACGAAGTCGTACTCCGCGACGAGCGCGTCTCGCCGGTCGCGGTAGGCGTCGGCCTCGCCGTCGTCGACCGCGTTCAACGCGAGTCTGGTCAGTCGCTCTGCCTCTGTGATTACGTCGTCAGGGACTTCAGGCATTGTCGAGAGCCTCGTTTGCGAGGTTATCAGCGCGCTCGTTTATCTCTCGCGGAACGTGCGAGAGCGACCAGTCGTCGAACGCGGAGAGCAGCTCGTGTACCTTCACGCGCCGTTCGCGCATGCCGGGGTCGTTCGCGTTCCACTCGCCGCGCACCTGTTTGACGACGAGTTGGGAGTCGCCACGAATCTGTACCTCGTCGAAGCCGTAGTCTCTCGCCACTTCGAGGACTTTGATGAGCGCTTCGTACTCGGCGCGATTGTTCGTCGTATCCCCGATGCGCTCTGACCCTTCGGCGACGATGCCGTCGCCGGTGACGATGACCCAGCCAACCGATGCCGGGCCGGGGTTGCCGCGACTCGCGCCGTCGAAATAGAGGTGCGCGCGCCCGCCGTTGCCGGAGAGCAAGCCAGTCAGTCGCGCGGTGTTTTTGCCCTGTATGACGACCTTTTCGGCGTAGGCCACAGCGGTCGCTCCTTCGTAGGAAGCGCGCCACTGCTCGTGGTCTGTGTTGCCTGGTTGCACGGAAATCCCCGCCGCTTCCAAGCGGTTTCGCGCCTCGGCGACGTCGCACTCAATGACTGGCATCTGAACGTGAAGTCACTGATACTCTAATATACGATTTCCGGTTTGTCGCCCCGGGCGGACTGTCTAACGCGGCCGCTGTCATGCGATTCCACAATGTCAGATTCAATACTTGTCCTCTGACGGACCACAAAACTCATACCAAGGGTTTAAGTACGTCGGTGTTACTACTATAAAAATGCGATGACACGGTCCACCCGAACACGGGAGCGCACGCTCGAGGAGGAATCAACGGGGGAGGAGCGAGAGGGGGTTCGCACTTGTCCAGAATGTGAGTCTGATAATCTTGTCAAAAGTACAGACCGGGGGGAGATTGTTTGTGACGACTGTGGTTTAGTCGTCGAGGAGGAGAACATCGACCCAGGCCCGGAGTGGCGAGCATTTAACCACCAGGAACGTCAGCAGAAGTCGCGTGTGGGTGCACCGACGACGCAGACGATGCACGACAAGGGCCTTACCACTACGATTGACTGGAAGGACAAAGACGCCTACGGTCGCTCTATTTCCTCAAAGAAACGCAGTCAGATGCACCGGCTCCGCAAATGGCAGGAGCGCATTCGTACGAAGGACGCAGGCGAGCGCAATCTGCAGTTCGCACTTTCTGAAATCGACCGCATGGCCTCCGCGCTCGGTGTGCCACGGTCTGTCCGCGAAGTTGCGAGTGTTATCTACCGACGCGCACTCAAAGAAGACCTCATCCGGGGGCGCTCCATCGAGGGCGTCGCCACCTCTGCACTCTACGCCGCCTGCCGCAAGGAAGGCATCCCGCGTAGCTTAGAGGAGATCTCTGAAGTCTCGCGTGTCGAACGCAAAGAGATTGGACGTACCTACCGCTACATCTCACAGGAACTTGGTCTCGAAATGCGACCGGTAGACCCCAAAAAGTACGTCCCTCGATTCTGTTCTGAACTCAACCTCTCCGAAGAAGTCCAGTCGAAAGCCAACGAGATTATCGAGACGACGGCCGAGAAAGGCCTCCTCTCTGGGAAATCACCAACCGGCTACGCGGCTGCTGCTATCTACGCGGCCTCACTGCTCTGCAACGAGAAGAAGACCCAGCGCGAAGTCGCAGATGTCGCGCAGGTCACCGAGGTCACCATCCGGAACCGCTATCAAGAACAGATCGAAGCGATGGGCATTCACAACTAAGCCCACATCCGTACTTTTATCACCGAAACCGTGCCCAGCCAGTGGCATCTCCGCTGTGTGAGCCACGAGACGGGCCGCGGTTGTGCGACACGTCGTCTCGTGGGTGGTCGCGTGTCGCCTGCTCGCCACGAACGAACATTCAAGGCTGTTCCACCCCTCGCTATCGGTGAATGCGGCTCGACGAATTTATCGACGGACTTGAACCCGACCCGGACGCAGAGCGACGGCGTCTCGCGGCCGAGAAGTCCTACGAAATTCTCGACTACATGGACACCGCGAAGCAGTCCTTCCAGAACGTCCTCCAAGGCGATTCGCTGTTCGGGAGCACCGCACCCTCCATCTTCGTCGGCCGGTCTAACTACCCGCGCGTCTCGACGGGCCTCCTCTCACCGATGGACCCCGATTCGAACGCCGCGGATTTTGCGACGAGCGGCGAGTGGTATCGTCAAGGCTTGAGCATTGACGACGTGTTCCAGCGTCGCACCGGCCTGCTCAACTCGACGCGCTCTGCAGCCGTGGACGTAAACGACGTGTGGGACGGCTTCGTCGGCGTCCAGCGAGAGGTCGCCATCGCGGGCCGACCCGTGGACGTGGAGATTGGCCTCGACAACGCCTCTGCGCTCGATTTCCAGCCGAACGTCGACGAAATTTCGACGCCGACTGGTCCCCGTGCTCGCGCGCGGTCGGCCGACCTCGCAGAGAACCCCTACATTCCGCGTCCGGTGCAGAAGACGCTCGAAGACGACGACTGGCAGGCACAGGGCGCGATGAACTATCTCTACCGGCGGGGCTTCGACGTGTACGACATCAACAAAATTCTCTCTGCGGGCGCACTCGGCCAAACAGAGAGCAGAAAGCTCGTCCCGACGCGCTGGTCGATTACGGCGGTTGACGACACGCTCGGCCAGTATCTTAGAGGGAGAATCCGCAACGCGCCGAGCATCGACACGGTGCAGGTCTGGACGAACGAGTATATGGGCAACCAGTTCTGGGTCGTCCTCGCGCCGGGCAACTGGGAGTACGAGTTGGTCGAGATGAAAGCGCCGGGGAGCATCTGGAACCCCGACCCCGGTGGTGCACTCTGGATGGGGGCCGATTCGGAGGGCTACGAAGGCCGCACCGCCTACGTCGATGAGACGTCGGGAGCCTACTACGCCTCCCGACTCGGCGTCCTCGAATACTTAGAGTCCATCGGTAGACAGGCAAAATGCCTCGTCCTCCGGCACGTCTCAGACGACTACTGGGGGCCAGTGGGCGTCTGGCAGGTCAGAGAGAGCGTGCGCAACGCCTTCGACGGCGACCACGGCGAGGCAGAGACGTTCCACGATGCCGTCCGGCAGGTCGCGCCGCTCTTGCCAGTCTCGCTCAACGACCTGCGCAGAAAATCGTCGATGGTGTCGGGGATTCAGGCGAACCTTACCGACTTCTCTTGATTATTCGCTGTCGAGGTTCGCGAACGCTTTCTCGACGAGCTTCCCGGTTTCGCCAACGAGTTCGTCCCACTCTTCGTTGTCCGGAGCCATCCCGAGCAGGCGCGCTGCGCGCATGATGCTGATGTGATACACTTGCTGGACGCCCGGCTCTTCTTCCCAGATGACGACGTTGCACGGGAACAGCGCGCCAATCTTGTTCTCACTCGCAGAGAGCGCCCAGTCGGCCATCTTCGGGTTGCACGCACCGAGCACGTAGTACGGGTCGCGGCCTGCATCGACCTTCTCGTTCAACAGCGCAGAGGGTGAGAACTCGGTGGCGACGCCGAAGCCGGCGTCCGTAAACGCCTCACGGACGTGCTCGATGGCGGCTTCGTGTTCCATGTGGAGGATGGCGGTTTCCTCGCCGATGTCTTCTGCATCGAGGTGTGCGGGGTCGAACGGCAGGCTCATAGCCGGGAGAACGGGTGGGTCAGCAAAAAGACTTCCCGCTAGAGGGGAAGCGGCAGCCAGCGCAGCCACGCGAGCACTTGCTCGGGCGGCAACAGCGGCTCGTGGAGCACGAGCCAATCGAGCAGTGCGAGGCCCGCACCGTGGGCGACAATCGAGGGGAGAATGGAGTCGCTCTTGTAATCAACTGCCCCGAACAGCACGTCCGTTGGCCCGGAGAGGATGATTTCGATGGGTGGCTTGCCTAAGTGCTGGAAGGTGTAGATTATCGGGCTGACGAACACGCTCTTGAAGCCGATTTCGCGGATACCGACGCACAGCAGACCTCTGAAGTAGGTCTCCGCGGCGACCACGACCACGAACTGCTTGAGTGCGTGGGGGAGGTACTGATTGAGCGCCGCGCCCGTTTCCCACATTGGGTAGTAGGCTCTGACCGAGGGGAGCGAGGAGCCGACGATGTAAAACGGCAGCACGAACAGCGCGAGGAGGACGGTGTTTTTGACCGCGAGGCGGTCGACGCGCCAACCGAGGTGCCGACCGTAGAACACCGCGAGAATAGCGGGGCCAAGGATGTACACGACCGTGTCGTGGAAGACACGCTGTTCGAGGCCGGTAATCTCCCACTCCATCCAGATAATGGTGAGGATGGCTCCCCAGAGAAGGGCAACTTGCACCCAGGACAGCGAGGGGAGTCGCTGACGCAACGCCTCTGTGGACACCTTATTCAGTTGGAACCGGGCCAGTGCCGATGGCCGTTCGCACGTCATCTACGAACTCTTGACGCGTTTCGAAGTATGGTGTGTCGATGCTATCGAGGACGTCACCGAGTGCCTGTGGGCCATCCGGCGTTCGGATGACGGTGTCTCCCTCGCGGCGTTTGAGTTCACTGTGCTCCATGCCCCACGTCAGTCGGGAGGCGACTCGTGCGAGTGGAATGCCCTCGACGGACTCGCCCTCGCCAAGCTCGACTGCGGGCGCGGCTTCTTCTTCCGCTTCGTCTGCCATGAGACGACGTTTGCCCGCCCCGTGATTAGACCTTTCGACTCGGTGCGTTTTCCAGTTGTGAGGAGTCTCGCCCGCGCTTTGCGCGCATTGTGACAGAATTCGGAGTGGTGTCTGACGTACTGTTTTGTGGAAGGCCAGTGTAGATTCCCGCATGACCAGCCTGACGGAGGTGTACGAGGGGAATATCGGCACAGAAGCGAGCCTCCAACGGCTGTACCTCGGCTTGAGTCTGTTCGCCGTCGGGTCGGTACTCGTCGTCCTCGGCATCGTCATTGCGACGACGAACGTCGTCGGTGACGCGCTCTGGCAGTCACGAGAAATCGCGGGCGTGCTCGCTGGTGTGGGCCTTCCCGCGGTGTTCGTCGGCATCTTCAGCGTGCTTCCGGCAGGTCGGAGAACGCGACTGCTCGCGGCAGGCGGCGCAAGCATCGCGCTCTCCGGTGTCGCGCTGTTCTGGTACGCCTTCCCGACGATGTGGTTTCGCGACCCCGTCGACCTCACACTCCCCGTGGTCGCAATCTATTTCTTCGGAACGATGACCACGTTCTGGTGTCTGTTCGCTGGGGTTGCGAACTTCAAAGTCCGCAACAAACCCGGCGGGACGGTCAAACTCGAAGTCACCAAGGAAGGGAAAACGCGTATCGTGGCTGTCGATGGCCCGGCGCTCTCGGGCGGCCTTGGCGGAATTGGCCTGCTCGGTGTCCAACCGGATGGCGAAGTCGAAACCCAAACGGCAGTGCAAAACGCCCGCCAGACCTCGCGCCACGCGCGCCACATCAGCGACGGCGGGGCAAACACGCAGACGGTACGGGACGTGCCGACCGACGACGGCGCAGAACTCTTAGACCAGCCAACGCCGCCACGCCCGGCAGACCGTTACTGTGGCAATTGCTCGCATTTCGAGTACGTTCAGACGCCACAGGGTCGCAAACCCTACTGTGGCGCACACGACGAGGTCATGGACGACATGGAGCCGTGTGCGCAGTGGCACTACAACTTAGACCGCTAAAGCGACTGAAGCGTCTCTCCGACTCGCTTCCAATGACTTCCTTTCCAAAAGTACTGACCGCAGTCTACACACAGCCAGAGCGTGCTCACTCCATCGGGAACGTACTCAGGTGGCGTTTCCGGTGACGACTCGGCCAACGCACCGTTACACCGTCCACAATAGGTGGGCGCTTCGAGTTCGAGCGCGAGTCCAGCCGTCTGCAGTTCGCGGAGTTGGTCTGTCACCTCGCGTTCGCGTAGGAGGATGCTCTCTGGAACCTGTGCTGCCAGCGACACGTCTCGGGTCACTAGCGTTCGCCCCTCTTGTTCAGCAATCGTGCGAAGCGCGTCGTCTGCTTCGACATCGCGGTCGAGCGCGTAGACGGTATCGTAGCCACACATCCGCAGATAGCTTGCAAGCCGCCCGAGCATCACGTCGAGCAAGAGACGCCGGGCCATCAGCCAAAGAAGTCGCGCACGTCGTCGGCCGACCACGTGTTGAGCACGTCGTCTGCTTCCGCCCAGCCGCGCCGAGCGGTGTGGACGCCGTAGCGGATGAGTTCGTAATTCTCGGGTCGGTGAGCGTCGGTGTTGATGGAGATGGTCGCGCCGTGTTTGAGCGCCTGTTGAACCATGCTCCCGGAGAGGTCGAGACGGCGGGGATTGGCGTTGATTTCGAGCGCCGTGTCGTGTGCCGCAGCCGCTTTGGCAATTTCCTCGATATCGAATTCGAGACCCGGGCGCTGATTGAGCAGGCGGCCGGTCGGGTGGCCGAGGATGGCCACGTGTGGGTTCGAAACGGCCGCGACGAGCCTGTCCGTTGCATCGCCGTCTAAGTTGCTGTGTGGCGACGCGACGACGATGTCGAGTGCCGCTGCGACTTCCTCGCCAATCGAGATGCCGCCCTCGTCGTCGATGTTGGCTTCGACCCCCGCGAACACCTCGATGGAGGCGTCTTCTGCGACGGTTCGAATCTCCGAGAGTTGGTCGAGTAGTTCGTCGTCTTCTAAGCCAACGCCGCCGACCATTCCCGGCCCCGTGGCGTGGTCTGAGATGCAGAGATAGTCGTAGCCGAACGCGGCCGCGCCCTCGACCATCTCTTCGATGGTGTTGTTCCCGTCAGACCACTCGGTGTGGAGGTGGAGGTCGCCGCGAATGTCGTCTTCGTCGATGAGCGTCGGCAGGTCACCGTCGAGTGCGGCTTGGATTTCGCCGCGGTCTTCGCGGAGTTCGGGCGGCATCCACGGCACCGAGAGGGCGTCGTACATGCTCTCCTCTGTCTCGCCCGCGACGCGCTCACCAACACGCTGGCCCGCGTCCGGGTCGTCAACCGCTGAAACGTCGAAGACGCCGTACTCGTTCATCTTCAGATTTTGGTCAATGGCGATGTTCCGGAGGTGGACGTTGTGGGCTTTGCTCCCGGTGAAGTACTGGAGCGCCGCGCCGAAATCTGCGACATCCACGACCCGGAGGTCGATTCTGAGGCCGCCAGCGCGGACGGCTGCCTTTTTCGTGCCCGCTTCGATGACGTCGTCTACATCGGCCCAGTCGGTGAACGCCTCGATGACCGCTTGCGGCTCGTCGCTCGCGGCGAGGATGTCGATGTCGCCAATAGTGGCTTTCCACCGGCGCAGCGATCCCGCAACCTCCCACTTCTCGGCTTCCGAAACGTCCTCGAAGTAGGCGAGAATGGACTCCGCGAGTGGGCGCGCCTCTCCGAGCAGTTCACGGCTCTGCGATTCGCGGGCGAACGGAATGTTTTCGAGGATGTTTTCCTCGGTTTTCGCGCCGAACCCGGAAATTTCCTGAATCTTTCCGGCTTTTGCGGCTTCCTCAAGCTCATCGAGCGTCGTGATGCCGAGCGCTTCGTAGAGCTTTCCCACACTTTTCGGGCCGACGCCTTCGACGGCGGTGAGTTCGGCCATGTTGACCGGCAACTCCGCTCTGAGTTCGACTAACTCTGCAATCTCACCGGTTTCGAAGTACTCGACCACCTTCGAGGAGATGGCGTCACCGACGCCCGAAATCTCCTCGACTGCGTCTTGGCCGTCTGCCGCGAGCACTTCGATGTCGCGGTGGTGTTCGCGGATGTTCTCTGCCGCCCGCCGGTACGAGCGAGGCTTGTACTCGACGCCTTTCGCGTCGAGTAAGTCTGCGAACTCCTCGAACAGGGCGGCGACTTCGTGATTGCGGCTCATCGACCGCGTCCCTGACTTTTCTGCTTGCCAAGCGCCTGTTTCAGGAAGTTCATCCAGCGTTTCTGGTCTGCGGCTTGTTGGGCCGATATCTGCTGTTCTAAGTTCGCCGGGCCGAGCTGTTGGAGCGCGTTCAGCGCCCGGTCGATGCCAATAATCGCGGACACGAGGTCGTCTGCTTCCTCGACCGAGATGTCGCCCTCTTCGAGGCGGTCTCGGCGCTCGTTTCGCTCGCGTCTGAGATTCTTTTTCGCTTCGTCAACCTCGTCCTGTTTTCCCGGCGGAACCGTGTCGAGGCGTTTGATTTCGAAGACGAACGACCGCAGGTCGAGCGGCTCTCCCTGTACCACGATGCGGTCTGGAATGTCCGCACCCACCGTCGCGCCTTCGCGTTCGATGCGTTCAAGGCGCTGTTTTCGCTCGAACTCTTTCACACCCAGACTACAGGGTGGACGGGCAAAAATCTACAGCCCCGCGCCCCTGTGAGCCCCGGGGCTTACCCCAACCCCTTTTTATGCTCGGGTTCGTATCGAAGCCAATGGCGACGTGTGACCAGTGTGGCAGACACGAGAATCTACCCTACAACTGCCGACACTGCGGTGGAACCTATTGTTCTGACCACCGACTACCCGAGAATCACCACTGCCCCGGGCTGGAAAACTGGAACGACCCGCAGGGCATCTTCGCGAGTGATTTCGACGACAGCGTCCGGAACGAAGGCGGCCGTTCGCAAGCCGTATTCAACCGCGTGAACGTGAACACCGGAACCGGCGGGTTCCTCGGCTACTTCCGCAACAACATGACCTTCGTCTTCCTCGGGCTGATGTGGGTCTGGTTCATCATCGAAATCGCTGTCTTCCCGTTGTTCGTTGCGCCCCAGAACTCCCCGCTGTGGCGAGCGGTGTTCGTCTTAACTCCGCAACATCCAGAGTACGTCTGGACGTGGGTCACGTCTATCTTCTCCCACGGCGGCTTCACCCACATCGCAATCAACAGCATCGTGCTGTACTTCTTCGGCCCGATTGTCGAACGCCGGGTCGGGTCGCTCAAGTTCAGCGCATTGTTCCTTGGCGCAGGGATGATTGCTGGCCTCTCCCAAATCGGCGCGGCGATTCTGACTGGTGGTGCTGGGGGCGGTGGCGTGGTTGGTGCGAGCGGCGCAATCGCCGCGCTCATGGGCGTCTTGACCGTGCTCAATCCCAACCTGCGCATCTACCTGTACTTCATCATCCCGATGCCGCTGTGGGCTGCGACGGCGCTGTTCGCCGGCTACTCGGTGCTCGTCTCCGCTTCCTTCGGTATCGGCGCAGGCGGTGTTGCCCAACTCGCTCACCTCTCCGGACTTGGCATCGGCCTCATCTACGGCTACCTGCTGAAACAGCGCGGTGAGCGCGCCCCCGAACAACTCCAGTTCGGCGGCGGTGGCCGCGGCGGCCCCGGACGGAGACGCGGCCCATTCTGACCGTGAAACATCCGGAGTTCGCGCCCGACCCGGCGCTCTCGCGTGCCGAGATGGAGCACCTTCAGCGCGAACTCGCAGAAGTCGCTGTGTTTGAAGATACTGTCGAAATCGACCCTGAAACCGCGCTCATCGCAGGCGTTGACCAAGCGTTTCTCGACGACGAGACCGCCGTGAGCGCCATCGTCGTCATGCGAGGTGGCGAGGTCGTAGAGCGCACGTCCGCCATCTCGCCGATTTCGATTCCGTACATTCCCGGCCTCCTTGCGTTCCGCGAGGGTGGGCCGATTCTCGATGCGTTCGAAACCCTCGAAACAACGCCCGACCTCGTTATGTTCGACGGCAGCGGGCGCATCCACTTCAGGCAGGCGGGCATCGCCACGCACATCGGCGTCATGCTCGACATTCCGTCGATTGGCGTGGCAAAGAGCCTGCTCTGTGGGAACCCTAAAGGCTCTGTTTCCGGCCGCGAGGCGGGCACGCGCGTCCCCATCGAAGCCGACGATTCCGTGGACGCACCCACCGGGGAGATAATTGGCTACGCCGTCCAAACGCGCCAGTACCCGAACTCGAAACAAATCAACCCACTCTACGTGAGTCCGGGCCACCGGGTGAGCGCAGCAACCGCCGCAACCCTCGTGGAAGCGACTTCAACAAAATACAAACTGCCAGAACCGACGCGGCTTGCCGACACCTACGCGGCAGAAGTGAAGCGAACCACTGACAGTTAACTGTCCACAGAAAGAGGGTCAAACAATGACGAAAACCGCCCTCATCACTGGTTGCTCGTCCGGCATCGGCCGTGCAACCGTCCAAGAATTTCTCGATACGGAGTGGGAAGTGTACGCGACCGCCCGCGACACCGCCGACATCGAAGCCCTCGCAGACGCCGGCGCGCACACCGCCGAGTTGGACGTGACCAAAGGCGAGGATGTAGCGCGCGTTGTCGACCGAATCATCGAGGAACACGGTCGCATCGACTGTCTCGTGAACAACGCTGGCTACGGCAAACTCGGCCCCGTCGAGGACATCACACCCGCAGAGGCCCAACAGCAGTTCGACGTGAACGTGTTCGGTCCACATCGCCTGATTCGCGCCGTCCTCCCGCACATGCGCGAGGAAGGCGAGGGGAAAATCATCAACGTCTCATCGGTGCTCGGACGCATCTCCATGCCCGGAACCGGCGTCTACAGCGGCTCTAAGTTCGCGCTCGAAGCCATGTCAGACGCCCTCCGCGTCGAAGTCGAGGAGTTCGGTATCGACGTGGTGCTCGTCGAACCCGGCCCGGTTGAAACGAAGTTCTCAGCTCGCGTGGATGACGAACTCAATGAACTCGACCGGTCTGAGGCGTACGCAACGTTCTACAAACTGTTCGACGACACGTCGCTGCTCGGTGGCGGAAGCATTGGTGCGGTCACCCCTGAGCGCGTCGCAGAAGACATCATCGAAGCCGCGTTCTCGCCGAATCCACACTCCCGCTATCAGGTCGGCAAACCGGCCAAATACGGCGAGTACGCCCGATTCATTCCTGCAAGTTGGATTGACTTCGCCTACCGGCAGGCGCGCCGGTTCCTCTAATCGAGGCAGGCGGCGACGACCCGCAACATCTGTTCTCCGCGTACTTCGTCTGCGAACAGCGGCACGCGCTTTACCGTGTGCCCCATGAACAGGTCTTGGGCCTTCGTGAGCGCGTTCTGTTGGACCTTCCAGCGGCGCTGGCAGAACTCACAGGAGTCGAGGTTTGGCGAGACGAACCAGTCGGTTTCGATGCCCGTCACGTCCGTCAGATTCTCCATCACCTGATTCACGACGACGGTGCTGACGGGGATTTTGAACTCAGTGAGCCGCGAGAGCAGGCGCTGGGATTCGACGACGCTCATCTCCTCCGGCACCATGACGATGCGGAAGTCTGTCTGTGCGGGGTCGCGCAGCGTCGCACGCAGGCGTTCGATGCGGGCGGCGAACTCCTCTAAGTCGCCGATTCCTTCTTCCGGGTTCTGGCCGTCGCCGAACATCCCTTTGAGTCCCTCCATCATCCCGCTGAAGCGCTGGCGGAGTTTGATGAAACGCCCGACCATCGAGTCGAGCACCTCGGGGAGTTCGAGTAGGCGCAGCGTGTGGCCCGTGGGAGCGGTGTCGATGACGACGCGCTCGAAGCGCTCGTCGTCCATGTACTGGAGCAAGAGACGCATCGCGGCCGCCTCGTCTGCGCCGGGCATCGTCCCGCCCATGAGCGGATTTTCATCCTCGTCATCCCCAGGCAGCAGTTCACCGAGGCCGCCCATACCGTCCATGCTCCCACCCGCGCCGAACATGCCGTCTTCCATCGCCGCATCGGGGTCGATTTCCGCGCCGTAGAGCGGTACGTCGTCACGAATACGGGCTGGCTCTGGAGAAATCTGCGTCTCGAACGTGTCCGAGAGCGAATGGGCCGGGTCGGTCGAAACGACGAGCGTGGCAGTGCCGTCACGGGCGCTCGCGAGGGCCGTCGCCGCGGCCATCGTCGTCTTTCCGACGCCGCCTTTGCCGCCGTACAACACGTATTTCGGGGCGTCAACACCGACCGGAACGTCTGCGTCGTCGATTGATTCGACCGGCTCGACGGTCAGTTCACTCATGGTCGCCCGTTACTCGCGGGGGTTTGTGTACTTCTCGGTCGCCCCGGGGGTTTAGATACGAAGGCAAAACCAGCACAATGCGGACGCATTCACACCGCCAGACCGGTGTGAGGTGGTCACGCAAACCCGTGACCAACAGTCCGACTACCCCGAGAGGGTTTCGCTAGAAGTAGTCGGCCAGTCGGGTGGCCGCCTCCGTCGCGCGCGGCGTCACGAGCGCAAAGCGCAGCCAGTCGCCTCTGCTCTCACCGAAGGCTTCGCCGGGCATCCCCGCGACGCCCGCCTCGTCGATGAGGCGAAAGACGTTGTCGAGCGTCCCCGGGAAGCCGTCGAAGCGCGCCATGACGTAGAAGCCACCAGCAGGTCGGTTGTAGGCAGCCCCGGCTTCGTCCAGCGCGTCGGTGAACGTCTCGATACGCTCAGCGAGCAGCTCACGGGTCTCTGCGTGGTACGACGCGGGCGTCTCTCTAAGCGCCTGCAACACGGCGTACTGCGAGGGCCGTGGCCCAGTGACGTTCACGAGCATGTGGCGGGTTTTCGCTCCGGCGACCAATTCCTCGGGGAAGATGGCGTAGCCCACGCGAAATCCCGTGATGGCGAACGACTTCGAGTAGGCGTTGGTGACGACGTAGTGGTCTGAGTCGAACGAGAGCGCGCTCGTGAACGTCCCCGAGTAGTCGAACTCGTCGTACACCTCGTCGCTCACGAGGATGGCGTCGTACTCCTCTGCGATGGCGACGAACTCGGCCATCGACTCACGGTCGTAGACGGCCCCCGTCGGATTGTTCGGCGTGTTCACCACGATGAGTGCCGTCTCCTCACTCGCCGCTTCACGCACGGCCCCTGGGTTGAGCGTCCCGTTTTCGTCTGCAGGGACGTATTTCGGCCTCCCACCGAGCATCTTCGTCTTGCCCGGATAGTAGGGGTAGACGGGGTCAGTCAGAATGACTTCGTCTCCGGCATCGCGCTCAAGCGCACCCGCCATGGCGAGGTAGTTCGCCTCGCCCGCGCCGTTCGTGACGACGATACGGTCTATAGACACATCTCTGCGCGCCGCAATCTCCTGGCGGAGTTCGAACAGTCCTTCGCTCGGCGGGTACTGGAACTCGTCACCGCCGAGGTCTGCGTAGTCGTGCAACCCCTGGCTCAGCGCAGGCGGCGAGCCCCAATCAGGATTTCCGCTCACCATGTCGATGACGTCTCGGTCTGCGTTCGCCGCGTACTGCATCACGCGAAAGAACAGCGGCGTCTCGTAGTCCATATGCCATCCATGGAGTCCGGCATGGTTGTTCTTTCGTTGGGAGTGGGTTTCTTGCGCGCGGCGACCCATTACGCTGCCATGACCGATGACGCAATCGAGGTGCGCGTTGGCGATGCGCTGCGCGCACAGGGAGAAACCGTTGCCGTAGCCGAATCCTGTACCGGTGGGCTCGTTGGCTCGCTGCTCACCGACGTTCCCGGGTCGAGTGATTACTTCGACCGGAGCGTCGTCACCTACTCCTACGACGCGAAGCGTGCGCTCCTTGCGGTCAACCGCGAGTCGCTCGACGAACACGGCGCGGTGAGCGACCAGGTCGCCCGTGAGATGGCACGGGGCGTCCGCGACACCGCCGACACGACGTGGGGTGTGGCGACCACTGGAATCGCGGGGCCGGACGGTGGCACGCCCGAGAAACCCGTTGGAACGGTGTTCATCGGCGTCTCTTTTGCGGGGGAGTGGGGAACCGGAACCTCGGAAACCACCGTTACTCGCCACCAGTTCGAGGGAACACGCACAGACATCAAACGACACATCGCCCACCAAGCGCTCTCAGACCTACTCTCTGCGATAGAAAAACGGAAAACCTTGTAGGGTGGCGTCGCGTTCGCTTCGCTGTCGATGAACAAACGAGGCCACGTGCTGAACGCCCTGTTGTTGAGCATCGGACTGGGCTATATCCTCCATCCGAGCGGCGACATCGAGACGCTCCGAACGATTGCCGAAGTGAGTGTCCCCGTCGTGCTTGGTGCGCTCTTCCCCGACGTTGACACGGACTTTGGCCGCCACCGAAAAACGCTCCACAATCTGCTCGTCCTCGGCGTGTTCGCCGCGTGGCCGACCTACTTCGGGAACCTCCACTACGTCTGGATTGGTATTTTGACGCACTACATCCTCGACATCCTCGGGTCGAAACGCGGCATTGCGCTGTTCTATCCGTTCGAAAAGGAGTACAATCTGCCCGTCGGCGTGCCCGTGAGCAGCCGCTACGCGGATGCGGTGATGCTCGCGGTGACGGCAGTTGAACTCATCGGTGCAGCAGTCATCATCTACCGCGAACCGCTCTCCCAGATCGCCTTCCAGTCACTCGGCTTGATTTAGTAGACGCTGATGTCGTCGAACCGCCCGCCGTAGGCGATGTGGTCTGGGTGGGTTGGCTCCGTGCCGGAGAGAAAGAGGCGGTCGATTTTCCCGTAGCTATTCTCGTAGCCGAGGTGGGCGAACTCAGCGAGACAGCGCAGCCTGTGTCCGATACCGGTTCGATGCATCACCCGGCGAGGAACGCCCTCGCGGAGGGCGGTGACGAGGTCAGCTGTGGTCTCGAAGCGTTCGTCGAACGCCGTCCACGCCTCACCGATGGTGCCGCGCATGTGGGCGTACGACGAGGTGAACCCCGACAGTCCGGTCTCGCGGATGATTTCTTTTGCCCGTCGGTTCTGGTGGGGCCAGTGTTTCGGGTTGTAGGCTTCGACGCCGTGGATGCGGTCTGCGAAGCGTTCGATGTCCGGTTGCTCCATGCTGACGGTGAGAAACTCCGGGTGTGGGACGAGAACCGCGGCGTTCTGGCGGGCGAGTTCGGTCATCGCTCCGTCGAGCGTGATGAAATCCGGGACGGGTTCGGAAAGGCCGAGGGCGAGGATGTGCTTTCGCGTCTTCCAGTCGCCGGTGAACAGTTCGCGGCCGGGGATGACGAGGAGGTCGTCGTCTGAAAAGGCGGCCGCTCGCGCGTTGATGGTCGAAAGACGCGTGAAGTGGGGCGCGTAGACGAGCGCGTCGATTCCACGCGCTTTGGCTCTGGCTACGACCTTCTCATCGAGGATTTTGACGTGCATGTCGACACGAAACTCGTCACGACTCACGGCCGTTGGTTTCGTCGCAAGGGATTAAGTGATTCTGATTTGCGCAACACGGAGGAAATTGTATATATCACCCACCGCAACAATTCAGTACGGATGTCACCTTGGGAGTGCGCCATCGAGGGCTGTGGTAACCAGTTCGAGAGCGTAGAAAGTGCGGCCGTCCATCAAGCAACCGACCACACACACCACGAATGTCAGGTGTGTGGCACGGTCATGCCGGACGGCTACTTCGCCATCAAACACGCGTTCGAGGAACACACACGCGCAGAGTACGTCCGCGCCTACGGCGCGAACGCCGCAGATGTACGCCGCCGTGAGAAGATTCTCGAAGATATCGAATCGGAAGTCGATTTAAACGAAGTGCTCGCACGCATCGAACAGGCTGGCCACGCCGTCTGAGGCCGACACGTTTTCGACTACGTTAGTGGGGAGAGCCGTGGCTCTGTATCCTGGGAAAACGCGAGAAACCTGCGATTATCGCTCTTCTGAGTCGAGCACGCGAATCTGGTCGCCGCGCACGGTGACCGGAATCGGAACGGTCGCTTCGTACAGTTCGACCGTCACCTGGTCTTTGCCTTCGTCGATGCGTTGAACCTGCGCCTTCTCGCCTTTGAACGGCCCAGCGATGAGTTCGACGATGTCGCCCTCTGCAATCCCTTCGACGTCGGGCTTTGGCGAGAGGAAGTGTTCGACTTCACCGATCGAACTCTCACCGGGGACGATGGTGCGCGCGTGGGGGATCTCCTCTAAAACGCGCTTGATGACGGCGTCGTTGTCGGCTTCGACCATCACGTAGCTCGTGAGCGAGTCGGGGGCGAGTGCGGCGTGAATCTCGTCCTCCTCGCGGTTGATAATCATGTCTGCGACGGTGCGCTCTTGGCTGGCTGTCGTCTTGACGGCGTAAATCGGCATTTTACGCACCGCCCGGGACGAAGCTCATGATTACGAAGATGACGAATCCGAGCAGCCCAACTAACACGATGCCTGCTCCGGCAATCTTCGCAATCTGAGAGAACTCCTCTCGCGATGGCGTACTCGCAAGCTTGAGCACTCGTGTGTATGACGAGAGCTTAAACGGAACTTCCATGCCGAGGTGTTACCTCCCCGCCTTTTTCTATTTATTGCTTACAGCCTCACCCCTCAACCGAGAACAGTTCGGGGGTCACAAGGGTCGCAGCCCGTCGATATTCGGCAATCGTGTCGCTCGCCCACGCCCTAACGTGTTCGTCTTCGGTGATGATGAGCGCACGTGGCATTCGCTGGTCGTCATCGACCCCGAGCAACGTCTTGTGGTCGGTGACCATCACGACGTACGGGACGTCCCCGTCGTATTCGTGGATGGAGGCGTTGCCCGTTTCGACCATCTCTGCCATTTGGGTGGCGAGGACGGCGTCTTCACGAATCGTTTCGACCACTCCCCGGGTGAGCACGGCGCTCAATTGCTGGGTGCCGTTGGCGACGGCCTGCCAGTTGGCTTCGAGATTCTCGGCTGCGACCGAGTGTGTGAGCATTTCGACCTCGTCTGCTTGTCGCAGGTAGGTTGCTGCCCAGCGAATCGGCGCGAGCGGGTCGCTCTGTGAGGGACGGATGATGGTTGCGTCGTGGAGACACGTGAGCGGAAAATCGAATTCGTCTGCGGGGAGCCACTGGATGATGTCGTGGAGCTTGTTTGCGGTCTCCGTCGTCTCGATGAGTTCGTTGAACTGGGTTGCGACCAACCGGCCAATCGAGGTTGCGCGATACTCGTTTCCGTCTTTGCGAATCCAACCACGCGTCTGGAGGTCTGTGAGAATCCGACCGAGTGTCACTCGGGAAGCACCGGTCGCGTCTATGAGTTCGTCTCGGGTGCACGGCCGCGTCGCGAGTGTGTCGAGAACCACAACCCGGTTGGTGGAGCGGGCGAGGAACTCGATGTCCGCCAACGGGTGGTCCATACCTATAGTGAGTCTGCGCGCTATATGAGGTTCGCTAGATTGTTCGGAAAATTGAACAGTCGGGATTATTCGACGAAATCGATGTCGTCGCCGACCTGCTGGGCCGCTTTTTCGCGCTCTGCTTCGCTCTTGCCGTAGATTTGTGGTGATTCGACACCGGTGACGACAATCATCGTCTCCATCTTGCCCTCGTAGTCCTCGTTGACCGTTGCGCCCCAGATGATGCGTGCGTCTGGGTCGATGCGGTCGTAGATTTCTTCGACGACGCCTTCGGCTTCTTCGATGCTCATGTCCGGGCCACCAACGACGTTGACGAGCGCGGAGTTCGCGCCTTTGAACTCGACGTCGAGCAGCGGCGAACGGAGCGCAGACCGGACGGAGTCTTTCGCCTTGCTCTCGGTGTCGCTCTCTCCGAGGCCAATCATGGCGACGCCACCGTTCTCCATGATGGTGCGAACGTCGGCAAAGTCCACGTTGACCAGGCCGGGGCGCGTGATGAGTTCGGTCATGCCCTTCACCGAGCGCATGAGGACGCGGTCACAGATTTTGAAGGCGTCCTGCAGCGGCATGTTCGGCGCGTAGTCGAGCAGGCGGTCGTTCGGGATGACGATGACCGTGTCCGCGACCGAGCGCAGGCGTTCTAAGCCAGCGTCCGCGTTCGCGCGACGTCGTTCACCTTCTGCAGTGAACGGAATCGTGACGATTGCGATGGTGAGCGCGCCTGCGTCCTGTGCGGCCTGTGCGACGACGGGCGCAGACCCGGTGCCGGTGCCACCGCCGAGACCGGCCGTGATGAACACCATGTCGGAGCCGGTGACGGATTCGTTGATGTCTTCGATGTCTTCCTGTGCGGCTTCCTCACCGATTTTCGGGACGGACCCGGCCCCGCGGCCGCCGGTGCGTTTTCGGCCGATGAGAATCTTCGTGTCTGCTTTCGTGTTGTTGACGAGGTGTTGGGCGTCGGTGTTCGCGGCGACGAGCGTCGCGCCGAGGATCCCCTCTTCTGCCATGCGCGTCACGGTGTTGCTCCCTGCACCACCACAGCCAACGACCGTAATCTCCGTCTTGAGGTCGTCTACGACCGAGAGCAGCTCCTCGTCGGTCATCGTCCCGGATGTTTTCATACCCTTCCCTTTAGAACCGTTTTCTGCCCCCGGAGGAGCCTCGCCGCCTCGGTCTTGCTCGGCTTCCTCGATAGCGTCCTCAATAATTGAGTCCATGTAATACGGATGGGTTCAAGACGAGAGGTAATTATTTTTCCCCTCTTGTCTGCCGCACGTCAGACGATTATTTCATTAAAAAATATGTTAGTTAAAACTAGAGTGTGAACGTCTGCTCCCGGTACGTCCGCACCTCTTCAGGAGGTATCTCACGACCACGAATCGTGACAGGTTGCCCACTTGCCAGCTTCCCAAATTTCGGCCCCTCGGGGATGCCGAGCGTCGCGGCTTTTTCGGGGTCGAACGTCGAAACGCGCGCGACGACGGCGTCGGCTTCGCGCACGACTTCGTCGTACTTCTCGCGGAGAATCGGAACGAGCGCGTCGATGAAGGCATCACGGGCGGGTTCGTTTGGAATCGCTGCGCGCCCCCCGACCCGAGTCCCAGCTTCGTCGGTCGTGAATGCGAGCAGGTGTGCTTCTGCGGCCGCCCGTACTGCCTCGCGGTCGGTGCCTTCCGCCTCTTGGATGAGCGCGACCGGAAGCGAGACGGTCTCGAATGCGACCGGCCACGTCTCTATCTGGCCAAATCGAAGGCCGTCATCGACCGGGCACAGCGCCGCTTCGAGTTCCGAGACGGCTGCGAGCGGTACGTCGCTCGTCTCCTGAACCCACGTCTCGCTCACGACGCGGTAGCCGAGTGCATCGATGGCGTCTCTGAGGGCGGGTTTTTCGCCGTCGACGACGGCGAACTCGGCGGCGCTCTGCTCGAAGGCGTGGGCGAGCACGTCACGATGCTCGTGTGGGTCACCCATATCAGCCAAACACCAGTCGGCAGCGATGTGGCCCACGGCCCACGCCGTCTCCTTGACGATACGGGTCGGGCGCGGGACGTAGTGGCCGCCGCCGAAGCCGACGAGGTGGCGCTCGCTGTCGGCGGGAACCCCCTTGAGCGCGAGAATGGCTTTTGCCACCGCACGTGCGCCCTCGGGGTCTTCCCACTGTTCTTCGCCGCTTCCGAGTTCCACGAACATAGAGGGGACGCCCACCGCAGAAGGACCGTGGTGGGTACACTCCATCCCCACGTCGTAGCCCTCCGGGGCGACTTCTTCGAGCGCCTTGATGATGGCTTTGTGTGCGTTCGGGCAGGCGCGGGCGAGGCCGCCGTCGACGCCGCCGTACTCGGCCGGGCCGAAGTTACCGGTGAAGTGGGCGGTCAACACCGGGCCGGTGTCGCCCGCGTGGCGCGAGGCGAACACGATGTATTCGGGGTCAGAGAAGGCGTCCGCGACGCTTTCGAGTTCTAAGTGCAGGTCGTCGAACTCACGCAGACAGAAGCCGTCTGTGCGGTAGACGGTGCCACCACCGCGCGCGTCCGGTCGGCTGTCGTCTTCTGATTCAGTCCAGTCAGCGAGCGAGCGCAGGTGCTCACCGATGTGGACGGAGGCGGAGTCGGCACGGCTCACGACGAGTGCAATCACGCTGATGGCTAACAGAGACGTGCAATAAAGCCCGTCGGAGTGTGGATAGAATCGCTTAATTGAGTTTGTCGAGAAGCACGTCCATGGCACCGCACCTCGGCTTGGTTTCCGTGCCGTTTTTGCCCCGCACGGTCGGAAACGGTCTTCTTTTGCTCGGCTCGTTCGCCCTCCTCCTCCTCGGTGCAGAGGTGTTCACGAACGGCGTCGAGTGGCTCGGCCATCGACTCGGCGTCTCAGAAAGCGCGACTGGAAGCATCCTCGCGGCGGTGGGGACGGCGCTTCCAGAAACCATGATTCCCGTCATTGCCATCCTCCAAGGGGTTGCGACGGGCGACACCTCGGGCGCGGACGAAGTCGGTGTCGGCGCGATTCTCGGCGCGCCGTTCATGCTTGCGACGATTGCGATGTTCCTCATCGGCGTGAGCGTCCTGTATTTCGCCCGCCGTCGGGCGTACGGCCCCGAATTTCACTTCAACGAGGTTTCGACCCGACGCGACCTGAGTTTCTTTCTCGTTGGCTACACGCTCGCGTTCATCGCCGCGCTCATCCAACAGCGAAGCCTCGAAATCGCCATCGCCATCACGCTCGTCGGTCTCTACATCTTCTACGTCTATCGCTCGCTCAAAAGCGGCGAACTCATCGAAGGCGAGGCGTTAGAGGACCTGCATCTCGGCCTGTTTATCGAACGGGGCTGGGGGCCGATTCCCGGCGTCGGTGACGCGGCGAATGGGTACAGCAGCGACCCCTCCCGGGGACTGGTCATCGTCCAGACGCTCATCGCGCTCGGCCTCATCATCGGCGGGGCACAGCTGTTCGTCACGGAAATCGAGTTCTTCTCTGCTGAAGTGCTCACCATCCCAGCCGCTGTGGTCGCGCTCTTGCTCGCGCCACTCGCCACGGAGTTACCAGAGAAGTTCAACAGCATCATCTGGATTTCACAGGACAAAGACACGCTCGCGATTGGCAACATCACGGGCGCGATGGCATTTCAGGGCACGCTCCCGGTCACGCTTGGCATCCTGTTCACCTCGTGGAACCTCACCCTCGAATGGGGGACTGCCGGCTTCCTGAACGCCTTCTCTGCGATTCTCGCCATCGTCTCGGCCGTGTTGCTCTACGTCCGCGCCCGAGCGGTCAACGAGCGTAACATGAACCCGCTGCCGTTCCTCATCGGCGGGGCGTTCTATGTCGTGTTCATCATCGTCCTCGTCTACCACGTCGTGGTTCTCAACCTGTCCGTCGTGGGCGGTCACTGACCTCAATTGCTGCCCCGAGGCGACTGTTTTATTCGGTGCTACCGCGTGTCCCTTGCCATGCAGGTGTTCGGCCTTCTTGGCAACCCCGTGACCCACTCACTTTCGCCGCCGATGCACGAAGCGGCCTACGCTGAACTCGATCTCGATGCACGCTACGTCACTTTCGAACCCGCGTCTGAAGCCCTCGAAGCCGCCATCCGCGGCGCACAGGCGCTCGGCATCGCGGGCCTCAACGTGACGATTCCGTTCAAACAGGACGTCCTCGACTTCGTCGAACCGGACGACCTCGCCGCGCGCATCGGCGCGGTCAACACCATCGACTTCTCGGGCGAGACGCCGACGGGACACAACACGGACGCAATTGGCGCGGTGCGCGCCCTGCGCGACCACGACGTGGCACTCGACGGAACCGCCGTCGTCGTCGGTGCGGGCGGGGCGGGGCGTGCTATCGTCTTCGGCCTCGCAGACGAGGGCATGACCGTGCGTATCGCCAACCGCACCGAGCAGAAAGCCCACGACCTCGCCGCCGTCATCCCGAACGCGACCGGCCACGGCCTCGCAGACCTCGAGACACTCCTTGCAGACGCGTCCGTCCTCGTGAACGCGACGAGCGTGGGCATGGAATCAGACGAGACGCCGGTCCCGAAAGCCGCCCTCCACGACGAGTTGGCTGTGCTCGATGCGGTGTATCGCCCGCTCGAAACCCGCCTCCTGCGCGACGCTCGTGCCGTCGGTGCGACGACGGTCGATGGCGCGTGGATGTTGCTCTATCAGGGTATCGAAGCCTTCGAACGGTGGACGGGGAACGACGCGCCCGTGTCCGTGATGAATATCGCGTTACGTGAACGTCTTTAAGTGCGACGCCTTTCTATCGACTGTCATGGGTCTGTTTGACTGGCTGAAATCGGTACTCGGAATGAACGGGTCGCGCCCTGACCAGCGCGACAGCGAGCGTGTCGGCGGTAAAAGCGCCAACCGTGCGGACACCTCTTCTCACTCCTCCTCCTCCGCGGCGTCCACTGAGACGACGGCGACGGCCTCCACGGAAACGATGACGGACGAAGCCGACGAGGAAGTCGGCGCGGCGGAACCCGCAGAGGCGGTCGGTCCTGCGGACACGAGCACGGAAGACATGGAGGCGGAACCAATCCGCGAGGCGGCAGAAGAACAGGACGATGCGGCCGCAGAAGAGACGGACGCGGCTGCCTCCACGGAAACGATGACGGACGAAGCCGACGAGGAAGTCGGCGCGGCAGAACCCGCAGAGGCCGCCGGGCCGACAGGCGACACGGGCGAGCCACTCACCATCATCAAAGGCATCGGTCCGGCCTACGCAGACCGCCTCGAAGCGGCCGGTATCGGCTCGATTGCCGACCTCGCCGCGGCCGACCCGGGGGAGATTGGCGCGGCAATCGACGTGTCGCCAAAGCGCGTCGGGCGCTGGATTGAGCGCGCAAAACACCGCGTCTAAAACGCGGCGAACCGCAAGAGGGTTAGTCGCACACCGTCTTCGATTCTGCATGACTGGGCCATCCGTCGTGACCGACAGGGCCTCGTTCCGGGCAGCGGCGCGCGACGCACACGGGGCGCGTGTGCCGGTCGAGGTGCAGGTCACGGTTGCCGACCCGTTTCTCGCCTACCGCCGCGCCCGTGAGGACGCAGGCGGCGTGTTTTTGGAGACGACCGGTGGGCAAACTGGTTTTGGCGTGTTCGCCACCGACCCCGTAGACCACCTCGAAACGCCGTTTACTGGCTATTCTCCCGACGGCTCGCCCTCGCTTGCGGCACTCGCAGCCCGCCTCGACCGCGAGACGCTCGTCCGCGGCGACTGCGACGTTCCCTACCCCTGTGGCGCGCTCGGCTGGCTGTCGTACGACCTCGCCCGTGAACTCGAACGCCTCCCCGACACGACCGCAGACGACCGCGGCCTTCCCCAACTCCAAGTCGGCGTCTACGACCGCATCGCCTCGTGGGAGGAGCCACACGATGGCGAGGTAACCCTTCGAATCACCGCGTGTCCCGTGGTTGGCGACGACGTGGATGCGGCCTACGACGACGGGAAAGCACGGGCGATGGAACTCGCAACCGCCGCGCTCGCAGGCGACCCGAGCGTTTCACCCCCGGCTCCGACGACCGAACCGGTCACCTTCGAATCGGATTGCGACCGCGATGAGTTCGCCGCTCGCGTCCGGCGCGTGAAACAGTACATCCGCGACGGCGACACCTTTCAAGCGAACATCTCCCAACGCCTCTCTGCGCCCGCCACCATCCACCCCGTTGAGGCGTACGCCGCCCTTCGTCGGGTGAACCCTGCGCCCTACTCCGGGCTGCTGGAGTTTCCCGGCGTGGACCTCGTGAGCGCGAGTCCGGAACTCCTCCTCGACGTAGCCGGCGACCACGTGACTACCGAGCCGATCGCGGGCACCCGACCGAGAGGGCACACCGACGAAGAAGATGCCCAACTTGAAGCCGACCTATTGGGTGACGAAAAAGAGCGCGCAGAACACGCCATGCTCGTCGATTTGGAGCGAAACGACCTCGGCAAGGTCTGTCAGTATGGGACGGTCGAAGTGAGCGAGTACCGCCGCGTCGACCGCTACTCAGAGGTCATGCACCTCGTCTCGCTCGTGGAAGGCATCCTGCGCGAAGACGTGTCGCTCGCAGACGCCGTCGCCGCCGTTTTCCCCGGTGGAACCATCACGGGTGCACCGAAACCTCGGACGATGGAGATTATCGACGAGGTCGAAACGACTCGTAGAGGCCCCTACACCGGGAGCATGGGCGTGTTCGGCTTCGACGGGAAAGCCACCTTGAACATCATCATCCGCACGCTGGTCCGCCACGCAGACCGGTACTATCTGCGCGTCGGTGCGGGCATCGTCCACGACTCCGTGCCAGACCGCGAGTACGACGAGACTTTGGATAAGGGCCGGGCGCTCGTGAACGCCATGGACGAAGCGCTCGGTGAGCAGGCCGCCATGGAGGTCGAAGAGTGATTCTCGTCATCGACAACTACGACTCGTTCGTCTACAACCTCGTGCAGTACGTTGGAGAGGCAGTCGCCTCTCCATACCCTGCGGCGGAACCGCAGGATGAGAGGGAATTTCATTCGGATGTACTTGTCAAGCGCAACGACGCGCTCACCATCGCAGACATTCGCGACCTCGACCCCGACGGCATCGTCGTCTCTCCCGGCCCCGGAACACCCGAAGAAGCGGGCATCTCGATGGCCATCTTCGGGGAACTCGACTACCCGACGCTCGGCGTCTGCCTCGGCCATCAGGCGCTCTGTGCGGCGAACGGCGCGCCCGTCGGCCACGCCCCCGAGGTCATCCACGGCAAGTTCTCGCAGATGGTCCACGACGGCGAAGGCATCTACCGAGGGCTGCCGAACCCGCTCAAAGTCGGGCGGTATCACTCGCTCGCCGTCCGGCGCGAAGACCTCCCCGCCAGCCTCACCGAAACGGCGTACACCGAGGACGAACACGGCGTCGTGATGGGTGTGCGCCACGCAGAAAAGCCACATGAGGGCGTCCAGTTCCACCCCGAAAGCATCCTGACCGACGCGGGCAAGCAACTCATTGCGAACTTCATCGACCAATGTACTTCCACGTAAACGGCGACCTCGTGCCCGAACAGGAGGCCACCGTCTCGGTGCGCGACCGCGGGTTCATGTACGGCGACGCCGCCTTCGAGACGCTCCGCGCCTACGGCAGGAAGGTGTTCGAATGGGAGGCCCACGCAGACCGCCTTTCCCGTACGTGCGAGACGCTCGCGCTCGACCACGGTTTGTCGGACGACGAGTTACTCAACCGGATTCACGAGACTCTGGAGGCGAACGACCTCACCGAAGCCTACGTCAAACTCTCCATCTCGCGCGGCGTCCAACCCGGCAAACTGACACCGTCTCCCGAAATCCACCCGACGGTCGTCGTCATGGTGAAGGAACTGCCGCGTGGGGGCACCACGGGCACGCCGGTCTGGGACGGCCCGGCCGTCGTCCAGACGGTGAAGACCCGCCGGATTCCGAACGAGGCGATTCCCGCCGCAGCGAAGACGCACAACTACCTCAACGGGATTCTCGCGCGTCTCGAACTCCAGCGCGCTGCCTCAGACACCTATCAGGCGGACGAGGCGCTCATCCGCGATGCGGAGGGGAACATCGCCGAGGGGGCGACGAGCAACGTGTTTTTCGTCATCGACAACGCGCTCCGGACGCCCGCGACGACCGGCCCCGTCCTTCCGGGTGTCACCCGCGACGTAGTCCTGAAACTCGCCCGTGAACAGGGAATCCCGGTCGAGGAAGGGACTTACACGCCAGACCACCTCCGCCGCGCGGACGAAGCCTTCCTCACGAACACGACGTGGGAACTCCGCCCCATCGAAACAGTGGACGGCATCGAGGTCGGCAGCGGCCCCGTCACCGACCTGCTCTCGCTCGTGTTCAACGAGTACGTCGAAGAACGCCATTACGGCGAGTGAAATTCTCTGATTGAGGAACTGCGATGCGGGGTTGTGCGGAAGGCTGTGCGGTGCTGTTGCGGAGGCGGTGCGGTTCAGGAACGTCGGCTTTTCCCGGTCACGTGTTTGCGGTCGATTATTCGTGTTCAGGTTCGCTCTCATCCACTCGCGGTCACTGCTGTGTGGAAGTCACTGATTCTACAATTCTTCTCAGCCACAACGAGAACCACAAACGTTGAACCCACCCTGTCCTAAGCTGACCTATGGACGAGGCAAGTCGTATCGCGCCGCTCGCTGACATCCCCACGGACAGCACGCTCCTTTTCACCGCCCGTGAGGGGTTTGACAAGGTCGAAATCATCCTCATCGAACTCGAAGATGGCGTCGCCGCGTGGCGAAACTACTGCCAGCACTGGACGGACGTGCGCCTCGACAAGGGAAGCGGGGCGTACGTCAGAGACGGCGAAATCGTCTGCGAGAAACACGGCGCGTACTTCGAGGGCGACTCCGGGTTGTGTACGCTCGGGCCGTGTGAGGGCGCTGTCCTCAACGACGTGGACGTGACCGTCGAAGACGGCGACGTGTACCTGACCGACGACCGCTACGAGTTCGAGCACCTCGGACCATCTGGCGAGTACGACCTCTCCTCTGGTGGGCGTATCGATTTCACCGGAAATTAGGTCGCCTCGACGCGGAAGGCTGGTTCGGTCAACCCCTCGTGTTTGCACTCGGGACAGCGTGAGGGGAGGTTTGCGGGGTCGTCGAAGCGGTCGAACCCACAGCTCTTGCACGCGGGCGGCGCGACGAGGAGCTGTTCGCCGGTTCCGTCGAGCGTTTTTGCGACGTGCTGGATGTGCGAGAGGACGGCGTGTGGTGTCAGGTCGAGCGCCACGGCGAGTTCGCTCGCGGTTGCGGTTTCGCCACGAAGGTGGTCTGCGATGCGCTGTCGAGTCGTCTGCTCTGCTTCGCGCATACCCGAGGGTGCGTCCGCCGTAAGTAATTACTTATTGGCAAGGCGACCCACTGGCGCCACGCCGACCACTTTTATACTTGGCGCGTTGGGCCACGCTACCAATTCGCGCATCGGCGCTCGGTTTCTCGCCAGTTCAAATGTGCTGACTGTCCGGCCTGAGGCAAAAAGGTCTTAGCCACTCGCTTTGAGTAGTCGAACTATGCAAGCAGTCGTTTTGGCTGGTGGGTATGCGACGCGTCTGTGGCCGATTACGAAACATCGACCGAAGATGTTTCTCCCGGTTGGCGAGGAGACGGTCATCGACCGCATTTTCGAACAACTCGAAGCGGACGACCGCATCGATGAAGTGTTCGTGAGCACGAACGAGCGGTTCGCAGAGGACTTCGAACAGCACCTCGAAGCGAGCCCGTTCGAAAAACCTCGACTCTCGGTCGAGGACACGACCGCAGAAGACGAGAAGTTCGGCGTCATCGGCGCGCTCGCCCAACTGGTCGAACGCGAGGGTATCGACGACGACCTGCTCGTCATCGCCGGTGACAACCTCATCTCGTTTGGCGTGAGCGATTTCATCGACTTCTTCGACGAAAAGCAGAATCCGGTGCTCGCCGCCTACGACGTGGGGTCGCTCGAACGCGCGAAATCCTACGGCCTCGTGGACTTAGACGGCGACGTTATCGTCGACTTTCAAGAGAAGCCTGACAACCCAAAGAGCACGCTCGTCTCCATCGCGTGCTACGCCTTCCCCGAGGATTCGATTCTGTTCGATGAGTACCTTGACGCGGACAACAACCCGGACGAACCCGGCTGGTTCATCCAGTGGCTGTTCAGCCGCCAGGAAGTGAACGCGTTCACCTTCGAGGGCGCGTGGTACGACATCGGTACGCCAGAGAGCTACCTCGACGCAGTCGCGTGGTCGCTCGGCGGTGAGAACCTCGTCGCAGAGTCCGCAACCCTCGACAACGTCACGCTTGGCGAAAACGTGCTCATCATGCCGGGTGCGACGCTCGAAAACGCCGCGGTCGACCAGTCGGTCATCTTCGCCAACGCGACCATCGAAAACTGCGACCTCCGTGAGTGCATCATCGACGAAGAGACGCACGTCGCAAACGTGAACCTCGCAGGCGCGCTCATCGGCGCGCACACGCACCTGACCAACGGCAACAGCAAGTAGCCTACGTCCACGTCTCTTCGAGCACGCGCACCCAGTTTTCAAACGCGATTTTCCGTATCGCTTCCTCACTGAATCCTCGCTCGCCGAGCGCCGCGAACACCGCGGGCATTCCGGTCACGTCGCCCACGGCGTCGGGGACGGTCGCGCCGTCGAAATCCGTCCCAATCGCCACGTGTTCGACCCCAATTCGCGCTGCAACGTACTCGATGTGGTCTACGAACGTGGAAATCGCCGTGTCAGGATTGTTGTCGGCGTCGGCGCGGATGTTCGTCACGCAGAACGTGATACCGACGACGCCGCCCGATTTCTCGACCGTGTCTAACTGTTCGTCGGTCAGGCTCCGCGTTGTCTCGTTCAAGGCGAACGCGCCGGTGTGGCTCACCACGAGCGGGTCGTCGCTCAGTGCTGCCACGTCGAAAAAGCCCGCCTCGTTCAGATGCGCGAGGTCAAGGACGATACCGCGGTCGTTGCACGCCCGGACGAGGTCACGCCCGGCGTCGGTAAGTCCGGGACCTGTATCTGGTGAGTGGGGGTACTGGTAGGGCACGCCGTGGCCGAAGGCGTTCGGCCGACTCCACGTCAGGCCAATCGAGCGGACGCCCGCCGCATAGAGAAAGTCGAGATTCGACAAGTCCGGTTCGACGGCTTCTGCTCCCTCTAGGTGGACGACGACCGCGAGCGCGTCGTCTGCGAGACAGGCGGTGAGGTCGGCCGTGTCACGCACGACGCGAACCGCGCCGTCTGCTTCGGTTTCGAGTCGGTAGAGCCGTTCGAGCACGTCGTAGGTGACCCGATTCGCTCTGCCTGTGTCGATGGCGTCTGCGAGCGGAACCTCGTAGCCGTCTGCGGTTTCGATGATCTCAGCAGTACCGTCACCGGGGGCGAAAATGGCGAACAAGCCACCCGCGTAGTTCGCGGCGCGGGCACGAGGGAGGTCGATGTGGCCGAGTTCAGATGCCTCGAAAAACGAGCGGCCCTGTCCGCGTTCGGGGAGGTGGAGGTGCAACAGCGTGTCGTTGTGTCCGTCGAAAAAGAGCGGGGGGTGGGTCATAGGAAGCTTCAGGTATCGCTCGGTTCGAGTCTTGCGTCCGTCACGTGAATCCGCCCGCGCGTGCCCTCCCATTCGGTTTCGTAGTCGAGCGCGATTCGTCGGTGCATGTGTGGGCCGTCCACGACGAACGTTTCGAACTCGCCTCCTTCTCCCAGAATGTGGACGCCATATTCGTCGTTGAGGTCGCGGAGTTCTGCAAGTGAGTCGGCGTCTAAGGTGCGCCCGAGCCACGACTCGTCGAGGCCGTAGGCGGCGACTTGGATGATTTTGATTTCGAAGCCCGCCTCAAACATCTCCGCGGCGAGTTCCTCGGGGTCGCGCTGCCAGAGCGGGGCGAACAGTTCGATGCCGAGACGGTCGCACATCGCTTGAATCCGGCTCGTTTGGAACTCGGATTGGATGGCTCCGGCGGTGACGCCAACGATGTTCTCTTCTTCCAGCAACTCGCGGAGTGCGGCTTCGAGTGGTTCGAGTTCGGCGTCTCCTTGCTCGCCGGATGCGTCGGCCGATTCTGCGCCGAGGTCGCCCGGATGCACGTCGATGAGGGGGATGCCGATGCTCTCTGCGGCGAGGGTTGCGAGGTTCGTCGCCGGAACGTGGTACATGTAGGAGTCGCCTTCGGGGTGAACGGTGAGGAGGTGAGAGACGGGCAGGCCTTCTTCGAGTGCCCGATAGAGCGCCCACGAAGAGTCCTTGCCGCCCGAAAAGAGGCTGACCCACGTGCCGTCTGCGTCGTCTGCCATACTCGCTGTTCGCGGCGGGGGGATTTACACGCCGCGGACTCACTCGGGGAGTTCGTCGCGGATAGACCCACCCGTGACGTAGGAGGTGAGGCGGACGCCGACGAGGCTGATGAGCACGCCCACGATGACGAACGCGGCGAGGCGCGTTCCCGTCGAAAGGGTGAATCCAGCGACGGAGACTGCGCCGAATTCGAGCGCAGGGACGGTAAACTGGCCGATGATGCCTGCACGTTCTAAGAAGTAGGCCGAAAAGCCGCGGATGACGAGGCCAACCGCGACCACGCCGAAGGGGAGGTTCATGTACGAAGAGCGGATGGCGTCTTCGCGAATCGATTCGTCAATGAGCCGCCCCGTACTCGCGGTGAGCGCGGCCATCGCAAGCCATGGGACGCTGTCGAAGATGAACAGCATGGCGAGGACGAACACGGCGTCGGTCGCTTCCAAACTGGAGACGCCAATCGCGCCCGCGAACACGCCGACGAGGGCGAGTCCGGCGGCGACGACGTAGGTCACAATCGACACCTGTCCGGAGTAGAGCGCATCGCGGACGCCCGAGGCGAACGTCGAGATGGCGTCGTCTACGCCGAGGCCTTTGTACAGCAAGAACACGCCAATGACGGCGGTGATGGCGGCGATAGCGACCGCCGGACTGTCTGCGAGCAACAACAAGACGGGAAAGACGAGCAGACCCGCCCCGATGGGGACGAGAATCGTTTGTCTGAGTTCTTCGTCCGCGAGGAACTGCTTGAGCAGGTAGTACGTCGATTCTAAGTCGCGCGCTTGTCGGACGACGACGCGGTCGACCGCATCGACGCGCACACGGCTTTCGATGATGGGGACGAGCCGTTCGTCTTCGGTGCTGTCGATGACGACGACAGCGGAATCGGGGTCGTAGCGGTCGATGAGCTGGTCGAGTTGGCGGGCAACCGCCCGGTCTGCGCTCACGGCGTCGCCCGCCCCAGAGACGACGGCGACGACGGCGTCTTCGTCGGTATCCCGCAGGTCGCGGGTGACGCGCAGCGCTTCGAGCAGACAGTTGACATGGCTGTCTTCGGGGTCTGCAAGTCCCACTTCGGTGACGAGCGAGGCGACCGATTCCCACCCGGAAACCGGCGTGTCGATGCCGGTCTGTGGGATGACGTCGCCGCGGTCGACACAGACGACCAGCGTTGTCACGGTAAAAGCCAGACGCCGGTCGAATAAAAAACCTCCCTACAGTCGAATGTTCATCTCGCTCGACTCGCCCTCGCGGGTGAGCACGCGCCCGACGCCCGACCCAGCCGCGAAGGCGATGCGTTCGACGCCGAGGCTGAAGCGTTCGGTGAGGCTGCGTTGGGGGACGAACTCCACGACCGACACCGACGGCAGGCCGAGCAGCTCTGCGACCCGGTCTTCGACGCTCTCGCGCGTTCCGAGCGCGTCAACCAGCCCGAGGTCCACTGCTTCCTCACCGAGGTACACTTTGGCCTCGGTCGCCCGAACCTCTGACTCAGAGAGGTCTCGCGCCTCGGTCACCCGCGTGACGAAGTGGTCGTAGAGGTCGTCGATGATGCCCTGTAAGTAGTCGCGTTCTGCGTCAGACACCTCTTTGAGCGGCGTGCCCGCGTCCTTGAACTTGCCCGCGGCGAAACGCTCGTAGGAGAGGCCGAGTTTGTCGGCCAGTTCGGTCGCGTTCACGCGCGAGCCAATGACGCCAATCGAGCCGACAATGGTCGCCTCGCGTGCCCAGAGTTCGTCGCAACCGGAGGCAATCCAGTACCCCCCGCTCGCGCACACGTCGGTCGCGTAGGCGACGGTCGGTCCCTCAAAGCGTTCGACGGCGAGCCGGATGTCGTCGCTCGGGACGACTTCACCGCCGGGCGTGTTCAGCCGGACGATGAGCGCAGAGACGTTCCCGTCGTCGTTTGCGGCGTCGATTTGCTCGACGACTTGGTCTGCGTGTGCGCCACCCGGCGTGGAGGGAAAGCGCCCGCCGCCATCGCGGCTGATGGGGCCTTCGACGGCGACTTCCGCGACGTTGTAGCCGGGGAATCGAGATTGGGCGACCCGCGAGGCAAAGCGAAGGCCGAGAATCACGGTGGCAATCGTCAGGAGAACGCCGAGCAAGATTGCGAGCGAGCCATCCGGGATGGTGACGAACGCCCACCATCCGGCGAACAATGCGACAATCGCGCCGACTGCGAGAATGAGAATCCGACCGATAGTCTGTCGTCGGTCAGTTTGGTCAGCTGCCATGTCTCTCGGGTGGTGACACGCAGAGAAAAGCCTTTAGCCGATTTTCGAGACAGCGGCGTCGCTCAGGCCTGCTGAGAAAACTGAAAAACGCGGCGTACCGAACTTAGAGCATTCCGGTCTTCTGGAGCTTCATGAGGTCCTCGGTGTCGAGGGTTTCGCCGTCCTTGAAGCGCTGGTAGATCTCCTCGGCTTCTGCCTTGGCTTCCTCGCGCTTCTCCTCGCGGGCGGAGCGGCGCTCTTTCTCCTCTGCCTTGTCCATCTCGCGGAGGCGCTTTTGGACGCGCACGAAGTCGTTGTGGTGCTGGTCTGCGGCTTCCTGTGCCTCAACGAACTTCTCGTGCATGTCGTCTGCCTTGTCACGGATGTCGTCGGCCTCGCGGTAGGCCTCGATCATCTCGTTGTGGTGCTGTTGGGCCTTGTCAGCGAGCTCCGTCACTTCCTGGTGGTGCTGGCTGGCTTCGGCGCGCACTTCTTCGGCTTCGGCGACGAGTTCTTCGAGGTTGTCGTTGTCGTCGAGTTTCTCCTTGCGGCTCAGATACTCCTCGCGCTTGTTCTCGATTTTCTCGATGAGCTCGCGTTCGTCTTCGGTCGAAAGGACTTCGGTCTGCTGTTTGAATTCGAGTTGCTCAATTTCCTTTTTGAGCTCCTCAAGGCCCTTTCCCTGGTCAAGTTCGAGGTCGGACTTCATCGATTCGACCTTCTCGAACAGCTCGTTTGCCTGCGCGTTGAGCTCGTTGCGGAGCTTCTTGTGCTCCTGGACTTGCTCGTTCAGCGAGTCGCGCTGTTCGCGGTGTTCTTGGGCCTTGTCGACGGCTTCACGCGTCTGTGCGTTGAGTTCGTCGCGCTTGCCTGCGCGCTCTGAAGCCATCTGGTTCAGCTCGTTCCGTCGGTCGCGGAGCTGTCCAGCGAGTTTGATTAGTTGGCCTTTAGAATCAGTTGCGAGGTCGTCTTCTGTCAGTTCGATGTTTTTAGTCTGGTCTAGCGTTTGTACCATAGTTAACTCACGATTCCATTACCGCACCGGCGCGGGGCAGTTGCCACTCAGTGGGGATGATAAGCAGCCGATAACACGTTGTCCCTGTCATTCTGCGTGCGATACTGCCAAACGCCGGTGGCGTTCTGGTACTCGGTAATACCTCCTCCGACCATATAAAGATTGTGCATTCTATGAGCTATGTAATCACGTAACAATCGCAAGACGGGGCCACGATAAGCTGTAGCATGCCATGAAAATAGTATTTAAACAACTCGCGGCAATCCATGCCACGTTAAGGCATACAAAAACCAGACTGTCTGGTTCAACCCCCCATATGGCCCCTGCGGAGGCATCCGATTTGTGGCATCCAATACGTTCGACTCGTGTATCGAACCCTCCCTACCCGGGCGTCGAATGTTCTCCGCTTATCGAGCGGTTAGTTACCCCTCATCAATAGCGAGGAGTTCCACACGTATACACGTGATACCTAAACAGATAGAGTTCGGCCGAAATCGACAGCAACCCGGACGCTCTCTCATACTTTCACTTTCACTCCGCACACGGGTCGATTTAACAGTGGTCGGGGGTGTTCTCGCAGACATGCTCGAAAAACTCACCTGCACCTGCGAGAACCCCGAGTGTGGTCGGACGCTCCACGAAGACCGGCTCATGCTCTCGATGCGTACCGACGTGGGCGAGCGCCGCGCCTACGAGTGTGCGTGTGGTGCAGTGACCGTGACCGTCGTGCGATAGGCTCGTCGCACGCAGACTTCCAGCCGTGCCAGCCGTCGGCCACAGCAGCTCGCCACGGCGGTCTCACAGCCCTGTTCGCGCTTCCGACGTGCACCGTCGATGGTGACTCGTATATGCGACCCCCTATTAGCGGGGCCATGGACGAAGTTGTACGCGCCCACGGGCACGAAAACGTGTTAGGACACCATTCTTCGACGTTCGAACTCACGAGCGACGACTTCCTCACGCCTGCAGGCGACTGCATTCTCGGTATCGAAGCCGACCGCGTTCCGGCCGATTTCGCAGACGCATTCGTCGAGGCGTGTCAGTCCACAGACGCCACGCTCACCGCCACCCTCGAAGTCGGTGACCTGACCGAAACCGTCACCGGCCGTGGCCACCCCGACATGACCTTCGAGAACGAGCGCAGCCTCGTCTTCCGGACGAGCGAGTACGTGGACGATCGCACCGTCATGGTCGGCGCGGACAAAGCCGCCGAGGATATCGACCGCGACCTCATCGCCGCACTCGCAGCCGGTGAAGCCTGCACGCTCACGCTCTCTGTCGAATAGACGTTCGCATTCGCAACCAGTAGAAACAATTCTCTTGCGCGCCTATGGATGGCTATGACCGACGCGTGTACCTACTGTGGCAAGGACGTGTATGATCACGACCCGGTGTTCGTAGAGAAACTCGATGTTGGCGAGCGCGTTGAAGCTGGCCAGTTCTGCAACTACGCCTGTCTGGCCGTCTATATCGAGGAAAACCACCTCACGACGGGTGCATGTTGTACCATCGACTACGCGTGACCTGCCGGACGACCTTTGTCCGCCGACGAACAAGACGCGACCATGCCCGAGGAACCCGCAAACAACATCAGCGGCGGGATTGACGGCGGCGGCCGGCCCGCCGAGTTCTCCCACGGCGAGCCAGCCTCGCGCGCCGAAGCCGTTATCGACCGGCTCGGCGAGTTGTACTGGCAAAAGCAGTACGGCGGCCAAGACGCCTTCACCTGCCTCGTACGAACCATCCTGAGCCAGAACACGAGCGACGTGGCCAGCCAACCGGCCCACAACTCGCTTCTCTCCCGCTACGGCAGGGATGACCTTGCCGTCTCTCTTGCTGGCGCCGCCCACGACGAACTCGCAGCGACAATCAAGTCAGCCGGACTCTACAACCAGAAGGCCACGGTCATCATCGACGCTGCCTCGCGCATTCTTGAGGAGTACGGCAGCGCAGCCTCCTTTGACGAGTTCGTCAGAGACGAAACTCCGGAGACGGTTCGGTCCGCCTTACTCGACATTCGCGGCGTCGGCCCGAAAACCGCCGACTGCGTCCTGCTCTTTGGGGGTGGCAGAGACGGCGTGTTCCCCGTGGATACCCACGTCCACCGAATTTACCGCCGGCTGGGAATCGCGCCGCCGGACGCAGACCACGAGGAGGTGCGAGCAGTGCTCGAACGCGAGGTTCCCGCAGAAAAGTGCGGCTTCGGGCACACCGCGAGCATTCAGTTCGGACGAGAGTACTGCACTGCAAGAAAACCGGCGTGTCTGGACGACCCGGACGCCTGTCCGATGGCAGACCTCTGCGACCAAGTAGGCGTGTATCCGGTAGACGGCGACGTTGTAGACCCCGCAGAGACAGTTTAACGCGCCAACATCACGACGGCGAGCACGCCGAAACCGACGCCCGCAACGTCTGTTATGTCCATTGAGTCCCCGAGAACCAGCACGCCGAGTAGCGCGGCCACCACGAAGTAGAGCGCGCTCACGGTGGTCACGATTCCCGTCCGCCCGTAGCTCAGGCCCGTGTAGAAGGCAACGGCGGCGATGCCCGAAAACACGCCCGCGAGGACGGCGAAGGTGAGTCCCGGGCCGCCGACGGAGAGGTCTTTGCCGAGCGCGAGGACGTAACCAAGCGCGATGGCGACGCCGACGACGTAGGAGACAATCATCGCCACCTCGGGTTCTATCGACTGGGTGGCCATATCCGCGAAGATGGCCCAGATACCCCACGAGACCATGGCGACGAGGGCGAAGATGACGGCGAGGTTGTTGCTCATGTCGGCAAAAACGAAGGAGGGGGCTGTAGTCGCTTCGACTCAGCGCCGGAACGCGGCGGCCGCGACGAGGCCCGTGATGAGGATAAAGGCGATAAGCGAGAGGTTCGGGACGGTGAAGATGGCGACTTTGAACTGGACGCTGGTACAGCCGGTTGCGCCGGGGCCGAAACTGCACCCGGACGTGAAGTCTGGAACCAACTGGATGTACGAGTGGTACGCCGCGACGGTGAGGCCGAGCACCGAAAGCGGGAGTACCATCTTGAACGCCTCGACGCGGGATTCGAGCGTCGAAACGCCGAGAATCACGACGAGCGGGTACATCAGAATGCGCTGATACCAGCACAGTTCACACGGGATGAGGCCGAGGCCGAGGCTCAGATACAGACTGCCGAGCGTGGCTATCGTGGCGACGGCTGTTGCTGCGGCGAGCAGGTGTTTCGGCGCGACGTCAGTTGCCGCCATTGACGAGCGCGTCGAGCGCGTTTCGCGTCTTCTCCGGCTCGAACGGGGAGTATACCTGTCCGTCGATGACGAGCGACGGCGTGCCGCTCACGCCTGCTTTGCCTGCGGCGTCCGTGGTTGCTTTCACGTCGTCTTCGTACTCGCCGTCTTCGAGGGCAGTTTTGAGGTCGTCGATTGGACCAACGCCAGCCTCCTCTGCGAGGATGGCGAGGTTTTCAGTGGTAGCCCACACCTCTTCTTCCGGCGGCTGGTTCGCGTACACGTACTCGTGATACGGCCAGTAGTGTTCGGGGTCTAAGTGCCAAATCGCAAGTCCAGCGCGGGCGGCGCGTGGCGCGTCTTCGCCGAGGAATGGACTGCCGTCGCTGCCGTAGGACAGCCCACGAAATTCGAGCGAGAGGTCGCCCGGTTCGACGTAGTCGGTCACGATTTGTGAGAGGCCGAGCGCGCGCTGGTCGTCGGTCGAGAACAGCTTGCAGGCGGGGCACTTCCAGTTCCCGAAGTAGGTGATTTTCGGGGCGGACGCAGACCCCATCAGCGCGTAGGTGTGGTCACCCGGATTCTCGGGGAGCGGGGCGTTTGCGGCGGGTTTGTCGAGGGCAGCGTCGCTGCGGCCGTCTTCGAGCTGGTAGCTGTCGCCGCCGGAACCGCCAAGACAGCCAGCGAGGGCTGCGGTTCCGACCGCGCCACCAGCCACGAGGAGTTGTCGTCGCGTGAGGGACATTTGTTCGTGCTCGCCTCTACGTACCCGAGAACGTAACGGCTTCGGCTACCCAGAGACCTTTGATAACACGCGACAAGCAGGGGGTATGGCGCTGCGCTATTTCGAAGACCTCGCCGTCGGTGAACGTGTCGAGGTCGGCCCCGTCTCGCTTACAGAGTCAGCTATCATCTCGTTCGCAGAGCAGTACGACCCACAGCCCTTTCACACAGACCTTGACGCCGCCGCAGACGGCCCGTTTTCCGGTCTCGTCGCAAGCGGTTGGCACACCTGCGCGGCGACGTTTCGCCCCATCGTAGACGCCGTGTTCTCCGAGTTGGCGTTTGCGGGAGGCTGGGGAATCGACGAGCTTCGGTGGCTAACACCGGTGCGGCCGGGAGACGAGTTGCTGGTTTCGGTGGAACTGGTCGCAAAACGCCCGCGAGACGAGGGTCGTGGCGACGTAGACTACGACGTAGTGGTGAGAAATCAGCGCGAAGACGTGGTGGTCACGTACCGCGACCACGTGATTGTCGAACGGCGAGCGGCGGATTAGAGGAAGCGGAAGGTTTCGAGGTTCTTCGGCGCGAAGGTGCGCATGTTGAACTCGTGGTAGAGTGCAGACGAGAGGTCTTGGGTCGACGACTCGTCACCGTGGACACAGAGCACTTTCTCTGGACGTGGGTTCATCGTTCGGACGAAGTCCATCAGCCCCTTGCGGTCTGCGTGGCCGGAGAATCCGTCTACGGTTTCGACGTTCATGTTGAGCTTCAGCGTGTTCGAGCGGCCGTTGCCGTCGTTGATTGGGATTTCGTCCCAACCGTTCTGGATGCGCCGGCCCATCGTCCCCTGTGCCTGGTAGCCGACGAAGACGAGCGTCGTGCGCTCGTCGCCGCCGAGGTGTTCGAGCCACGACATAATCGGACCGCCGGTGACCATCCCGGAGGTCGAAAGGATGATTGCAGGGCCGCTGTCGGTCACGTCTTGGCGCTCTTCTTCGCCGCCGTCGATGTGGTTGAACTCAGGGGCGAGGAAGGGGTTTGCGTCCTCGTGGAAGATGCGGTCGCGCAGGTCGTCGCGCAGATACTCTGGGTAGGTCGTGTGAATCGCAGTCGCCTCCCAAATCATCCCGTCTAAGTGGACGGGCATCTTCGGAATCTTGCCCTTGCGCATCGCCTCTTCTAAGACGAGCATGATTTCCTGTGAACGACCGACAGCGAACGCTGGAATCAGGATTTTCCCACCCTTGTCGTGGGTCTCGTTGATGATTTCGATGAGGCGCGCTTCCGAATCCGCCTGGTCGGTCTGGTAGTCGTTGCGCCCACCGTAGGTGGACTCCATGACGAGCGTTTCGACGCGCGGGAACTCGTTGACCGCGCCGTTGAACAGGCGCGTGTCCTTGTAGTGGATGTCGCCGGAGAATGCCACGTTGTAGAGGCCATCGCCGATGTGGAAGTGGGCAATCGCACTCCCGAGGATGTGCCCAGAGTTGTGGAGCGTGAGTTTGATGTCCGGCGCGATGTCGGTCACGTCACCGAATTCGAGCGGGATTGTGTGCTTGATCGTTTCGCGCACCATCTCGGACTCGTACGGCGGCGTGCGGCCTTCTTTCGCGGCCACGTCTAAGTAGTCGAGTTGGAGCAGGCCCATCAGGTCACGGGTTGGCTCCGTCGTGTAGACGGGACCGTCGTAGCCGTATTTGAACAGAAGCGGCAGGAGCGCGGAGTGGTCGAGGTGGGCGTGTGTCAGCACAACCGCGTCAATCGAGTTGAGCGGCGTGACTTCGGGGACGTGAAGGTACGGCACTTCGTCCTCTGCGCCCGGTTTGTCACCGCAATCGATGAGGATGCGCGTCTCTGGCGTCGAGAGCAGGAAGCTTGCGCGACCGACTTCGCGACAGCATCCGAGCGTCGTGATGCGAACCCAGTCCTCTTTGGACATCTCGCGGCGGTGAATCTGGCGACCGATTCGCTCTAAGATGTCGCGGCGCTCTTCGCGCTCCTGTTTCAGGAAGTTGCGCACGTTTGAGACCGTCGAAGACTCGATTGGCGGCGTGCGGACGACTTCCGGCGTCCAGCCGACTTTCTGCGTAATCTCTCGGAGCGTCGAGCCGTGTCGACCGATGACCATGCCCGGTTTCGCCGCCTCGATGACGACTTCGCCCGTGTCGATGTGGAAGTCTAAGTCGGTGACGCCCGCTTCCTCGGGGATGACGTTCATGACCTGTTCGCGCGCCTTCTCGGGCGGGGTCAGGACGTCGGGGTCGGGGCGCACCGTGATGCGTTTTCTGAGCTTGCTTGCGAGGGTGCGAATGAGGTCACCATTCTGGGCGAACTCCTTCGGGTCGCGAGTGTAGATGACGAGTTCCGGCCCTTCGTACTTGACGTCGGAGACGGTGATGTTACTCGGCAGTTCGCTCGTAATCGTTTCTTTCAAATCCTCAAGTTGCCGTTCTACAGTACTCATAGGTTAAAATTGGCTGCAATTTGTGTGGGGGGTCTTCCATCTGCCCACTGCTCGGTGGCACGCCAACGGCGAGTGCCATGGATGCCGGTCGCTCACTGTGTCACCTCGCCGCTGACGTGACCCAGAGTGGCATTCTCAGTACGTAAACTGTGTAGCATAACAGGTACTGTGTAGGTCGTATCCGCTACCGAACCGAGCAGTGCTCTCCGAACCTGGTGTCGGAGGTTGCGGGAAGAGTCCGGAAAACCCGCACGTAATTCTCGGTAACACTTCTTAGTTATAAAAGCCTTCGCAAAATTGTAGCTATCTGCCCACTAGCCGTTCGTATGCGAGTCACTCCTGCGATGGTGCGTGACGAACGAGACTGGGTCCAAAATCGCGCGTCCGTCGTCGTTCCACTCATCAACACCGTCCGAGAAGCCCTCGGTGAACAGTTCTCTGTCACCGTCTCACCCGTCACCGAAGACGCATACGGCGAGGCGGTCACTGCAGTGTTCGCAGACGGCGACCTCGCAGTGAACGTCGCGGGCCTCGTCGCCATCCTCCGCGACCTCGACTGTGAGGGCGATTATCCCGGCTTCGTCGTGGACGAACTGCTCGGGCGCGAACTCGCGGCGATGATTGCGGGCAACCAGCCGTTGCACCTGCTCGGGCAGGCCACGTTTCACTACGCGGACGTGCACACGCACACCGCGGGCGTCGCGGGCGCGGACGACTTGGATGCCGCCCTCGCCGCAGGCTTCCAGACGCGCCTGCCGGGCTGGCCGTGGACCGAAGGTGAGAGTCCGTTTTCGGTCATCGACTGATAGGGCCGTCGTCGGCCATATCGCAACAACACCGGGTTTAATAGCGGCCTCCGTCACTGCTCTATCAATGAGCGGAGAGCAGGAACTCGGTGTCACAGAAAGCAAGGAGCACAACCCCGGCGATTGGTACGCCGAGGTCGTCCAGAAGGCGAACCTCGCGGACTACGCGCCGATGGGAGGCTTCATCGTCACGAAACCCCGCGGCTACGCCCTCTGGGAGGGGATTCAAGACAACTTAGACACCTGGTTCAAAGAGACCGGCGCACAGAACGCGTATTTCCCGCTCTTTATCCCTGAGAGCTACCTCGAACGCGAGAAGGACATCGTCGAAGGCTTCGACCCGGAGGTCGCGTGGGTCACCCACGGCGGCCACAACGAACTCGAAGAACGCCTCGCCGTGCGGCCAACGAGTGAGTCCATCATCGCGCCGTACATGGCAAAGTGGGTTCGCAGCCACCGCGACCTGCCGCTTCGCCTGAACCAGTGGTGTTCGGTCGTGCGCTGGGAAGCGACGGACACGAAGCCGTTTTTCCGCACCAAGGAGTTCCTCTGGCAGGAGGGCCACACGGCCCACGAGACGGAGGACGAAGCGTGGGACGAGACGATGACGCGCCTCGACCAGTACGAACGCCTCTACACCGACGTGCTCGCCATCCCCGTCCTCAAGGGGCGGAAGCCGGACCACGACAAGTTCCCCGGCGCACACACCACCACCACGACCGAGGCGCTCATGCCCGACGGCAAGTCGGTGCAGGGCGCGACGAGCCACTACCTCGGCCAGAGCTTCGCAGAAGCCTTCGACCTCACCTACACCGACGAAGACGAAATCGAGCAGGTCGCCCACACCACGTCGTGGGGGCTGTCGTGGCGCGCACTCGGCGCGCTCATCATGACGCACTCGGACGACCAAGGGCTCATCGTCCCGCCGACCATCGCCCAAGAGCAGGTCGTCATCGTCCCCATCTGGAACGAGGACAACCGCGAAGAAGTGTTGGAGTACGCCCAGGATATCGCCGACGAACTCGACGCAGGTGGTATCCGCGTCGAACTCGACGACCGCGACGAGCGCAATCCCGGCTTCAAGTACAACGAGTGGGAACTGAAGGGCGTTCCCCTGCGCATCGAAGTCGGCGGCTACGAGGTCGCAGACGAGGAGGTCACGCTCGTCCACCGGCCAGACGGCGAAAACGTCACCGAGGACAACGACGAGAACCTCGTCGAAACCATCGAAGCACACCTCGACACCATCTACGACAAACTCTACGCCACCGCAGAAGAGAACTTACAGGAGAACATCCGCGAAGCCGAGAATCGCAACGAAATCCTCGGCACGATTGGTCAACACGGCGGCTACGTGAAGACCGCGTGGTGTGGTGACGAATCGTGTGAGACGGAAATCAAGGACACTATCGCCGCAGAAATCGTGATGGTTCCTCTCGACCGCGACGAAGAACCGATTGGCGACACCTGTGCTATCTGTGACGAAGCTGCCAACGAGACGGCGTATTTCGCCAAATCGTACTGATTCCCGGCGATTTTCGGGACGTTTTCAGCTTTTTCCGCTTCGCACGCGACGCCTGCCCATGAGGAATTAGAACAATATAGTGGCATATATATCCAATTAAGTGAGTTAAACAGTCCCTTAGTCCTTGAGGGGTAACCTCTTATTGGTGAGTGCGTACGGTTGGCACATGGCTAACCTCTCACCTGACAGCCGTGAGTCCCCACTGGTACGGGGCCTCGCGGACCCGACCGACGCCCGGGCAAACTGTGGCGTCGGCGTCGTCATGGACTTAGATGGCGGCGTAGACCACGCCGTCGTCGCAGATGGCGTTGAACTACTCGTAAACTTAGAACATCGCGGCACCACCGGCGCAGAGGAGAACACGGGCGACGGCGCTGGTATCATGCTGCAGATTCCCCACGACTTTTTTTCCGCCGAGGTCGACGCATCCCTCGGAAACCCGCGCACCTACGCCGTCGGCTCGCTTTTTTTGCCACAGGATGCAGACGCCCGCGACGCCGTCAAAGCCGTCGTCGAAGACACCCTCGCAGACCAACAGCTAGACGCCGTCGCCTGGCGCGACGTGCCGACGGATAACGCAGACCTCGGCGCAACCGCGCTCGAAGCCGAGCCACACGTCGCCCAACTGTTCGTCAAACCGGCTGGAGACATTTCGGGCGACGCTTTCGACCGCCGTCTCTACGTGACCCACCGCGCCGTCGAAAAGGCCGTGTCTGCTGCGGATATCGACGGGAGCGACCGTTTCTATCTCTGCTCTCTCGACCGCAAAACGCTCGTCTACAAAGGGTTGTTAAAAGCCGACCAACTCGCTGGCTATTACCCCGACCTCGAAGACGACCGCGTCGCCTCGAACTTCGCGCTCGTCCACGCCCGATTCTCGACGAACACGCTCGGCGCGTGGCACCTCGCCCACCCGTACCGCCGGATGATTCACAACGGCGAAATCAACACCATCCGCGGGAACATCAACTGGATGCGCGCCCGGGAGACGGATTTAACAAGCGACGTCCTCGGCGACGACCTCGACACGATTCGCCCCATCGTTGCAGACGAGAACCAGAGCGACACGGCGTCCGTGGACAACGTGTTAGACCTCCTGCTCGCAAACGGCCGCGAACTCCCCCACGCCCTGCGGATGCTCATCCCCGAGGCGTGGCGCAACGTGGACATCGACGACGACCGCCGCGACTGGTACGACTTCCACGCCTCGCTCGTCGAACCGTGGGACGGCCCCGCGCTCGTCGCCGCGACCGACGGTGACCGCGTCGGTGCCGTCCTCGACCGCAACGGCCTGCGTCCGTGCAGATACGACATCACGGGTGACAACCGCCTCATCATGGCTTCTGAGGTCGGCGCGCTCGAAACCGACCCGTCGAACATCAAAGAGCGCGGTCGCCTCCAGCCCGGCCAACTGTTCCTCGCAGACCCCGAAGAGGGCCGCGTCGTCCCGGACGACGAAGTGTTCGCAGACCTCGTTGACTCGAAATACGGCCAGTGGGTCGCAGACCAGCAGGTGCGCCTCGCAGACCTCACCCTCACAGATGCGGACGCGACCACGTCAGCAGACCTCCGCAACAAACAGGCGCTGTTCGGCTACACGTACGACGAACTCGACAACCTGCTTGAGCCGATGGCGAGTAAAGGGAAAGACCCCGTTGGGTCGATGGGTGACGACACGCCGCTGTCCGTACTCTCTGACTACAACCGTCCCCTGTTCAGCTACTTCAAACAGCTGTTCGCGCAGGTGACGAACCCGCCGCTCGACTACATCCGCGAAGAACTGGTCACGTCGCTCGAATCGCGGCTTGGCCACCAGCGAAACCTGCTCGCAGAGTCGCCGGAACACGCAAAGCAGCTCGTCTGTGACTCGCCCATCCTCAAAGACGAGCAAATCGCGGCCATCCGCGACCTCAACACGCTGTCGGTGACGACCCTCGACGCCACCTACGACCCAGACGACGGGCTCAAAGCGGGCCTCGAAGCCGTTCGCGAGGCGGCCACCGACGCGGCCGCAGCGAACGATATCGTCATCCTTTCTGACAAAGCCGCAGACGAGACGCGCGTCCCGATTCCAAGCCTCTTGCTCACCTCGGGCGTCCACCATCACCTCGTGCGCAACGGGCTTCGCAACCACTGTGGACTCGTCATCGAATCCGGAGACCCACGCGAGGTCCACCACATGGCGACGCTCGTCGGCTACGGCGCGGACGCCGTAAACCCGTACCTCGCCTTCGAGACCATCGCGGACGTCGTCGCCGGGCCTGACGGCGCAAACCCCGTCGCGGCCATCGACGCCTACGTCGGCGCGCTCGAAGACGGCCTGCTCAAAATCATGGCGAAGATGGGCATCTCGACGGTCGAGAGCTACCAAGGCGCGCAAATCTTCGAAGCCGTCGGCCTCGATTCCGGCTTCGTCGCCGAATACTTCGAGGGCACCGAAAACCGCACCGAGGGTATCGGCATCGAGGAAATCGAAGCCGACCTGCTCGACCGCCACGCGACGGCCTTCACCGACGAAGCCGATATGAAACGCGTCGGCGAGTACGAACACCGGTCGAGCGGGATTTTCCACGGCTGGAACCCACAATCGGTCGGCACGCTCCAGCAGTCGGTACGCAGCGGCGATTACGAGCGCTACAAGGAGTTCGCGGCGATGATGAACGACCAGAACGAGCAGCTTCAGACGCTGCGGGGGCTGCTCGAATTCGACGACAGCCGCGAGTCGATTCCAATCGAGGAGGTTGAGTCCATCGAGTCCATCGTCAAACGTTTCTCGACGGCCGCGATGAGCCTCGGTTCGCTCTCGCCGGAAGCCCATGAGAACAACTCGATTGCGATGAACCGCCTCGGCGCGAAATCGAACACCGGTGAGGGCGGCGAACCGCCAGAGCGCTTCGACACCGAAAAGGAGTGTAACGTAAAACAGGTCGCCTCCGGTCGATTCGGCGTCACGAGCCACTACCTCGCGTCGGCGGACGAACTCCAGATCAAGATGGCACAGGGGTCGAAACCCGGTGAGGGTGGCCATCTGCCTGGCCAGAAGGTAAACGAGATGATTGCCCACGTCCGCTACGCGACGCCGGGCGTTGGCCTCATCTCGCCGCCACCGCTCCACGACATCTACAGCATCGAGGACCTGAAACAGCTCATCCACGACCTCAAAGTCGCAAACGAGAACGCGGACATCAACGTGAAACTCGTCTCCGAGGCCGGCATCGGCACGATTGCGGCGGGGGTTGCAAAGGCGAACGCCGACGTGGTGCACATCAGCGGCCACTCCGGCGGGACAGGTGCGAGTCCGCGCACCTCCATCAAGAACGCGGGCCTGCCGTGGGAACTCGGGCTTGCAGAGGCCAACCAGATGCTCTGTCAGACCGGGCTTCGCTCGCGCATTCGCGTCACCGCAGACGGCGGGATGAAGACGGGCCGCGACGTTGCTGTCGCCGCCTTACTCGGCGCAGAGGAGTACGTCTTCGGGACGGCGAGCCTCGTCACCTCCGGCTGTGTGATGGCCCGTCAGTGTCACAAGAACACCTGTCCGGTCGGCGTTGCGACCCAAGACGAGAACCTGCGCCGCCGGTTCCCCGGCGAACCACAGCACGTCATCAACTACATGACGTTCATCGCGGAGGAACTGCGCGAAATCATGGCCGAGCTCGGCTTCCGCACGGTCGAGGAGATGGTTGGACAGGTCGAAGTGCTCAAACAGCGCACCGACGTCAAACAGCCAAAGGCGAAGAAGGTAGACCTCTCGTCTGTGCTCGCCCCACTTGCGGGCGACGCACGCACGAAAACAGAAGCACAGAACCACGATATCGACTCGCAACTCGACCACGCGCTCATCAAGCAGGCGATGCCCGCCTTGCAGCGCCGCGAACCCGTCGTGCTCGAAAGCGGGATTACGAACGTCGACCGCGCGGTCGGTGCGATGCTCTCGAATCGCATCTCCAACAAGTTCAGCGGCGACGGCCTCGCAGACGACACCATCGCCATCGACTTCGAGGGGACGGCGGGCCAGTCCTTTGGCGCGTTCCTCGCCTCGGGCGTCACGATGCACCTGACCGGCATCGCAAACGACTACGTCGGGAAGGGACTGTCGGGCGGGAAAATCGCCGTCCAGACGCCACCGACGGCGTCGTACAAGGCCGACGAAAACGTCCTCATCGGCAACGTCGCGTTCTACGGTGCGACCGAGGGCGAGGCGTACATCAACGGTATCGCAGGCGAGCGGTTCTGTGTGCGCAACTCCGGCGTGAAAGCCGTCGTCGAAGGCGTTGGTGACCACGGTTGTGAGTACATGACCGGCGGTGTCGCCGTCGTCCTCGGTGAGACGGGCAAGAACTTCGCCGCGGGCATGTCCGGCGGCGTCGCGTACGTCGTAGACGAAAACGACACGCTGGCTTCGAAAGCGAACACGGGAATGGTCACGCTCGACAACACCCTCTCAGAGCGCGACCGCCGGATGCTTCGTCGCCTCGTCGAAAACCACGCAGCCTACACCGACAGCGAGCGCGCCAAAGAACTGCTCGCAAACTGGGAGGAAACGCTCTCCTCGTTCGTGAAGGTCATGCCCGACGCCTACGCCGAGGTCATCGCAGAACACGATTCAGAGGACGTGCGCACGAAACTGCCGCGCGCCGCCTCGGAGTACGCGGAGGGGAACACGGGAAACAGTATCGCGCTCTCTGACGACTGAGCAGAGAGCGCCATCGTTCGACTGACCGCGTCCGCCACTATTTTGCGCACCCGTCACCCAGCACCAGACATGACAAACGCCCTCGTCATCGGTGGCACGCGGTTTATCGGCAAGTGGACGGTTCGAGAACTCCTCGACCACGACTACGACGTGACGATTTTCAATCGCGGGAACCACGAGAATCCGTTTGGCGAGACGGTCACGCACATTCAAGGTGACAGGACGAACGACGCCGAGCTCGCCGCCGCGGCGACCGAGGCCGACCCCGATGTCGTTATCGATTGCGTGGCGTACAAGCCCCGCGAGGTACGCACTGCAACCCGAATTTTCGAGGACGTGGACGCCTACGTCTACATTTCGAGTGGGAGCGCCTATGGCGACGAAGAAATCCCGAAACGCGAGGGCGTCACCCGACTCTTCGAGTGTACGAACGAACAGGCAGACGAGGACTCGGCCGAATCCTATGGCCCGCGGAAGGCAGAGGGCGACCGCGCCATCTTCGCCGCCGCAGACCGCGGCGTGAACGCGATGAGCGTCCGCCCGTGTATCGTCTACGGTCCGGACGACTACGGCGAGCGTTTCGACTACTGGATTACCCGCGTCAGAACCTACGACCGCGTCATCATCCCCGGCGACGGGACGAACCTCTGGCATCGCGCCTACGTCGAAGACGTGGCGAGCGCGCTGCGTACCGTCGCAGAAGAGGGCGAGCCCGGCGAGGCGTACAACGTTGGCGACCAGCGGCTCGTGACCTTAGAGGAGATGCTGCATCTCATGGCGGACGCGCTCGACACCGACATCGACGTCGTTCACGCGGGCGAACGCGAACTGTCGATAGTCGACCTCACGCCCGACGATTTCATCCTCTGGCGCGACTACCCGCACGTCCTCGCGACGGAGAAACTCGCCGCCCTCGGCTGGGAATCGACGCCCCTGCACGAGACGATGCAACGCACAGTCGATGACCACCTCGAAAGCGACCGCGACGGGAGCGAACACGACCCCGGCCGCGAAAATGAGGAACGGCTCCTTTCGGTTCTCGACACCATCTGAGCACACGTCAGCCGACAGAGAGTAAACGGTATCATGGCGGGCGGTTCATCTCATGGTATGTTTACAAAGTCGTCGTGGATTCGGCTGCCACGAAACGTCCTGGTGGGTCACGGGGTCTTAGACCAGACGGTGGAGGCGGTCTCCGAACTCCACCTGCGCGGGACGCCGGTTCTCGTCACGAGTCCGACGCCGCGGAAAATCGCGGCCGACCGCATCATCGAACAGTTCGAAGCCGCCGGCTTTTCGCCCGAAGTCGTCGTCGTCGAGACGGCGAGCTTCGCGGAGGTACAGCGCGTCATCGACGCCGCAGAGTCGGTGGACGCGGGCTTCCTCGTCGGCGTCGGTGGCGGCAAGGCCATTGACATTGCGAAGATGGCCGCAGACCGCATCGACCGTGGCTTCATCTCCGTGCCGACGGCGGCGAGTCACGACGGCATCGTGAGCGGGCGAGGGTCGGTCCCGGAGGGGGACACCCGTCACAGCGTGGCTGCAGACCCACCGCTCGCCGTCGTCGCGGACACCGAATTGCTCGCGAACGCGCCGTGGGAACTCACAACTGCGGGCTGTGCGGACATCATCTCCAATTACACCGCCGTCAAAGACTGGCAGTTGGCCCACCGCCTGAAGAACGTCGAGTACTCAGAGTACGCGGGCGCGCTCTCTCAGATGACCGCGGAGTTGCTCGTAGAACGCATCGACGCCATCAAACCCGGCCTCGAAGAGTCTTCGTGGGTGGTCGTAAAGGCGCTCGTCTCCTCGGGCGTGGCGATGAGCATCGCCGGGTCGTCGCGGCCCGCAAGCGGTGCAGAACACCTCTTTTCCCACCAGCTCGACCGGCTCGCGCCCGGGGCGGCGCTTCACGGCCATCAGGTCGGCGTCGGCTCAATTCTCATCGAGTATCTCCACTCGGGCGAACACGGTCAGTGGCAGAACATCCGCGACGCGCTCGATAAACTCGGTGCGCCGACGACCGCAGAGGAACTTGGTATTGCTCCAGAAACCGTCATCGAAGCCCTGACGACGGCCCACGAGATTCGCGACCGCTATACGATTCTCGGCGATGGCGTGAGCGAGGATGCCGCGATTGAAGTCGTAACCGTCACGGGCGTTATCTAAGCCGGAAGCGCGTCAGAAACCGTAGCGGGCGGATTTTTCCACCATTCGACGGCGGTAACCCCGTCGCCTTCACACAGTTCGCCGCCAGCCGGAACGCCAGAAAAGATGATTTGGAGTTGATACACGGGGGGCCGCTCGACGTTTCGTTCGTCGCCAATCCCCACAATCGACACCCGTGTGACTTCGTCGATGTCACAGTCGAGGCCTGTTGTTCGTTTCACGAGCCGCTTTGCGCCCGCTTCGAGGGTCTCGTCTGCGTTCACCGTTCCGCCGGGTTCGGCCCAGCGGTTCGTCCCCTCCTCGTCTTTGACCAGCAACACGCGCTCTTCTGCGTCTTCGAGGCGGACGCCCGCGCAGGCGACGCGACCCGCTGCGAACTGCTCGCACGCCCGCTCGTAGGCGGCCGGCGGCAGCGCAGTCGTGGTCTGGTCTACCGAAACCGACCCGTACTGTGTCGAAAGCGTAGAAAGAAGCTCCCCGACCTGCTCGCGGGAGCGTTCTGAGACGGTCATAGCCGCCCCAAAACAACCAGTTGTAATAAGTCTTCTACAACGGGAAATGTGCGGGTAGCTGACCTGTAACGATAACAAACTGCGTTTGAGAATAACCGTATCCGGTCAGTCTGTGGGTTCACATGCCTTTCGCAGAAAACGTCTCGCTAAAGCCGACATGTGTGTCCGTTTTCCTGCCTCAGACGTAGGTGTCGAGGAAGTCCGCGACGGTCGTGTAGGCGGTGACCCGATTTTCGATTTTCGAGAACCCGTGGCCCTCGTCGTCGAAAATGTGCTTTTCGACGGGCACGTGTTTGCTCGCTTCTGCGGCAATCTGTTCTGCCTCTCCGACCGGGACGCGCGGGTCGTTCTTGCCGTGGAGGACGAGCAGCGGCGCGCTGATGGCGTCGATGTTGTTGATGGGGCTAATCGACTCTAAGAACTCGCGGTCGTCTGTAAGCGAGCCGTATTCGGCCTCGCGGAGTTTGCGCCGCCAGTCGCCGGTGTTCTGGAGGAACGTGATGAAGTTCGCAATGCCGACGATGTCGATGCCCGCAGCCCAGAGATCCGGGTACTCGGTGAGCGCGGCGAGCGCCATGAATCCACCATACGAACCGCCCATCACTGCAATACGGTCTGGGTCGACGCTCGGGTGGGCGTGGAGCCACTCGACGGCGGCTTTGATGTCCGCCACCGAGTCCATGCGCTTTTCGACGTCGTCTAAGCGCGTGTAGGCCTTCCCGTAGCCCGTAGAGCCGCGCACGTTCGGCTCGAAGATGGCGTAGCCGCGATTCACCAGATACTGTTTGACGGGGTTGAACGACGGTCGACGCTGGCTCTCCGGGCCGCCGTGGATGTCGACGACGACGGGCGTCGCGCCCGCTCTGGCGTCCTGTGGGAGCGTGAAGAACGCCGGAATCTCGCGGCCGTCGAACGACTCGTAGCGGATGACTTCGGGTTCGCGGAACGTGTCTTTTTGAATCCCGGCAGTCGAGGCGTTCGTCCAGCGCTCTGCGTCGCCCGTCTCCACGTCCACGACGTAGACGTTCGCGTTCTCGGAACTCCCGGTGACCGTAACCGAGAACGCGCTCGCGTCGTCGTTGAAGCTGATGCCGCCTTGGACGCCGCGGGGGAGCGCAGGCTCTGGATACTCCTCGATTTCGGTGGGGGCGGTGAGGTCGCCAACGGTGAGGCTCGTGTAGCCTTCGACGTTCCGAGCGTAGATGATGCGTCCGGTGTCCTCGTCGATGGCCGCCCCGGCGACGTTCCACGCTGGGTCTTCGACGACGGGTTCGAGTTCGAGTGTGTCGAGTGGGAGGCGAGCGAGCCAAAGTAAGTCAGAATCGCGGTCGGTGACGAGATAGAGGCTCTCGCCATCCGGCCCCCACTGGACGCTCCCGTAGCGGACGTGTCCCTCGTGGGGCGTGACGTGGGTCAACTCGCCGGTTTCGACGTCGAGGACGTACACGTCTTGGTCGAAACTGGAGTGCGCCTCGGAGACGATGAGACGGGTGTCATCCGGGCTCCATCCGCCCACCGTTAGCCAGCCGTCGCCTTCGTACACCAACTCGGCGGCTGCCCCGGTCTCGTCTCGGCCTTGGACATAGATGTCGAAGACGCTCCCCTCCCGGCGATTCGAAGAGAAGGCGAAGCGCTCGCCATCGTGGCTCCAGCCGCCCCACCAGTGTTTGGCCTCGGGCGTATCGGTGAGCGCTGTGACGAGGCCGTCGCTGTCGAGGCGAAACAGCTGTTCGCGTTCGTTGCCGCCCTCGTCCATGCCGAAGATGAGCTCCGGGTTCTCGGGTGACCACGAGGCGAAGGTGATGCGCTCGTCGTAGAAGGTGCGCTGTTCTGGCCAGCGGCCGGGTTCGTGCAGCGACCAAATCTGGGAGGTTCCCGTCGTGTCCATCAAGAAAGCGAGCTCGCCGTGGGGGCCAAACGACGCGGACCCCGCACTGCGAATATTGAGATACCGCTCGACATCATACACCATACGACTGCTTCTCCGTTCGCCCGCAAAGCCGTTTTTATCGTCGGAGTGTCATATTGGACGAGCAAGCCGTTCGGGTGGTTTTTTATCAATTGATTTCGTCCCGAGGTGTATGCGCGTCGCGTTCGTCTCGTCTCACACGACCGATAGACGAGACACCCCGGGCAACCGCCGGGTTCGCAGAGTCGCAGAAGGCCTTGCACGGAAGGGCCACGAGGTTGCCGTGTTCTGTACCCAGTGGTGGGAGGGCGAGACGGTCGCGGAGTTCGAGCGAGACGGCGTTACCTACCACGCCGTCACCGACACGCCCGCCCCGCTCACGTTTGCCGCCAAAGTGCCGTTTGCGTTGTCGTCTTTTGACCCCGACATCGTCCACGCCACGCCAACGCCACCGGCACAGGTGGTCGGTGCGCGGCTTTCAACGCTGTTCTCGCGAACGCCGCTCGTGGTCGATTGGTACGGCGATGACGACCCGCCCGAGTCCTGGAGCGGGCGGTATCCGGCCCGTGCCCCAACGGCGGTCATCACACCCTCACGGATGGTGAGTACGTGGGTCAGAGAGAGCGGGGCGTCAGCAGAAGCCGTCGAAATCATCCCAGAGGGCGTCGATGTGTCGCTCATCGAGGACACTGACCCAACCGATGGTGTCGATGTCGTCACCGCCTGCTCGATGGACGAGCACGCGAATCTCGACAGCCTGTTTCTCGCGCTTGCAGAACTCCGCGATCGCGACTGGCACGCGGTCGTCATCGGTGACGGCCCACATCGTGCGGCGTTCGAACAACAGGCCACAGACCTCAGAATCGCAGACCGAATCACGTTCACCGGGTCGCTCTCGCCCGCAGAGCGCGTTGCTTACTACAAGGGTGCCCACGTGTTCACCCACACGGGCACGCGAACGCCGTTTGCCACCGACCTGCTCTGGGGGCTCGCGTGTGGCTGTATCGGCATCGTCGAGTACCACACCGACTCTGCGGCCCACGAACTCGTCGAAGGCTTAGAACGGGGTTTTCGGGCCACCTCACCACAGGAAATCGCAAACGCAATCGAAAAAGCGGGGTCGCTCGACACACGAACGACCGACGAGCGGTTTTTCAAGTACAGCCACGACGCATTGCTGTCCCGGTATCTCACCTGTTACGCCGCGGTGCGTGACGACGCCGGACTCTTCTAATCGTGAAAGTAGCAGGGGCGTGGGTCGTGGTCGGCCCCCCTCTACGCGTGTGACGCCACGTGAGCATTCGTTCCACGCTCTTGCCCCCACTTCTCGCGGGCTACGCACACCCCACGAGTCATACGCAGCCACGCGAGCAGGTAACAATTACCACACCACAGGCTTGTTTCGTTCGGTTGGCTGTTTAACGGATTTATTACCGTCGTTCGCCCACTTCACTGCCGTTGAGCGAGCGAACGGCGTGGTACACGGTTTTCTTTATCGCGGGTCGAAGTCGCTTTGAGACGGCTTGTGGTGTGATACCGAGCTCGTCGCTGAGTTCGTCGAGCGACACGAGCCGAGGACTTTCGAAGTAGCCGTGTTTCACGGCCAACACGAGGGCTTCTTGCTGCTCTTTGGTGAGTTCGACGGGCAAATCTGCCCCGTCTACGGTGTCAAGCGTAGTGATGCGCTCGATTGTGACGGGGATGTTGTTGGCGTCACAGGCCGTATGGAACGCCGTCACTGAGTCGTGATTCTGGAATCGAACTCGAAAGAACCAGTGGTCGTCGCCATGGGCTTCGAGAATCGTGCCACCAGTCTCGAACAGTGCGCTCAGCAGAGTCCCTGCGGCCGGTGTACAGACGACGCGATACAGCAATCGGTCGTCAATCTGGTCAAGGAGGGTAGCCGATTCGACCTCCGGAGACTCCATGGCGAACTGTTCGAACGGTTCTGCTGCGGTGCCGGAAACCCAGATGTAGGGAACCGGTTGCTCGCCAAGTGGGACGATACGTTCGAGTTCGATATGGACGCCCGACAACTGTGTGAGTGCAGGCCCAAAGATGAACGACTCTGCGGGGAGTACGAACTCAATGATCGTGCCCATACACGTCCTAGGACGCCAACCATTAGAAATGTTTGTATTTTGAGAACTACTGTGTTTGTGTCATGCAGGCGTGACTCACTCGAACTGAGTAGGGTCGCGCGCCGCCTGTGTGGCACGAACCGCGGCGACGTTTGCGTCTACGTCGTGGACGCGCACGATGTCCGCCCCGCGTTCGACCGCGAGCGTCGTCCCCGCGATGGTCGCAGGCAGCCGGTCGTCGGTCTCCTGCCCGACGAGGTCGAACATCGATTTATGGGAGTGGCCAATCAGGACGGGACAGCCGAGGGCGTGGAGTTCGTTCGCGCGCCCGAGCAACTCGAAGTTCTCTGCTGGCGATTTCCCGAAGCCGAGGCCGGGGTCAACGATGATTTGTCGGCGGTCGAGTCCTGCCTTCTCTGCGAGCAACACCTTCTTGTTTAACTCCGCGATGACGTCCTCGACCACATCGTCGTACTCCACGGTGTGTTCCGGGACGACGGGCGCGTCGAGGCTGTGCATGACGACGATGGGCGCGTCGAACTCGGCAGCGACGAAGCGCATCTCCGGGTCTTCTAAGCCGGTCACGTCGTTTACGATGTCGCCACCGGCTTCGAGCGCCGCCCGCGCGACGGCCGCCTTTCGCGTGTCAATCGAGATGAGACAGTCGAGGTCTGCGAGTTGTTCGACCACAGGAACGACCCGCGCGATTTCGGCTTCGGTACTCACCTCGTCTGCGCCGGGGCGCGTGCTCTCGCCGCCGATGTCGATGATATCGGCTCCCTCTGCGACGATTTCTTTTCCGCGTGAAACGGCATCCTCGATGGCCTCGTACCGGCCGCCGTCGTGGAAGCTGTCCGGTGTGACGTTCAAGATTCCCATGACGACGGGGCCGTCCTCCCACGGATAGCCGAGTTTTTCGGGGCGCGTCTGAATCGAGAGCGCCTCGCGAATGTCGTCTGCGAACGGCGAGAGGCCGTAGGGTTGGCCGTCGAGTTTGTCTGCGAGGCGCTTGAACTGCGCGAGCGTCCCCATCAACACGACGTCGAACGTCTCGTCGTCTTGGTCGTTGAGCCCCGACAGCGCACACTCACCGCCGAGTGAGAGCATCTCCTCTTTCAGGTACTGTGCCTGGCGCTTTTGGACTCGCGTTTTGAGCACGCGATGGACGGCCTTGCCCCGCATTCGCCAGACGCCTGCGTCGGTGACGTGTGCGCCCGAGAGCGTTTTGCGCGCGTCGTCTAAGTCCACGATGCGCTTTGGAATTTCGGCTCGTGTCCAGCGCCTGCGGGCTTCTGCGACGACGAACAGCGACCCCGTAATCAGGACACAGTCGTTCGGTCCGGCGTTCGACAGCGCGAGCTCGACGGCGCTTTCGACAGCGCTCCGACGCGACACGTCTGCGACACCCGCGTCCTCGAAGATGCTCGCGAGCACCGCGCGGTCCTGTGAGCGGTCTAAATCTGGCTGGCAGGTCACCACCGAGTCGGGCGTCGGGAGCGCCGCCACCATCGCGCGGTGGTCTTTGTCGCTCATCGCACCGAACACGAGGTGGAGGTTGTCGTAGTCAAATTCGGCGAGCAAGTCAGCAACGACCTCGCACGCACCGGGGTTGTGCGCGCCGTCGAGCACGGTGAGCGGCGACTGACTCATCACCTCGAAGCGCCCCGGCCAGTGGGCTTTGCGGAGGCCGCGGGCGATGGTTGCTTCGTCTACGTCTGCGACCTGTCGGGCAAGCGTGGCCGCGATGCCCGCGTTCGCCGCCTGGTGGTCGCCAAGCGCGGGGAGACGCGCCTCAATGTGCCAGTCGGGGCCGGAGAGCCTGACGCGGCCTTCGAGGCCGTCGCGCCCGTCGTAGGCGACCGTCACGTCCGCGTCGTCGCCGCCGACGGTGACGATGTCGCCCGCCTGCTTGCGAACCGCATCGAGTGCCGTGCCGGTTGCGGCGGTCACGAGCGGGTTCACGCCGGAGGCGACGTGTGCTTTATCGGTGGCGATTTCCTCGACCGTATCCCCGAGGTACTGGGTGTGTTCGAGCGAGACGTTCGTCACGGCGCTCGCAATCGGAGAAACGGCGCTCGTCGCGTCGTATTTTCCACCAATCCCGACTTCGAGGACAGCCACGTCTACGTCCTTTCTCGCAAACTCCCACACGGCGAGCGCGGTGAGCGTCTCGAAGAAAGTTGGGGATTCGCCCGCCGCGGCCGCCTCGGTGAGATACGGTTTCGTCTGTTCGACAAACGAGATGAGAGCCTGCTTCGAAATCATCCGACCGTTCACGCGGACGCGCTCGCGGACGTCCTCTAAGTGCGGTGAGGTGTAGAGCCCGACCGACAGCCCGGCTTCGCGGAGGGTCGATTCGAGCATCCGAACGGTGCTGCCCTTGCCGTTTGACCCCGCGACCTGTACGAAATCGATGTCGTCGTCGGGACTGCCGAGGTGGTCGAGCAGGGCCCGCGTGGCCTCGGTGCCCGCCCGTGGGGTGAACCGCCGCAGGTCGAAAAGAAAGTTCGCGGCGTCGTGGAACTCCATACAGATGGAATCTTGAGGTGTCCGCTTTAGCCTGTCGAACGTCGGTGGGTGTCGCGTCACACGCGAGGTGAGTGCTACTCGCGCCGAACTTCAAACACTCCTGCACTACGTTTAGTCGTGTTTGAAACACCGTTGCTCGCTTCGCTCGCAACGAGCTTTAAGCACGATTTCACTGTGCTCAATCGTGCTTAAAGGAACGCTGGCCGGTGAACACCATCGTCATGCCGTGTTCTTCTGCGGCAGCAATCACGTCGTCGTCGTTGACCGAGCCGCCGGGCTGGATGACGGCGGTGATACCGGCTTCCGCGGCGGCTTCGATGCCGTCTGGGAACGGGAAGAAGGCGTCTGAAGCCATCACTGCACCCTTCGCGTCCTTGCCCTCTGCGTGTTCCTCGGCCTTCATCGCGGCGAGGCGGACGGCGTCCACGCGGGAAACCTGTCCCATGCCGACGCCGACGGTTTCCGTGCCCTTCGCAAAGAGAATCCCGTTGGATTTGACGTGCTTCAGCGTCTGCCACGCGAACAACATCGTCTCCAATTCCTCGTCGGACGGCTCTTTTTCGGTGGCGACTTCGAGGTCATCGACGGTGAGTTTCTGGAGGTCGCGTTCCTGAATCAGACGGCCGCCGACGATTGGTTTCTCCACGAGTGTGGACGTAATCTCGTTGAGCGGGCCAACGTCGAGCACGCGCAGGTTTTTCTTCTCGGTGAGTACGTCGAGGGCGGCTTCGGTGTAGCCCGGCGCGACGACGACCTCTTTGAACGAATCGATGATGCGCTCTGCCGTTTTCGCGTCACACGTGCGATTGAGCGAGACGATGCCTCCGAAGGCACTCATCGGATCGGTCGAGAGCGCGTTTTCGTAGGCTTCAGCGAGAGTGTCGGCGGTCGCACAGCCTGCGGGGTTTGCGTGCTTGATGACCGCGGCGGCGGGCTCGTCGAACTCCTTGATGAGGTTCAGCGCGGCGTCGGCGTCGTTGTAGTTGTTGTACGACAGCGCCTTCGCGCCCTCGTTGAGCTGGTCTGCATGGACGACGCTCGCCTCTTCGCAGGTCGCGTCGGCGTAGACGGCGGCTGCTTGGTGGGGGTTTTCCCCGTACCGCAGGTCGGTGAGGTGATCTGCGGTTTCGACGCGGCGGGCCGGGAACTCGCCGCCTACGTCGGCATCGATTTCGACGCCGTCTTCTGACACCGTGACGGCGTCGTCAGCGAACCACTTGATGGCGCGCGGGTAGGCCTTAAACTCGCCCTCGTAGAGCACGCGCTCTTTGAGCGTCTCCTCGGTGTCGCCGTCGTAGATTGGAATCGGCTCTTGGGTGACGATTGGCCCGGCATCGACCTCCTCGTTGACGACGTGGACAGTGCAGCCGGTGACCTTCACGCCCGCGGAGAGCGCGTCGCCCCACGCGTCCATTCCCTTGAACATCGGGAGCAGGGAGGGGTGGACGTTGAGCGTCGTCGGAGCATTGTTCAAGAATTCGCCGGTCAGGACGCGCATGTAGCCGTCGAGACAGACGAGGTCGAAATCGTAGTCAGCGAGGCGTGCGAGGATGCGCTGTTCGTGTGACTCACGCGATTCGCCCTCCTCGCGTTCGACGACTTCCGTGGCGATGCCGCGCTCTGCTGCGGCGTCGAGCACCGGCGCGCCCTCTTGGTTCGTAAGGACGACCTCGACTGCCGCGCCGCCGGGCGCGAGGTCTGCGATGTGCATGAGATTCCGTCCGCGGTTGCTCGCCAGACCAGCGATTCGTGTCATGTGCGAGAGCGCGTCCGCCGGGAGTAAAGTAATTGCGATTGCTGGAGCTATTCTATACGAGTTCGTGCATAAAATGGGTGCGAAAACAGCACTCGTCCAGCGGTTCTATGCACGCCCCTGTGTCCCTCGACCGACACGCTTTTGCTATGCCGGGCGGCAGTCGAAGGTATGTCATCATTCGACGCAGACGGCCCGTTGTTCGCCGTCTCGCCGCTCGACGGGCGATACGGGCGCTACACCAAACCGCTCGCGCCCTACGCCAGCGAGGCCGCGCTCATGCGCGCCCGTGTGCAAGTGGAAGTGGAGTATCTCATCGCGCTCGCCGACCTCGACGTGACGCCCCTCGAAATCACTGACACAGACCGCGAGACGCTGCGCGCCCTCTACAAGGAGTTCGACGCAGACGACGCGGACATCATCAAGCAACTGGAAACGACAGGCTACAAGGAGTACACCGCGACCAACCACGACGTGAAAGCCGTCGAGTACTTCATCCGCGAGGGCCTCCCCGCGTCGCTCGCAGACGCCGGACCGTGGGTGCATTTCGGCCTCACGAGCGAGGACGTGAACAACCTCGCCCACCGCTTGCTCGTCAAGCCCGCTGTCAAAGAGATTCTCTTGCCCGAACTCTACGAAACCCGCGACGTGCTCATCGCCATGGCCCGCGAGTTCCGCAACCTGCCGATGCTCGCGCGCACCCACGGCCAGCCAGCCACGCCAACGACGTTCGGCAAGGAGATGGCCGTCTACGCCGCCCGCCTCGGGCGCACCATCGCCACCCTCGAGCGCGCGAGCGACGAAATCTCGGGCAAGCTCGCGGGCGCAAGCGGCACGTACGCTGCCCACCACGTCGCCTATCCGGACGTTGACTGGCGCGCGTTCTCCCGCGAGTTCGTCACCTCACTCGGCCTCGACTACACCCCGCTGGCCACGCAGGTCAACCCGTGTGACGACCTCGCCGCGCTGTTCGGGGCCATCCGCACCGCGAACACCGTCCTCATCGACTTAGACCGCGACATGTGGCTCTACATTTCAGATCGGTATTTAGGGCAGGAGACGGTCGAAGGCGAGACGGGCAGTTCGACGATGCCCCACAAGGTCAACCCAATCGACTTCGAGAACAGCGAGGGTAACCTCTCGAAAGCCAACGCAGACCTCGTGTTCTTAGGTGACTACATCACCACTTCCCGACTCCAGCGCGACCTCTCGGATTCCACCGTCAAACGCAACATCGGCGCGGCGTTCGCCTACTGCCTTATCGCCTACGGTAAGGTGCAAAAAGGGCTCTCGAAGGTCGTCCCGAACGAGAAAGTCATGCGCGAAGAGCTGGATGCGACGCCGGAAATCATCGGGGAAGCCGTCCAGACCATCCTCCGACGCGAGGGCCACGAGGACGCCTACGAGCGCGTGAAGGCCCTCTCGCGGGGCCAGCGCGTCACCCTTGACGACTTCCGTGCGCTCTTTGATGACTTAGACGTCTCAGAGGACGTGCGCGACGAACTCCACGCGCTCACGCCTGCGGGCTACACGGGCATCGCGGCCGACCTCGTAGACGAACTCGATTCGGCGTAGACAGTTATCCACGTCCCTCGCGTACAGCTAGGTACGTGAAAATTTTCGTTTCGGCTGACGGGCGGCGCGGATTCGTGCTTCGTGTAGCCGCCTTCGTGCTCTTTTTTGCCGCCCTCCTCTTGGTGAGTCGACAGGCACTCCCGCTGTTCGCAAACCCGGAGTATGCTCGCACGCTCATCGCAGGCTACGGCTCGCTCGCGCCGCTCGTCTTCATCGCCCTCCAAATCGCGCAGGTCGTCATCGCTCCCATCCCCGGGCAGGCGATGGGCGTGGTGAGTGGCTACCTCTTTGGCGCGGCCCTCGGCACGCTCTACAGCGTGATTGGCGCGGCCATCGGGAGCTTTCTCGCCGCGGGCATCGCCCGGCGGTTTGGCCGCCCCTACGTCACCCGTGTCGTCCACCCGGACACGCTCGCTCGGTTCGACGGTGTTACCGACCGCCGGGGCGCAGCGGGCCTGTTTCTCGCCTTTCTGGTTCCCGGCCTGCCAGATGACGCCATCTGTTTCGTCGCCGGACTCACTCGGCTCTCGCTGTCGCGTATCGTCCTCATCGCCATTCTCGGGCGCGCCCCGTCGCTCTTGCTCACGAATCTGGTGGGCGCGGAACTCGCCAGCAGGAATCTTGCGACGGCGGCGATACTCGGCGTGCTGGTGCTCGCGCTCTCAATTTTCGGCTACGCGAATCGTGAGGCGCTCGCCGCGTGGGTCGCAGGCGACGGGAGTTAGGAGAGGAACGACGCGACGGTTTCGGTGATGGCGGCACCCGCTGCTTCGACCTCTGCGAAGCGGACGTACTCGCGCGGCGCGTGGGCAACTGCGCCCTCGTCGTCTGCGAGCACGCCGGGGCCGAACACGACCGTCGGCGCGTCTGTGGCGAAGTAGGACGCTTCGGTCGCCGCCGAGAACGGGCGGATGTCGCCACCCGACGCGGCCGCGAGCGTCTGCGCCAGTTTGCCGTCGTCGTCGGTCTCGAACGCTTCGAGAAACGGCGTCGGGCGCTCGGTGAGCGCGAACGTACACTCGAAGTCGGGGACGTGTTCGCGGAGGTGGGCTTCGAGCGAGGTTGTGAACGAGTCTGCGGTTTCGGGCGGGACGCTCCGGCGGTCGACGGTGATGCGACACTCGGCAGGAACCTGATTCGACGCGGTTCCGCCGTCAATCATCGTGGGCGTGAGCGTCGCTGCGCCGAGTTCGGGATGCACCGGCGGGGCGTCGTCGCGTTCGAGGAACGTTTCGAGCGCACGAAGCACTTGCCCCGCCCCGGAGACGGCGTTTTTCCCCGACTGTGGCTCTGCGGCGTGGGCGTTGTCGCCGTGGACGGTAATCGTCCCCTCGAAGCGGCCTTTCGCCGCGTTGCACACGTCGAGGTTGGTGGGTTCGCCAACGATGTAGGCGTCTGCTGAAATGTCGAGGGCGGCCGCGCCGAGCGACAGCACTTCCTCGTCGGGTGTGATGGCGAGGGTGAGTTTGCCGCGCGCTACGTTGG